>CAVOIX010000044.1:0-19463 GCA_963695945.1 uncultured Acidobacteriota bacterium | reverse complement strand
TGGGCCTGATAGGCGAGTTTCAACAGAGGAAATTTTTGAAAATCAGGAGCCTCGAAGTTCCATTCCGCGCTTTCCACCCAATTCAACCGGGGCACCGGCGCATCGGCGCGTTCCGGATAGGTCAGCGCGTCTTGGATCGGCATCCGCATATCGGTCGCTGAGATTTGCGCTACCACGCTGCCATCCGTATATTCCACCATGGCGTGAACCTTCGATTGCGGATGTACCACCACTTCTACTTGCTTCGGCGGAAGATCGAAAAGCCAACAGGCCTCCACACATCCCGCGCCAGCATTTCGCGCGAAACAACACGTCCCTGATGACGAAGTAAATATTCGAGCAAGTCAAATTCTCTGGCCGTTAATACGAGCTCGCGGTTTTCACGAATTACCGAATGTCCAGTAACGTCCATTTCCAGATCCGCCAACGTGAGGCGCGAAACGGCATCGACCCGATGGGCTCGTCGAGTTAACGCCCTGATGCGAGCCACTAACTCCGAAAACGCGAACGGCTTCACCATGTAATCATCCGCTCCGGCTTCCAGACCTCGCACACGATCTTCAACCGAATCCTTTGATGTGAGAAAATACAGGAGTGCCGAGGTCCCGTTTTCGCAATGCGGTAAGAATT
Organism: uncultured Acidobacteriota bacterium; assembly: GCA_963695945.1. Classification (GTDB taxonomy): domain Bacteria; phylum Acidobacteriota; class Terriglobia; order Acidiferrales; family UBA7541; genus Palsa-360. The sequence goes on along the minus strand of CAVOIX010000044.1, from coordinate 18,833 downwards.
TCCACGCCATCGCGACCCGGCAACATGACGTCCAGGACCAGCAGGTCAAAATTCTGGTTGGAAATGCGAAAAAAATCCTTCTTTCGCCCGTGGACGCGACGCTGACGGAATATCCCTCGGATTCCCTCAGGCCCTTTCGTATGGCGCTCGGATAATTTCACTTCATTCTTCAACGACCAAGATATGCATATAGGCCCCACTCGAATGTTTCTGCGTCGTCTAAGCCAACAGTCTATAACACAGTGTGGCGCTTCATCGTACTTCGCGTGAATAAGAGCGGAGTTTTGGGTCAGAACCTTTGATCGGCTCCCTTCAGCTAGATGACTCTTGGACGATCGCATCAGTATGGCTACATAAAACTCCGCATCAGGGAATAGAATACCCTGTTCGTTGTGAATTAATTCCCTGATCTGATTGCATGGCTAATCGCAATTTTCGACGCAAATACCTCAATGGTCGAGCTTTGGCTCTTAAGGGATCGCGGTCAAGGTTTAGATTCCCTGTATTTTTCCCTGTTAGCAGGGAATTTAAATGGAGAGGAGTTCGCACACGACTGCATCCTCCGCCATTCAGTCATTAACTATCTATATAGATAACGTAAGTTCGCCGAAATGGGATGGTAAGGAATGTCTGCGGCGAAGGAAGCTGGAAACTTCGTCTTGTCGAGGAATAAAAATCCGTCTTGCGGGGGAAGAATCGGCGGTTGGGGATCGAATCTTGTCAAAAGCCAATCTGGTGTAATCTTGCCTTCCCATGGTTCTCCCGCAGGATGGCAAGGCTTCGGGCAGTTATTGCAACGATTGATTGAAACGACTCGACCTATCCAAAGTTACTCATGGCTGAATCCCTCGAACCCTTTACTCCATCAGCGCAGCGGCGCGCTTACCGATTTTTTTGAGCGCCACTTCAAACGCACGAAGCTCCTTCGGACCTAGTTCGGAGAACACTCTCTTCATCTGACCGGAATGCTTTCGAAAAGCCGAAACGATGAGGTCCTTGCCACTTGGGGTCAGGGCAACGATTCGAACGCGTCGGTCCTCGGCGCTCTCAACCCGCGTGACCAGGTCCTTCGCCACAAGGCGATCGACAGCGATACTGATCGAACCGGGGGTCAGATCGACGATCGGACCTATCGTGTTGACTGGCGTTGGCCCCTTATGCAGCAGGACTTCCAGCACGCGAAAATCCGAGTTGCCAAGTCCGGTGTCTTCAATACCCGCGGCGGCGTAACGCATCAGCGCACGCATCGCCTTCATCATTACAAGCCAGACGTGATCCGGCTGCTGAATGCGTTTGGCCATAAAAAACCTGAATCCTCCACCAGTATACGCCATCCAATATATTGGCATCAATATAATTGGCGCCATGCTTTATGCCGCCAATCTAAGGAGAACTCCTATGAGAACCGCTTCCACAATCGCACGCTACCTGGCAGGCGTGATCTTCCTTGTTTTCGGCCTGAACGGCTTTCTGCATTTCCTTCCGCTTCCACTTCCCGATGGCGTGGCGGGACAGTTCATGGGCGTGCTGTTCGTCTCGCATTACCTGACGGTGATCTTCGGCGTTCAGGTGATTGCAGCAGCTCTTCTTTTGACTAATCGCTTCGTGCCTTTGGCGCTCGCCGTCCTGGCGCCAGTCATTGTGAATATTATTTGCTTCCACGCTTTGATGGCCCCGAGCGGGTTGCCGCTTGCTCTCTTCGTGGCGATTCTGTGGTTCTTGATATTTGTCGATGTGCGACCAGCCTTTGCTGGGCTATTCCAACCGCGATTGCAAGCGCGTGCATAATTGGGGCGGCACAGCCCCCGACAGCGAACTACGACCTCTTTCGAGTCGAAAACGGTAAGATTGCGGAGCATTGGAATGTTCTCTCTATTATTCCGCCTGAGAATCGGTGGAAGAATGCCAATGGTCCCTTTTAAGCGTCACAGTTCATGATCGTGTACATGCTGGATGAAACGCGATAATCGTCGGGGCAGGGCCTAAAACATGTCGAAAAAACTTGGATTTCTCTCGTTCGGGCATTGGACCGAGTCTCCGGACTCGCAGGTACGCTCGGCGGCTGACGCGTTGCTTCAGTCTGTTGAGCTTGCTGTTGCCGCGGAAAAACTGGGCGCGGACGGTGCATTCTTTCGCGTTCACCACTTCGCGCGCCAGCTCAGTTCACCGTTTCCGCTGCTTGCCGCTGTGGGCGCACGCACGCGGACCATCGAGATCGGCACGGCCGTGATCGACATGCGCTACGAAAACCCATCCTACATGGCCGAAGACGCCGGGGCAGCTGACTTGCTCGCCGGCGGCCGCCTGCAGCTAGGCATCAGTCGCGGCTCTCCGGAACAGGTGATTGACGGCTGGCGTCACTTCGGCTACACGCCAGCGAAGGGTGAGAGCGATGCGGACATGGGACGCCGCAATGCTGAGAAGTTCCTTGACCGGCTAAAGGGCGAAGGCTTCGCCGAGCCCAACCCGCGGCCTATGTTTTCGAATCCGCCCGGGCTGCTGCGGGTCGAGCCGTATTCGGCAGGCCTGCGAGATCGCATCTGGTGGGGATCCGGTTCGATCGCCACCGCGAAGTGGGCCGCAAAACTCGGCATGAATCTTCAGAGTTCGACGCTTAAGGATGATGAGAGCGGCGAACCGCTGCACGTCCAGCAGCGCAAGCAGATTGAGGCATTTCGTGACGCCTGGAAAATGGCCGGACACAGCCGCGCCCCGCGTGTGTCAGTCAGCCGAAGTATCTTTCCGCTCGTGGACGACCGCGACATCTCCTATTTCGGACACGAGAAACGCGACCGCGATCAGATAGGTTTCATCGACGCGAACACGCGTGCCGTTTTTGGCCGCTCCTATGTCAATGAACCCAATGCACTGGTCAAAGAACTCGCCGCGGACGAGGCGATTGCCGCCGCAGATACTTTGCTGATGACCATCCCGAACACACTCGGAGTCGACTACAACGCACACGTGATGGAAAGCGTCCTGAAATATGTCGCCCCGGAACTCGGCTGGCGCTGACCGAAAGAATATGTCTGGATAATAATCGTCTAGACAAATGGATTGGCCGGGATGAGGGCCCAAACCAAATCTCGTACGAGCGGAAACCCGAGGCGTGGCATGGTGGTCCGAGGCGTTTGATGGTTGTGAGGCGTTTAGAACCGGCCATCGCACATCGGGCGGCGCGCCTGACACAATTCCTGAATAGAATACAAAGTCTTATTAGGGGGCGAGGACGCCGGTCACGGGGTTTCGTAACCCTTGCGATCGATGCGTAGTTTCGTCATTCTGCTGCGCAGGGTATTGGGGTGAAGATGCAAAATTGTCGCCGCTCCCCTCGGTCCGCCGATCCTTCCTGAGGATCGTTTCAGAGCCGCGAGGATGTGGCTGCGTTCCATCTGCTTCAGGCTCAGGAAAGAAGTCTCGGTGGATTGTGAACCGGCCTGCGCGCTGTGGAGAATTGACGTTGGGGATTCGGAAGAGAGATTGTGGGGGGAATTGCCCGGCGCTGCCGTTTTTGGAAGAAAAGCAGGGTCCAGAGAAAGGATAGGCCCTGCCGCCAGCACGACAGCGCGCTCGATAATATTTTGCAGCTCACGAATGTTGCCCGGCCAGCCGTAATTCATCAGCAGTTCCATCGTCTCCTTTTCGACCCCGTCAATCTTTCGGCCAAACTTGATCGAGAATCGCTCCACGAATCGATTGACCAGCAGCGGTATGTCGGAGCTTCGATGACGAAGTGGCGGAACTTCAAGGGGAAAAACGTTCAGGCGATAAAAGAGATCGGATCGAAAGCGCCCTGCCGTCACCAATTCCTCGAGGTTCCGGTTAGTGGCCGCAATAATTCGAACGCTCACCTTAATGGTTTTGTTACTTCCAACCGGTTCAAACTCCTGCTCCTGCAGCACCCGCAGCAGCTTGACTTGCGTTTCCAGCGGCAATTCGCTGACCTCATCGAGGAAGAGGGTTCCACCATCCGCCAGTTCGAATCGGCCGATGTGCCTATCCAGGGCACCGGTGAAGGCCCCCTTCATATGGCCGAACAACTCGCTTTCGACCAGTCCCGCGGAAATGGCGCTGCAATTAAGTTTTACGAGCGGCCGAGTCTTGCGGCTGCTGCGGTCATGAATGGCGCGGGCAATGAGCTCCTTGCCGGTCCCGGTCTCTCCATAAACCAAAACCGTCGAGTCCAGTGGCGCCACTCGTTCGATTTGTTCCAGCGCTTCCCGCAGCAGAGGGCTATTTCCAACGATCTCCAGGAAGTTATGCTCGGACCGAATTTCTTCTCGCAAGTAAACGTTCTCTTTCTCCAGCTGGGCATGCAGGGAGCGGATTTCCTCGTACGCTTTCATGTTTTCCACGGCTAGGGCGATCTGGTTGGCCACTTCCTGCAACAGCTCTCCGTCTGAGATCGAGTACTGATTGACTCGGTTGCTCGCCAGATTAAGAGTTCCGATGCTTTGGCCCGCGGCGATCAGCGGAACCACGCAAATCGAGCGCACTCCCTGACGCGCCAGCAAACGTTCCGTTGAGGATTCGCTCTCGCGCTCCAGGTTCCTGCGGATTAACGGACGTTGATGATCGAACGCCCATCCCGCATGGCTATCCCGCCGATCGAGTTCCCGACCAACGGAAAAGAAGTCCGAAGGAGACTCGTCGTTTTGAGCGAAGATGCGCAACGTATCCCGTTCGGGAACATATAAAGTGATCGCGGAGCGATTGAAGGGCAGCACACTGCTGACGGTCGTGCACACGGTTCGCAACAAGTCGTCCTGGCTTAACTTGTTGATGATCGCGTTGTTCACTCCCAGCAAAACGCGCACGCGTTCTTCGGCCTTTGCGGAAGAGTTGCCCAACTTCAGCGGGCGGGGAGCCATTTGCGATTTTTTCGTTGCTCGGTTCTTGCGGCTCATAAACTCAATTAATGTGACCCGTTCGAGGCATTACGATAACGGAAGCGTATCACGCTCCCCCGTTCTCCCCGAAGCGCGCGAGGCCACCGAAAATTCTCGCTCCGGCTCTCCGTTTGCCGCCAGCAGAACCCGAAGTCACGAAATATCGTGGTGCCCGCGAACCGCCGCACGGGATTTCGTGCCTTTCTTCGGGAATTCGCTTGAAGCGTCAACGGCGCTTTTCGTAAGCGTAACAGATTCAATTGGGCGGACCCGCATCGCGCGTCAACTGCTTTGGCAACGCTCGTGCTCAAAGAAGGTTTCAGGGAAATTGAATCGGGACAACTGGCAGAGCGAGGTTTTTCCAATGAATGTATCCGCACACGTGCCAAATATTCCTCAGGTTGCCGAGGAGGGGGTCACCGAACCGGCCTTGCGCGATGTGATTGAACGCGCCAAGGTCACCAAAAGCCCTCCGCCGCAATGGTACCGCACCATGGCCCATAACCCGGAAGTGGCTAAGGCATTTGCGGGCTACTGGGACATGCTGCATCGCGGTGGCACGGTCCCGCACGAAATTAAGGAACTGGCGCGCATTCAAATTGCCCAGATGATCGGCTGCGAGTTCTGCGCGCGGCAGACTTCTCCACTTGCGCCTTCCATCACCGAAGAACAAAAGATGAGTTGCGCGCTGCCGAACTGGGAGCACCCCGATCCGAAGACGCGCGCGGCCCTGCACTTCGCGCGAACCCTTACGCTGGACGACGGACGAGACCGCGAAGTTTATGCGGAGCTGAAAAAGTTCTATAGCAACGCGGAAATCATTGAACTGTCGGCGTTTTTTTGCCTGACCGCCGGCGGCAATCGCATGGCCAAGAGCTGGAGCATCGAAGCGCACGGCGAAGTACCGGCCATCCCCGGCGGCGCGATGTCCATCCATGGCGGCGGCCAGCCGCACGAATCAGATCCGGACTTCGTAACCGCATCACATTCGCAGTCCAGCCGCGGGTGAGGCGGGGCGGCAGGAAGCCGACGCCGGATCGAGGGAGGAATTCTTGCAGGTTTCGATTCTCTACGCGTTCGTGGCAGGCCTGATTTCGTTCTTGTCTCCGTGTGTCTTGCCGCTGGTGCCGGGTTACGTTTCGATGCTTTCTGGGATTGGCGTCGAACAACTTCGTTCCGGTCAGCCCGCGCGGAACAGCTTGTTGGCGTCCTCGCTCGCATTTGTCCTTGGATTTTCCGTGGTGTTCATCAGTTTTGGCGCCTCGGCGAGCGCCGTGGGCCAGTTCCTTCTGCAAAACAAATCGCTGATGGGGCCGGTGGCCGGGGCTGTGATCATACTGTTCGGCTTGCATCTGGTGGGCTGGCTGGTCAAGATTTCTGTGACTGCGGGCCTGATCGTTGGCGGGGTGCTGCTGTTTGCCGCGGCGATTCTCTGGCGCCGATCCGGCACCGAAACGATGGGACCGGCCGGAATCTTTGGCTCCATTCAATTTCTGTCTGTCGCGCTCATCTTTTTAGCGGGCCCGTCGCTGACCCGCTGGCTGAACCGCGATATTCGTTTTCGCAACCTGGGGGGACAATCGGAGGGCGACGCCGCTTCAGGAGGGACTCTATCCGGTATCACCAGCGGCTTTCTGCTGGGGTTCGCGTTCGCTTTCGGATGGACGCCGTGCATCGGACCGATTCTCGCCGCGGTTCTGGTTCTGGCAGCGAACGCCCAGACGATTCCTCGCGGCATCCTGCTGCTCGCCGTGTATTCGGGCGGCTTAGCCGTCCCTTTTCTGGTGACCGCGCTGGGAATCAACCGGTTCCTGCGCTTTTATCAGCGCTTCCGGCGGCATTTGAATACCGTCGAAGTTTTGAGCGGTGCGCTGTTGCTGTTTGTCGGCGCGTTGATTTTCGTGAACCGCCTGACATGGCTTTCAGGTAAATTGGGCTTCCTGAATCGCTTTGCGTTGTGAAGGATTTTGCAAAATGAAAAAGGGAATTCTGGCTGCTGCCGGCCTGATCGCGGTGCTTACCGTCATGCTCTGGCCGAATCGAAAAGTGCCGGCGACGGGAAATTCCGCGACGCCGGTTTCCGGATCCACTGGCGCGCTCGCCGTCGATTCCTTGTCCGGTCTGCCACTTAAGGATCTCCAGGACCGCGACATTACTCTCGCGCAATTTAGAGGGCAGGTGGTCCTGGTCAATTTCTGGGCGACCTGGTGCGAGCCGTGCCAAGTTGAAATTCCGTGGATGATCGCGCTCCAGAAGAAGTATGGCCCGCGCGGATTCACGATCTTGGGTCTGTCGATGGATGAAGATGGTAAAAAAGCAGTCGAGCCGTTCCTCGAGCAAAAGCGCTTCGACGTGGCGGGCCAGAAAGAGGCCATGAATTATCCGATTTTGCTCGGCAACGATTCGATCGGGGCCAAGTTTGGTGGAATCCTGGGGTTGCCCACGAGTATGTTATTCACACGCGATGGCCGGAAGATCAAGACCATCACCGGTGTGATCGACCGTGACGACCTCTCCAAGACCATTGAGGGCCAGCTGTAGACGTGGGGGACTCGACAGGAAAACGATTGATTCGTAAGGGAGAATCCATGAACCGTCGCGAGTTTCTGCGTTCCGCGAGCGCGATGTCCGCCAGCCTGGCCTTGCCGAATGCGGGGCGCCTGTTTGCCATGGACGTATCTGCGGGCGGCTGGCGCACTTTCGAAGTGACCACCCGCGTCGAAATCCTGAAATCCTCCGGCGCGGCTCTCGTCTGGCTGCCGATGGCGCTGCGCAGTCAGACTCCATTTCAGAAGCCGCTCTCCGATAAGTTTGCCGCCGAGGGTGGCACTGCGGAAATCGTGGAGAGCAATCACGACGGCCTTGGAATCGTCGCCGCCAAATTTCCAGCCGGCGTGCCGCCGGTTCTGACGCTCACCAGCCGGGTCGCGACAACAGACTTTTCTGCCAATCTGTCCGAGCCGGGCCGGGCGTCAAAGGCCAACCGCGCGGAGTTGGAGTATTACCTGCGTCCGACAAAACTACTGCCCACCGATGGTCTGGTGAAAGAGAAGGCTACCAATATTACCAGGGGAGCAAAGACCGATCTCGAGAAAGCACGCGCTATTTACGATTGGATCGTAGACAACACCTTTCGCGATCCCCAGGCCCGTGGCTGCGGCCTCGGCGATATCGGCTTCATGCTGCAGACCGGCGACCTGGGCGGCAAGTGCGCCGATCTCAACTCGCTGTTCGTGGGGCTGGCGCGGTCGGCCGGCCTGCCGGCGCGCGATGTATTCGGGATTCGCGTGGCCGGTTCGGAGATGGGATACAAAAGTCTCGGCGTGTCGACTGAGAACGTCACCAAAGCGCAGCACTGCCGCGCGGAAGTCTACCTTACGGGTTACGGCTGGGTTCCGGTCGATCCCGCGGACGTGCGGAAAGTTGTGTTGGAAGAGCCGCCTGGAAATCGTCCCTTGGACGACGTCATGGTGACGAAGGCGCGCCAACGCTTGTTCGGCTCCTGGGAAATGAACTGGATGGCGTTCAATTTCGCGCATGATGTTTCGCTGCCGGGATCGAGCGGGGCGCCAGTCGGCTTCCTCATGTATCCGCAGGCGGAAACGGCGGAGGGCCGCCTCGATTGCCTGGATCCGGCGGGATTCAAGTATGAGATTACTTCGCGGGAGATTTCGCCGGGGAAAGCCTGATCGAAGCCGAATTGTGAATTACCCGAACTTGGAATTCGGGCGATGCCTGCGCACGAAGCCTTACGGGTGCGACGCAATCGGGTGTACCATCAAATCCGAATACGATCGGAGCGAATCCTGAGCGGGGATTTCATCCGGACAAAGGACGGAAGCATGGCAAAACGATCGGTGGTTTGGATCGTAGCACTTTTTTGCATGGCTCCCTTGGCCAGGGCAGGACAGGACAAGATGACGACTCCTGGATCGTGGTCCGGCATCATCATCAACAGCGGCTGCACTTCGGAGCAGGCTTTCGCCGAGGCCGAGGAATGCACCAAGAGCATTCCGGGTGGAACGCTCTCCTTTTATGACGATACCACCAGGCAAATTTTCAGCCTGGACCCGCAGGGTCCCGCCGCCGGCCATCTGGGAGATCCCGTAGCCGTGCACGGCAACCTTGACGGTACAACGCTGCACCTGACGGCTCTCGAAGTGGTCACTTCGTACGGACTGGAAGTGGGCCAGAAGGCCCCTGCTTTCTCGGCGCGTGACCAGTTTGGCCACGAACAGTCTCTCGATACCTTGAAAGGGCCCAACGGCACGGCGCTCCTGTTTTTCCGTTCGGCGGATTGGTGACCGTACTGCAAGGGGCAGCTGGTTCAGCTGCAAGGCGCTATCGCACGATTCGAGAAGCAAGGCATCAAGTTTGCCGCCATCAGCTACGACACGACGGAAATCGATAAGTACTTTACGGAAAAGCACAAGATCACGTTCCCGATGCTCGCGGACCCGGATTCGAAAGCCATCACGGACTATAAGGTCCTGAACACCGAAGCGACCGGGCAGTACAAGGGCATGGCCCGCCCCGGGTTTTTCTTTATCGATACCAAGGGGATTATTCGGGAAAAGTTTTTTGAAGCCAAGTATCGCGAGCGACTCTCGGGAAACAATGTAATTGCCAAGTTGTTCCCCGAATTGGGCGCGGAAGTTATGGATACGGTGGAGGCGCCGCATCTCCAGGTGGCCGTCGAGCAATCCGACCGGATCGGCGTTCCCGGTAGCCTGGTTACTTTGACCGCCGAAGTCCGGCTGCCTCCGGATGTGCATGTGTATGCGCCTGGCGCCAAGAGTTACAAGCCGATCGTGCTGGTGATTGACAACGTGCCGGAAATGCAGTTTCGGCCGGTGACGTACCCGCATGCCAAGATCCTCTATTTGCCTGCGATCAAGGAGCGTGTGCCGGTCTTCGAGGGCACCTTCCATATCAGCCAGGATATTAGAGTGAACACTGCTGCAAGTTTCGCCAGTTCGCTGGGAGCCGATGGCAAAGTCTTCACCATTTCCGGAAAGCTGGAGTACCAGGCTTGCGACTCGAAGATTTGCTACCTGCCGGCGTCGGTACCGGTCAAGTGGGAATTGCAGGTGCTGCCCCTGGATCGGCAGCGAGCTCCGGACGACATCAAACACAAGTAATTTTCAGCGCCTCGTGGGTTGGTCCATTTCAGGCGTTCATCAATCGCGGTTCGTTTGTTATCGTCCTCCGCAGGGAGAGTGGCGCGTACCTGGTGGTCGTCGCGGTCTTCAAAACCGCAGCCCCGGCACTTTGTGCCGGGGGGTAGGTTCGATTCCTACCCTCTCCGCCAATTTATTCTCCGTTGCACGCCAGGGCACGCTCCAAATTTGTAAACAGGAGGTGATCGGACGTGTCACGCGACGAAATCATTAAACTGACCGCGTTGTCCTCCTGTGCGGGTTGAGCGTCGAAACTCAGCCAGCAGGCTCTGGCGCAGGTTCTGCACCAGCTACCAATCTTGAAGAGTAGAAATCTCCTGGTGGGTTCTTCCACCGGAGACGATGCCGGGGTCTATCGAATCGATCGCCATCGCGCGTTGGTGCAAACGACGGATTTTTTTACGCCGATTGTGGACAACCCTTTCGCCTACGGCCAGATCGCGGCAACCAATGCGCTGTCCGATGTTTATGCCATGGGTGGGCGTCCGCTGACGGCGCTGAACATTATGGGAATTCCAGCGGACCGCGTGCCGACAGCGATGATCAATCGGATCCTTCGCGGCGGCGCGGTGCAGCTCAAGGAAGCAAGGTGTGTTTTGATAGGGGGTCACACCATTCGAAATCCTGAACCAATTTACGGACTCGCGGTGACAGGCCTCGTCTCGCCTCGGCACATGCTGACCAACGCCAATGCGCGCCCGGGCGATCTGTTGGTCCTGACCAAACCGCTCGGCACCGGCATTATCACCACGGGTATCAAGCGTGGCCTGACCCATCGTTTGCTGGAACGCAAGGTGATCGCCCTGATGGCGCGACTCAATGACGCCGGGCCGGAATTGGCCGAGCGAGGTCTTGTGAAAGCCGCGGTGGATGTAACAGGATTTGGATTGCTGGGGCACCTGGGAGCTATGTGTCGCGCCAGCGGCGTGGGCGCGGAAGTTCGCGGGTCCGAAGTTCCCGCGATACGTAAAGCTGTCTTCGATCTGATCGCTGCGGGCTGCATTCCCGCAGGCAGCCGGGACAATCTCGCGCATTCGAATCAGTTTACGGAATGGGATGACGGGATCACCGCGCCGCAGAAGACGCTTTTTGCAGATGCGCAGACCAGCGGTGGCTTGTTACTCAGCGTGCACCCAAAAAATCTGAACGTGGTACTGAAATTGCTGAAGCGGCTGCGCACTCCGTGCGCGGCTGTGATTGGCCGGATCGTTCGCTCGGCCAAACCCGGAATCAGGGTCACTCCATGAATCGTTCCCAGCTTCGTGCGATTCCGTCCGTTGACAAAATCCTCCATGCACTGGGCGAAGTCGGGTTGCCCACTGCAGTCATCGTCGATGCTGTTCGCCGGGAACTTGTTGCGCTTCGAAAAGAGAAGACGGTGCCTGCTTTCGACCAGCTACTTTCTCGTTTCCAAACTACTTTTCGTGAACTGCGCGCTTCGCGCATCCAGCCTGTGATCAACGGCACGGGCATTCTAATCCATACCAATCTTGGGCGCGCGCCGCTTGGGGCGACGGTCATGGACGCCTTGACCAAGATTGGGCGGAACTACAACAACCTCGAATACGGCCTCACCGGCGGCGCCCGCGGCGGCCGCGCCGCCTATCTGGAAAGATGCCTCGCGTTGCTGTGCACCGCGGAAGCCGCCACCGTGGTGAACAACAACGCCGCGGCACTTATCTTGATCCTGAGACACTACTGCGGCGCGAAACCGGGCCGCGCCCATCGCCGTTCGGGGGGAGGCAGGCACGGGGAAGAGTCTCTGAAAAATGAGGTCATCATTTCGCGCGGTGAGTTGGTTCAAATTGGCGGCGGATTCCGGATTCCGGAAATCCTGGAATCCAGCGGCGCACGGCTCCGAGAGGTGGGCACGACCAATAAAACATCCCTGAATGATTATGTCCGGGCGATCACTCGCGAAACGGCTCTGATCTTGAAAGTTCACCGCAGCAATTTCTACATGGGTGGGTTCGTGGAGTCGCCGCGGACCGAAGACATCGCCGAAGAGGCTCGAAAGAAGCGAATTCCATTTATTGAAGATCTTGGAAGCGGAGCAACGTTTGAAACCGAGACTATTTCAGATCTTGAACATGAAACCACGCCCGCGGAGTTACTACGCGCAGGCGTTGATCTCGTCTGCTTCAGCGGAGATAAGTTGTTTGGCGGCCCTCAGGCGGGCATCATCGCCGGCAAGGCAGAACGCGTCGCCGCGCTCAAGCGCGAACCACTATTTCGCGCGCTGCGATGTGACAAGTTGATCCTTGCGGCGATGGAGACCACCACGGAGATTCACTTGCGAGCCGTCCAGAATGAATCTTCGCGCGCAATGCCTGGCATGCGGAAGTCGCTCACGACCTCAAGCGCTTCGGCATTCGCGAGCGTACCTCTCGTTGAAATGCTGCGCGTCTCAATTGATGAATTGCAATCGCGCGCCATTCGCATGGCGTCAGCTCTCCAGGGCTTGCCGCTGACTGCCGCGGTGGGAAGAGGGGACGCTCAGGTCGGAGGAGGGACTTTACCGCGGTCGGTGATCCCTTCCGTCACCCTCGAGCTAAGCCATCCGATGCTCAAGCCCCAGGAAATGGCCACGCGCCTGCGGGAACATTCGACGCCGATCATCGGATATGTCGCGCGCGGCAAACTGAAACTCGACCTGCGTACGATTTTTCCCAGCCAGGATACGGAAGTGATTCAAGCCATTCGGACGCTTCCGGGGGAATCGAATGCGAGACCCTGGCCCTGATGGCGGCGATCCGGTAATTCGTTAGTGAGCTTTAACAGCATCGTGCACGAGGGTTGAGTATCCCGCATTGGAAAAGTAAATGACGCCTGCTCTCCAACATTTCATTCTGGCCACGGCCGGCCATGTCGACCATGGCAAGAGTGCCCTCGTGAAGGCGCTTACCGGCACCGACCCCGATCGCCTGCCGGAGGAAAAAGCTCGAGGGATTACCATCGACCTTGGATTTGCGAACCTGGAAATTCGTTCCCCCAAACCGCCATTTTCTTCATTTCTGCTTGGCATCGTGGATGTTCCCGGGCACGAGGATTTCGTGAAAAATATGGTCGCCGGTGTTGGCACGATCGATTTGGCGCTATTGGTGATCGCAGCGGACGATGGTTGGATGCCCCAAACCGAGGAGCACTTGCAAATTCTCACGTACCTCGGGGTCAGGCAAGCAGTGGTTGCATTGACGAAAATCGATCTCGCACCGGATGAGAATCGTGCGGCGGCTGCGATCCGGGAAAAGCTACAAGGCACGCCTTTCGCGGACGCCCCGATCATTCCCACCTCAATTCTCAGCGGGCGCGGCCTTGAGGAATTAAAATCCGGCCTCGCGAGTGTGGCGGCCGGGGCAGCGCAACCTAGAGATGTCGATAAGCCCCGCCTGCCCGTCGACCGTGTTTTCAATCTGCAAGGCATCGGCACGATCGTTACCGGCACTTTGACGGGAGGCACGCTGCACCGTGGCCAGAGCGTAATCGTTCAGCCCGCCGGGACGCCGGCGCGCATTCGCAATATTCAGTCCCACAATCAGAATGTGGAAACTGTTGCACCAGGCACTCGCACGGCGCTCAATTTGCCTAACCTCATTCCGGAGCAGGGCATTCATCGTGGCGACGTTATTACGCTGAATGGATTCGGAGGGTCCAGCGAGACCCTGGACGTCCTGCTGGAAATCTCGCCGCGGGCAAGCCGCTCGATCAAAGAGGGCGCGCGAGTGTGGATTCACTACGGCAGCGCCAGCGTGGCTGCGAACGTGATTTTCTTCAGCAGTAAGAAGCTGAATCCGGGAGAACGCGCGCTGGCGCAGCTTCGATTGGAAGCGCCCGCCTTTGTTTTCGCCGGGGACCGCTTCGTGGTGCGCGATTGGGCGGAGCAATACACGCTGTCGGGCGGCATCGTGCTGGACGCGGATGCCGGCACGGCGTCGTTCCGTAGCGCCGCCCGAGTAAAGTTTCTCCAGCAGCGCGCGGAGGCGCCCGAAGACGTTCGGTCCAGCATTCTCTCCCAGTTGATGCGCGACGGCGCGACCAAAAAAATCCAGCTCCTGAGAAAGTCACGTTTTGGCAATGCTGAAATCTCCGATGCCGCGGCCGGACTTGTTGTTCAGGGCGATGTGATTGCCGTGGGGGAGTATTGGGCAAACAGCGCGAAATGGACCGCGCTTTGTCGCCAGGCGATCGATGCAATCGACAATTTGCATCGCGCCCACCCGGAACACTCCGGAATGCCAGTGAATGAACTGCGCGCGATCCTCGGGTCCGATTTGCCATTTGACGATCTATTCGACGGCTTGATTCAGGATTTATGCAGCAGCGGCTTCGTGCGGATCGGGGCCATGATTCGCAGGGTAGCGCACCGGCCGGCACTGCCCGCGCATCTGCAGCAAGCGGGCGACAGGCTTCGTGAGGCCCTTGCGCGCAAACCATTCGATCCACCTTCGCGCAAGGAGCTCGCGGCAGACCCAGCGTCGCAGCAAGCGCTGCGGTTCCTGCTTCAGACCGGCGAGGCCGTTGAAATTAACGCCGACATCGTCATGGCCGCGGAAAGCGAAAAAGAGGCAACCGAGCTGATTTCCCAGTTCGTTCGCGAGCACGGTTCCGCGACGGTCAGCGATCTGCGACAGGCGATCGGAAGCAGCCGGCGCGTGATCATCCCTTTTCTCGAGCGGCTCGATCGCGCTGGGATCATGGAGAGAGTCGCCGACAAGCGCGTTCTCCGCCGGGGCCGGTAGTCCGGCTGTTCCGGACATCTAACCGTTGGAGCGCGCAATTGCGAGAAGCAAATCCGAGCGTGGCTCGAACGGTCATGCGAGAATTACTGAACTTGAGAATTCCGTCGGAAGCGAGCGGCACTAACGATGCGCCTCTCAAATATTTCCGATGAAATAGCCGGTTAGGAAAAGCTTCCTTGCCGGCATGTCAGAGCAAAAGGAGGAATGGATGTCTGAAGTCGCGTATGTTTCCAAAGTTCGAATTGAACGCAAGATGGGCCCTTTGCGAATCGCCCACCTTCCTGGCGAATCTCAGGATGTGGTTTTTAGCGTCCACGGAGCAATCGCCCAGCATTACAAAGTGGATCCCGCCAAACTGAAGGAATCCCACGCAGCCACGCTGGATTATGTGGTGGCGGCGACCGCCGGTTGAATGCTCGGCACATTTGGAGGTGCGCTGGATGCGCGCCACATCGACGTAAATAACGGGAAGCTCGTCGCCGACGTCACGGGTGAGGTAGAAACCGAAGACGGCGTGCTTGTGATCCGGCGGATTCACGTCGCCATGGAACTTGCCGCCCCGGAAGAAGCTCGGGAGACTGTCGAGCGGGTTCACAAGATTTACGCTATGAACTGTCCGCTGTACCGCACTCTACGAAACGCCATCCAACTTACATCTTCCTACGAACTGACGGGAACACTCTCGAATGAAAAGACCTGAAAAGTTTTGGCTGTCGGCGCAGAACGAACGGCCATCTCTAAATCGAGATGGCCGCAACAGCTCGTGTCTGCGCTTTCAAACGTTCGGCGGGGCCAGCGCATCCTCCCATTTATGCACAGCGTGGAAACTGTAAGGAAAATGATGAGATGAAAATCTACTTTGGATTCACCGTAGCAGGAGACCGCTCTTCCATCGCGGAGGCTGCGAAAATTGTGGAACTGCTCGTCGCGATGGGCCACGAAGTGCTCACCAGCCATCTCGTCAGGAACGATGCGCGGGAGGCGGATCGGCTGATCGGGCCGCAGCAAGTATATCAGCGGGACATGAAATGGCTGGACGAGTGTGACTTATTTATGGCCGAAGTTTCTGGATCATCGTTCGGCCTCGGGTTTGAGACTGGATACACTTTGGGGGCGACGGCAAAAAGCGTCGTCTTGTTCTACCGGCGAGACATCGAAAGCAAGCTATCGCTTCTAATCACGGGCATCACCCACCCCAGTTGCACCCTCGTGCCATACACGAATCTCGAAGAAGCCTCTGCATGGATAGCGAAGATGTTACCGCGACTTGAATCCTCAAGCCTTGTTCGCCAAAGGCGAAGCGAGGCTGGATAAAAGCGCGCGTCGGCAGGGAGCATCTCAGTGGCTTATGCGACGGAGATTTGAGCGGATCGAACGCATTGCGATCCTAGTGGGGCTCGTCGGCGGGTTGGAGTAGCATGCATATCTACGAGTAGACCGTTTCATAGTCGGAACTGATGATATGGGGAAAAGGGAACAAAAAAATGAAGACAAGCTTTAGCAGGCACCCGCAGATTACGGTGATTGCACTAGCGCTATGTTTCACGGTAGCTATTACACCGGTTAGGGCCCAGCAGCGCACTGAAGGGGAGGTCGCCATTGGCGGCTCCGATCTCGGCGGCGTGGTGACCAGTAAGAATGGACCGGAAGCCGGAGTATGGGTCATCGCGGAAACGATGGATTTGCCTACCAAGTTTGCCAAGATGGTTGTCACGGACAATCGTGGGCGTTATGTGATTCCGGAACTTCCAAAGGCAAATTACAACGTTTGGGTGCGCGGGTACGGACTCGTTGACTCGGCAAAAGTTAAAGCAACTTTGGGACAGCATCTCGATTTGACATCGACAGTTGCTCCGAGCGCCGCTGCGGCCGCGGAATATTATCCGGGCGTGTACTGGTATTCGATGCTTCAGATCCCGGACAAAAGCCTGTTTCCGGGAACAGGCATGAACGGAAACGGCATCTCAGCGAAACTTCGAACACAGCAGGACTGGATCGATACGATCAAGAATTCCTGCCAGTCCTGCCACGCGCTGGGTTCGCAGGGAGTGCGCAGAATTCCCGCTGCCTGGGGGCATTTTGACAATTCCGTGGATGCTTGGATGACGCGCCTGCAAGCGGGCCAAGCGTCATCCAGCATGGCGGGCACGCTTGGCCAGCTCGGCCCCAAGAAAGCCCTGGCGTTGTTTGCGGACTGGACGGATCGCATCGCTGCGGGTGAGTTGCCAGCTACGAAGCCGCAGCGGCCCCAGGGTGTCGAGAGGAACGTTGTGATCAGCATGTGGGAATGGTCGGAGGCGAAGGCCTACCTGCACGATGAAATCTCCACCGACAAGCGCAATCCTCGCGTAAATGCCAATGGGTTGATTTACGGTTCGCCGGAAGAAAGCACGGACATGGTACCCGTGTTCAATCCAGTCACGAACGAAACCTCGGAGATCAAGCACCCCTACCGCGACCCGGACACGCCTACGTCATTCGATAATCCGCACGGCCACTCCGTCTACTGGGGGGACGATCCTCATTGGAACAGCCACACCACAATTCACAATCCGAATTTTGACGACCAGGGACGCGTCTGGTTCACGGCGCGCATCCGGGGACCGAGAATCCCGCCTACTGCGAAGCGGGATCTGATCTGCCCTCAGCCAAGGTGGCGCCGCTCAAGACGTCGGGGCGCCAGCTCTCCATGTACGATCCGAAAACCGGCAAGTTTTCACTGATCGACACGTGCTTTAACACCCAGCATCTATACTTTGGTCATGACGCCAACAACACGCTCTGGACCAGCGCAGGAAGTCCGGAAAGCGGTGTGGTCGGCTGGCTGAACACGAAGATGTACCTCGAAACTGGCGACGCGAAGAAATCGCAGGGCTGGACTCCGCTCATTATTGATACGAATGGCAACGGGAAGCGCGATGAGTACGTTGAGGCCAACCAGCCGCTCGATCCTAAAAAGGACAAGCGCATCATGGCCGCATTTTATGGTGTCCAGCCTAGCCCCGTCGATGATTCGATCTGGGGACAATCCATGGACGTCGGTTTTTCACGTATGAATCAGCCCGGCTACGTCATTCGCCTCGTCCCCGGTTCCAATCCTCCGGAAACCGCTTTGGCGGAGATCTACCTGCCTCCGGACATCGGGTTCGGGCCGCGCGGCATTGACCTCGATACGAACGGTGTTGTTTGGACTGCACTTGCAAGCGGCCATCTAGCCAGCTTTGACCGCCGCAAGTGTAAAGGTCCACTGAATGGGCCTGCCGCGACCACCGGCAAATTGTGCCCCGAAGGCTGGACGTTATATCAATTTCCGGGGCCACAGTTCAAAGGCGTTACGGATCCAGGCAGTGCAGACCACGCCTATTTTGTCTGGGTAGACCGCTACAACACGCTGGGTCTTGGCGCCAACGTGCCAATCGCCGAATCCAACGGCAACGAGGCCCTATTGGCTCTCGTGAACGGAAAATTTGTGAATATTCATGTTCCGTACCCGATGGGCTTTTTCAGCAAGAACGTGGATGGCCGTATTGACAATCCGGATGCTGGCTGGAAGGGTAAAGGATTATGGACCACGACCGGTACGCGTGCGGTATTCCACAACGAAGGCGGAACCGCAGAGCGCCCGAAACTTTACAAGGTTCAGGTGCGACCCGACCCGCTGGCGCACTAATTCCCAGATGAGATGCCCGTCTTTTACGCCGCAATGTCCGCGGTAGACAGATTTCAATTCTATCCGGTGGGCATGCCGCGCCCCGAAGCCGCACCGACGATGCTCGTCGCCAACTCAAAGAAACGAACGCGTTTTGGGGTGGGCCATAGCATAAGTAGGCGGGAATTCTGAGCGAACCGGGATTCGCTTTCCCTGATACCAACCGCGAAAATCCCTGTCCCGTTTTCGCCTGTTTATTGCCAAATGCCTGATTTTGGGTCAATAGACAGCGATTCCAGCTAGAGAGACGTGCATTTTCCCTGTATTTTTCCCTGTTAGCCGGGAGAGGAGTTCGCATACGACTGGAACCTCCGCT
>CAVOIX010000043.1:0-6627 GCA_963695945.1 uncultured Acidobacteriota bacterium | reverse complement strand
ATTTATTTTTTGCCCCCAGGGCGAGGGAACCTGGCTGGTAAAGATAATCTTCGCTGTCGTAGAGTTTCTGCTGTGCGGCGAGATTAGTGCGCGTATTCTCGACATTCAGATTCGCGGTCTGCACCTCCTCAGGCAGCGTCGAGGAAAGTCGTCGAAGCATAAGTGGCTTTGGCCTGAGCGTAGGCCCCTTGGGCTGATACCACAGCCGCAGCGAGGTCTTTGTTTTCCAAGACTGCCAGCAGTTGTCCGCGATGGACCTTATCACCGAGATTCACGTAGTCGCGCACCGGCGCCGTGATCTTGGGCGAAAGTGAAGCTTGGTGAATCGGAAACACGACCCCTTCCGCAGTCACCAGGTTGACAATCGTCTGCGTTTTTGCGAGTGCGGTTTCGACAGTTACGACCGGCTCAGAATTGGCGCTGTGCCGCCGCATCCCAGTGCCGCCCCCGCTGCCAGAGTCAGCAACGAGATCAGAAAGATATGCGCCATGCGGGATTCGAAGTGCGGCATAATAATCGCAAAGTGGCAGATGCCATCTCCGAACAACTTAAGATGGTTCCAAATCGTTCAAAAATTCGGAAAAGATCCTGCCAGGTACGGCTCGGATTTTCCTTCACCGAACCTCTATTCTTGTCGCCTTTCTATCGAGCAGCCTTGGCCATCAGTGATTTGAGCAGCGAAAAGTTCATCGGATGCCGTACCCTTCGCCATATCCAGCGCGACGGACTCATCGCTAAGAGCCGACCTGAAACCAAAAGCTTATGCCCACTATCAATTCGCCCGGAAGCCCGTATTGATTCCCGGCCTCACCAGTACGCGCTACAGCCTTGAACGCTTGCATACCGGCCACACATCCGCGTTTCTTTGTAAAATCATGGGAAGTGGAAGCAAGCACGTCGAGAGTCAGCAGTCGAGACTGCGCGGGTTGCATGTTCCGGCGAAAGACTTTCCTGCGAATGTTGGGCCAGAACTCCTGGAAAATGTGATTCAGGACGGTGGATTCCATCTGCCTTCCAAAGTTCAAAGCCGTTTGACTCAGGCCCCGCTCCTCAGGCGGATAATAAGCGGTGGGACAACCCGCCTCTCTTAAGAGCATTACCCACCACCTCGGACGCGTTGAAACTTCTGCGCGAGTTTCCCGTCCAGATGGATTGGTTTGTACATCACGCCTTTGGGGGGGGTGTTGGGACGTTGTCAGGAAGGCGGCAATGCCGTCTCGTTCTTTTCCTCCTTTTCCTGTGAACTTCACGAGGACCTCACTAAGGTGGAAAGGCGGGAAGCAAATCAAAGGCGTTGTTAACACGGCAATCGGCGATGGGTTGCCGTTCGAAAATTCTCCGCCGGAAGCTGTGCACCCAATCGATCGCTTATTTCCTCACCTTCCTCCGTCATCAAGCAACTACGGCCAACCGACGAGCTTAGCGGCCCAGGAAGAAGTTGGTGATAGTCTTAAGGAGTCACCCTAGCGGGTGTCTTGCGCGGACATTGAATCGGAGCATGGTGCAGGAAATCGGGAGCAAGAACGCGTTTGGCAGTCCCTGGAATCGAAGCTCGATGGACGCACGGCAACAAGACCGGCATAGGCACGGCATACTCTGCGTTCCAGTCACCTGTGGTTCACGATCTGGAACGGAATCGTTACCGAGGCCTACTCTATCCTACCGTCGACCGCCCGCAAGCTTCGCTATTTCTTCAATATCTCGTCAGCGACGGCAAAACTTTCTTCCATGAAGAGAAGCGCGATCTTACCATCAAGACGGAGCGCATCTCGGACCACGCGCTTGGCTACCGGTGCATTAACGCCGACCCGGCGGGCCGCTATTCGATTACCAAGGAAATCATCAGCGACCCGCATTTACCATGCCTGTTGCAGCGAACCCGCATCTCTTGTGACGACAAAGGCCTTTTCTCGACACTGAAGTTTTTGTTCTCTGCGCGCCTCATCTGGAGGTGGGCGGAGGAGGCAACAATGGTTACGTCGCCCTGGCGAATGGCCAGCGCATATTGATGGCGCAAAAGGGCGGCCAATGGATGGCCATGGGGGCGACTGTCCCCTTTGCACGTCTCTCGTGCGGTTACGTTGGCGAAAGTGACGGATGGACCGATTTACATGACAATTTCAAGATGGATTGGAATCTCGATCACGCCAGCAACGGCAATATCGCTCTTACCGGCTAACTAGACTTAGGCGAACACGGGAGTTTACCCTCGGGTTGGCCTTCGGCAATAGCGAGCATCGGGCGGTCGCTAACTTACTGCAGTCTCTGGGAACACCGGTTGACGAACATATCGACCGCTATCAACTCCAATGGGACGAAGCGGCAGGGCACTTGAAGGATCTGAGTTCCGCATCGTTCGATCAAGGGAACCTTTACAACAGCAGCTATAGTCTTCTGCTGGCGCACGAAGACAAGTCCTTCGGCGGGGCCCTGATTGCATCGCTCGCAATTCCGTGGGGAGAGGCCAAGGGCGACAGCGATCAAGGCGGATACCATCTGGTTTGGACCCGGGATATGGTCAATAGCGCGACGGCACTACTTGCCGCCGGCGACACCGAGACCGCACGCCGCGCCCTTGTCTATCTGGCTGTTGCACAGCACGCGCATGGCGGGTTCGCCCAGAATTTCTGGGTGAATGGCGACGCGTATTCGACCGGCCACCAACTCGACGAGGTCGCTTTTCCCATCATGCTAGCGTGGCGCCTCCACGCTGAGGACGGCTTGGCCGATTTCGATCCTTCGAATCTCATCCGGAAGGGGGCGGGATATCTGATTCGTAACGGCCCGGTAACGCAGCAGGAGCGCTGGGAGGAAGCGTCCGGCTATTCGCCATCTACGCTCGCTTCGAACATTGCAGCCCTTGTCTGTGCGTCCGAATTCTTCCGCAGGCGCGGCGACCGGGAAACGGCGACTTTCATCGGGCAATATGCGGATTATCTCGAAGGGCATGTGGAAGAGTGGACCCTCACAAAGACCGGCTCGCTAGTCGAAGGTATATCGACCTACTATATGCGTATCCTCCCCGAAGAGGTGGGTTCAGAGCAACCAGCAGAAAACAAAGAGAGCAGAATGCTGCACATTGCCAATCGTGCGCCCGGCGAAAAGAGCGACTTTCCTGCGAGCAACGTCGTGGACGGCGGCTTTCTTGAACTCGTGCGTTATGGCATTCGCAAGCCTGACGATCCCAATATCGTTGCCACGATCCAGGTGATCGACGCGGTGCTCAAGACCGAGACGCCCGCGGGGCCCTCCTGGCACCGCTATAACCACGATGGCTACGGCCAGCAGGATGATGGCGGCGCTTTCACGCAATTTGGAGTGGGCCGCATCTGGCCGTTGCTTACCGGGGAACGAGGCCACTACGAACTTGCGGCGGGCCGTAGTACTGAAGCTTTTGTCCGTGCGATGGAGGGCCTTGCTTCGAAAACGGGACTGCTTCCCGAGCAATCTTGGGATCAAGCGGACCGGCCGGACATTTACATGTGGCTCGGCCAGCCAACCGGTTCTGCCATGCCGCTAATGTGGGCTCACGCTGAATACATCAAGCTGCTGCGTTCTACGTTCGATGGAAATGTATACGACGCAATTCCGGAGGTCGCCGAGCGCTACCTCGGCAAGCACGACAAGCGAGATCAAATGGAAGTCTGGAAGCCGACCCGCAAGGTGCGCTTCATGCGACCCGGTGCCAGGCTCCGCGTGCAGTGTGACGCGAACTTTACGCTCCATTGGTCGAGTGACGATTGGAAAACCGTGCACGACACTCCGTCGATGTCCAACGCACTCCAAATCGATTATGTCGACATTCCCCATCCTGCGGGCGGATCCGGTACCAGGCTGCGCTTCACGTTTCACTGGACAGACCAGGATCGCTGGGAAGGTCAGGACTACACAGTTTCCGCTTTGTAGTTGAATTTCTTGGCGCGATCGTATTCCCAAGTGAGGTGCCTGGAAGGACATCTTTGAGCTACGCGAAGAGCGAACCTAGTGCGCCCGTCGCGACGCGCATCCCGAATCTTAAAATTTACTTGACCCATCTGCTTTCTGCGGCTCCCGACTCGCCATGTTCATGCTTTCGGCATATGTGATGACTATTCTTCTCGTTTATCCTCTTACGCCGCGCTGTCCCTAGAATTGGTCTTTCTTACCACGGGATTGAGAAAGTCTACGTCACCGACTGGAATTGCTTTCTAAATTGGGAAATAGGCGAAATATCCCCGATTTGGCAGAGATGTGTGCCTGGCGGTTATCGGTCCCATTTCTATGCTTTATACCCCACACCCGGTATACCAATCGTTGCGGCACTCCAATACTCTGAAATCGTCGCCGTCCATCGATCTCAGTAACGGGTCGGAACGGACGTCACTCGCAAAAGGAGATCTATTTATGTTCATACGTTTTATAGCTGTTACATCTCTAGGATTCTTCATGGCTCTGACTGCTTTTGCCTCAGACCGCGAGGATGACGTGAATCGTACGCACAAATCCGCCGAGGTTTTTCAAGAGATCATGAACGCGCCGGATCAGGGCATTCCCAATGAACTGCTCAATTCGGCGAAATGTATAGCCATTATCCCTGGCGATGTGAAATTCGCCTTTATATTTGGCGGCAATTACGGGAGGGGACTAGCTACTTGTCGGACTGGGCATGGCTGGAGCGCGCCAATGTTCGTAGCTATTGATGGCGGCAGCGTCGGCTATCAAATCGGAGGTTCTCTACTGACATCGTGCTGTTGTTCATGAATGATCATGCTTTACGGAGTCTTCTGAGCGACAAATTCAAGCTCGGAGCCGACGCTTCCGTTGCCGCCGGGCCGGTGGGACGCAATGCTTCTGCCGGCACCGACCTTAAATTGAATGCCGAGATTTTGTCGTATTCGCGGACGAAGGGTGTGTTCGCCGGCGTGAGTCTGGGTGGTGCGGTAGTGCAAGCGGACAAGAGCGGAGACAAATCCATGTATGGACATGACGTGGATCGCCATCAAATCCTGGACGGCAAAGTTGCTGCTCCGGCCAGTGCGAAGAATTTGCTTCGCACGATTCACCAATACGCCGGTTAGCCAAACCTCGCGGCCCTCTGCGCACAACGAGTTGTGCACCTAGCGCGTAAGGCTGGTGAACGCCCGCGGATTTAAAGACGCATGCAGCGACCCGCGACCGGGCGCAACCTTATCGACGGTATCTTCGCTCTGCCAATCGCGGCCAAGGTTGGATTCGATGCCGTTGTGGCTGGTAAATGTACGATGACAGAATTGACGGAACATCGAAGCGTATCCTTCTGGTGTCTGCTTGCTTCCGCCGCTGTATTTGCGCCGCCGCCGCTCGTAATTCCCGAAGCTCGACCAAGCTTATGCAGACTGATGTGATGGTGAAGCCGGATGAGGTAACAAGCTGAGTCATGCCGAAATTTACATGCGATTTGTCGCAGCCGTCCAAACCCTTCGAGCACTTTTGGGAACACACCGTAGGCAGCGGACACGCTCCTCTCGCCTTGCGCGCCGATTGGCAAGCGCAACTTCGACGCTGCCACCACGAATTGGGTTTCCGGCACGTGCGTTTTCATGCGTTGCTTTCGGATGAAATGGGAACCTTGATATGCGAACGGAATAAGCCTCTTTATTCGTTTTTCAACGCGGATCAGATCATGGATTTTCTGGTGTCAATAGGCATGAGACCGTTTGTGGAACTTAGCTTCATGCCCGAAACCCTCGCTTCCGGTTCGACTAGAGTTTTCAGCTACCAGGCGAATGTAACGCCACCGAAGACCTATCGAAAATGGGAGGAACTGATTCACAAGCTCGCGTCGCATTGGGTGAAACGGTATGGTCTCGGGGAAGTGCGGGAATGGTTTTTTGAAGTTTGGAACGAACCGAATCTCAAAGCCTTCTGGAACGGAACGCAAAAGGAATATTTCAAGCTATATCGGATCACTGCGGAAGCCCTCAAAAGGGTCGATCCCTTGTTGAAAGTGGGAGGACCAGCGACCGCCAGGAACGCATGGATTCCAGATTTCCTTGATTTCTGCAGCAAGCGAAAGGTGCCGGTGGATTTCTTGAGCACGCATCATTATCCGACCGATGCGTTTGGGAAAGCTGGCGCGGACACAATCTCTCAGCTGCAGCACGCGCCGCCCCATGCAATCGTGACGATGTCAGAACGGTTCGGAGCCAAGCCGGTCACCTACCCGTTTACTACACCGAGTGGAATATTTCATCGAACCCGCGCGATGCACTTCACGATGAACCTTTCGCCTCGGCCTACGCGACAAAGATAATCCTCGAAGCTCATGGAGTCGTCGACGGTTACAGCTATTGGACCTTTAGCGATATTTTCAATGAGAATTATTTCCCGTCGGTCCCCTTTCAGGGAGGCTTCGGATTGCTAAACCTGCATGGCATCGCGAAGCCTATTTACCGCGCTTTTGAACTGCTGCATAAGTTGGGTTCGGAATTCGTGGATGTGGAAGGCTTCCACGATACCGTAGACGTCTGGATGGTGCGCCATCACAGCGCAGCAACTGTGATGATTAGCAATCACGCTATGCCCAGGCAGTCGATTCGCACGCAACGTGTCAATGTCCGGCTCAGCGGTGGGAATCGGCCGAGTCGCTGTTATGTGGAGAGAATCGAT
>CAVOIX010000042.1:0-129412 GCA_963695945.1 uncultured Acidobacteriota bacterium | reverse complement strand
AGACGCGGGCCATTCGTGCCAGGGAAGAGAAGGATTCCCGCGCTTGAAAAGGCGATCCGTAGCCAGGGCGCCCGGATCGCACCAAAGTTGTGACACCGATTCGTGCAAGAAAAAACGCCGGGCCGTGAGGCCCGGCGTTTTCGTTTACCTTGGTTCTATCCCTTAGAAGTTAACCTTCATACCGAATTGGATTTGCCGAGGATCGGTCAGGGTTTGGTACGACCTGTCCGGCAACTCCGCTGGCCACCGTACCGTTGGGATTCAGCAAGGCTTCGTTATCCAACGGCGGCAGGAAGCTGGGATGGTTCAGGACGTTGAACATCTCGACGCGGAACTGCGTGCTGATGCGCTCGGTAAGTTTAACGTTTTTGAAGATCGAGAAGTCCATGTCAAACAGTCCAGGGCCGACGATCTGGTTGCGTCCAAGGCCCCCAATCATATTGGGCTGCGCCGCGAGTGGTGAAGCAGGACAGGTTCAGGTACTGCAGGCCTGTTGGGGCCCGCCGCTTTCCAGTTTGAATTGACCGGGTTGCAACCGGCTACCAAGTTCAAGTAACCCTGGTTGACGTCGCCTTGGGCTCGGTTGTAAGGATCGCCGTTTATTACCGGGGTGAACGGCGAGCCGGATTGCGCTGTGATGATCGAACCAACCTGCCAGCCACCCAGGATCTTCGACTCGTAGCCAGACTTGGTCCCGGAATGGTGTAGATAAAGCTGACCACGCCGCTCTGTCCTATGTTGAAGTCGCACAGCCCTTTGGTGAGGCTGTGGTCAAAGTAGAAGTAGTCGGGAATGGAGTTCTGGAACGGGTCGTTGAACGCCATGTTCGACCCCGTGTCCTCGCACTTGGACCAGAGTAGCTGCCCTGCAGTTGCAGCCCATGGCTCAACTGCTTGGTGATACCCGCCTGTAGGCCGTGATACCAGCCTTCGTTGTCCCAGAGGCGCGCGCGAATACCGCCGACGTTCGAATCCAGTTTCGGCACACTGGTGACAGGGAACATGTATCCCGCCGAGGTCAAAGTCGGCAGTTGGTAGTTGACGTTATCCGGCAGGTCCGGCAAGTGAATGCTGCGCGAGCCGACGTAGCCGACAGTGACGGTTAAATTCGGAGTCACCTGCCGCTGGATATTCAAATTCCAGTTCATGGCGTAGGCCTGCGGCGGGTTTTGGGGAACGTACACTTCATTAAAGCTCGTTGCGGCGAATGGTTTCGTGCAAACCACCGGGAAATCGCCGTTGGGGCACTGGAGTGCGCAGTTTCCCGGGAAGCTGAGATTGCTGGCGGATACCTGAAGCGTAAACGGCAGCTGTGCCGGCAAGGTTTGGGTGTACGTCCAGGGGATCGGCAGGATGTCAAAAATACCGAATCCGCCGCGAATCGCCGTTTTTCCGTCTTTAAACGGATCCCATGAGAATCCAATTCGTGGTTCGAAGTTCTTGAGGCTCGGATTCCGACCACAGAGTTTTCACCGGAGTAATGCTCTCCGTGCCGATGACGCTGGGGGCGAGGCTGGTCAGTACCGCGAAGCGGTTCGTAGATCTCGGTCGGCAGCGTAACCGGCTCGTACCGGAGACCGATGTTGACCGACAGGTTGGATTTAACCTTCCAGTCGTCCTGCGCGTAAAAGCCCATCGCGGTATTGCGCGAGCCGACTTCAAACGCATTCCCGGCCTGCAGTTCCTGAACCTTGCTCGGTCGATCGTTAAGGAATGATGTCAAATCTGGAAACGTAAACTGCCCGTTCGGTCGCTGTAGGGTAATGGCGTTGAACTGAATGCGTTCCACGGCGACGCCGAACTTGAAGGAATGCTTTCCGTGGGTCCAAAAAGCGTCGTCATAAAACTGGAACGAATTGGAAACCAGGAAGTTCTGCGAAGCGCTGCCCACCGACGAGGTCGAAGTTAGTTCGCCGGAAGCGAGAGTGATGATCGGTGCCGGGATTCCGGGCCGTACGCCAAGCGTGGTGTCGGCCGCGACCGGGTCAATCGCTCCCACGACTCCGCCGTTGATTCCGTGCGAGCGGCTATAGCCGACTCGCGCGGTGTTCACCAGACTGGCGCTGAAGATATGGGTCTCTTCAATGTCATACATTTGCCGGAAACTGAAGAGCGAAGAGGTAACGTCCAACAGTGCATCCGGTTGGGTGTAAGGTCCACGGTCAAACAGCCAGGTGCCCGACAGCGTGTCGCTCTCCGAGAAGTGATGGTCAACCCGTGCGGTTGCGTAATTCTCCTTCAGATTCAACAGTCCGTTCGTCGAAAAGGTCTGCGTGCCGCCCACGATTGGAGTGTTCGCGGGCGCGACCGGCCAGAATGCCAGGTAAGGTTGAATTTGGGAAACTGCCGCTGCGCGCGACGCCGCCGACGGCACGCTGACGGTCGTGGTGTTGCTGCGATGCTGTTCCACGCCCTCATAAGCGCCGAAGAAGAACGTCTTATCCGATTTGATCGGACCCCCAATCGCACCCCCGTACTGATAGCGCTCGAAGGGCGGGATGGGATTGGACTTGCTGTCGAAATAGTTCTTGGCATCAAGGCTGGCGTTGCGCAGAAAACCGAACGCGGTACCGTGCAGCTGGTTGGTGCCCGACTTGGTGATCGAGTTGATGACCGCGCCCGACGTCCGTCCGTATTCCGCGGTGTAATCGGTGGTCAGTACCGAAAATTCCTGAATCGCGTCGGTGCCTAAATTGGCTCCGATCACGCTCCCCGGCGATCCGTTGGTGTAGTCGTTGATATTGATTCCGTTCACGCGGTAGCTGTTCTCGTATGGGCTGTGACCGGAGTCGGTCAACTGGTTGCCGAACCCGCGGTTGGCGCGGTTGGTGGTCGGGGAGCTGGTGCTGGCCTGGGTGCGGACGGTGTTGACCCCCGGCTGGAGAGTGGCCAATTGGGTCCAGTCGCGGCCGTTCAGGGGCAATTCGCGCACGGTGGTGGCATTGACCTGGGCGCTCAGCGTGGCAGAAGTGAGTTCGACGGTCGGCGCCGATTCACTCACGGTGACGGTTTGCGTCGATTCGCCGACTTTCAGCGCGATGTTCAAGGATTGCTGCTGGCCAACGGAAAGCGTCAGATTAGATTGTACGGCCTTGGAAAAGCCAGCAGCCGTCACGGCAACTTCATAGAGGCCAGCGGGCAGGTTGGGTGCTGAATAAAGGCCCGCGGAGTCCGTCGTTACGGTACGGACGATGCCCGTGCCTAGATCCTTGATCGCGACTTCCGCACCGGCGATGATCGAGCCGGAAGGATCGGTAACAGTGCCCGCAAGAGTTGCTCCCGTCACCTGGGCATGCACGGGTGATGAAGTGACTGTAAGAATGAGCAGTGCAAAGATCGTGGCCAAACCAAAAACTAACTTCGAGATACTACACCCCCTGCAGATCATCAACACTCTCCTTAATCGTAGACGTCAAGAACACAACACCGCTTGGCGTTACGTTTTATTCCAAAGCCGAGTCCTTGGTTTGTCAGTTGTTGGATAAAAACTTTAGAACAAGGGGTGAGGACTGTAAATGCTGGTTAACCCCTACGCAATATTACGGACAAGATCGAACGAAAATATAACGTTGTTAAGTTGCCACTAACACGAATTGTTGGCCGGCGGGTGCTGGGGGCGCTTGTGGATTCGTGGACACTTTGAGATTAAGTCTTTTGTTTATAGCGCAGCATGCCAGCCGCCGTCGACAAACAGCGTGTGGCCGGTGACGAAGTCCGACGCCGGACTGGCCAGGAACACTCCAGCGCCGACCATATCCTCAGGCTGCGCAAATCGTCCTAACTTGATCCGGCTCAATAGCCTCTGGGCGCGAGCTTCGTTCTCTAGAAACGTACGGCTGGTGTTTTCTGTTAGGGTTGAGGTTGGCGCAATGGCGTTGACCCGCACTCCCAGGGGTGCCCATTCCGTGGAAAGGGCAGCCGTGAGGTAGGACACTCCGGCCTTGGCCGCACCGTAGACGCTCTTTCCCATATCGGTACTTACCGACCATGTCGAACTGAGATTGATGATCTTGCCGTAGCCGCGCTCGATCATCAGGCGGCCCAAAACTTGGCAACAGAAGAAGGTTCCCCTGGTATGAATATCCAGGGTTCGGTCCCAGTCTTCCTCGGTGATTTCGAGCGCTGGCTTCGTGAAGGCGAATCCCGCGCAGTTGACCAGGATCAGAGCCCGATCGGTAGCCCTCGAATCGATGAGCCGGGAGACTTCCTGCCCCATGGCTCGGATGTCTTCCACCGTGCCAACATCGGCTCGCAGGACGTGAGCCCGTCCTCCCGCCGCCTCGATTTCGCGCTGGACTTCCTTAAGCTTCTCGAGGGTTCGGCTGACCAGAACAACTTCCGCGCCGGAGCGCGAGTAGGCGAGGGCGAAAGTTCGCCCAAGGCCCTGGCTCGCACCGGTGATCACAGCCAGACGGCCGTCAAGGCGGAAGGAAGGCAGGTCGCCCGGTTGTGGATTCTTTGAATTCATGTCGCAACAAAATCCAGCGATTCAGCGGCGAAAGCCGCGTTCAGAACTGTCAAATGTAACGGCTGAAGCCGTGCCATCACATGTTGGGTTCCTAAGGACTTTAGCCGCTGGCTCTTCCTGGCTCCGCCTTACCTTGTGCGTCCGGTGGTGGTGTCCAGCGGATGCAGCTCGTTCACCAGGCGCTCGTCGAACGGATAGGTTGTGTAAATTTCGACGCCATCTTTGATAACGATGTGATCGTTTTCCAGGCGAATGCCGCCGATGCCGGGCTTTCCGGCATACGGCTCCAGGTTGAAGACCATTCCTTCTTTCAGCATTACCGGAGAATCCTTGGATGCTGGGCTGAAGTACGGCGCTTCCCAGGGATTGACGCCGGCGCCGTGTCCCAGGCTGTCCAGCACGTAGGGATCGGCCGCCGCGAAAACTTCCGCGTTGGTCGCGCCGGGCGCACCTTGCTTCCGGCATTGAACAATGCGTTGTAGCACTTCTGGTGCAGGTCCTTCATCTCCGCGGTGGGCTTCACCGTTCCGCAAACCCAAGTCGCGTCAGATCGCCCCAGTAGCCGTTGTAGCCCGCGCCGATGTCCATGATCACCAGGTCGCCATTGCGAATAATCCGATCCGAAGTGAAGCGGCGGTAGGGAGCGGTGTACGGTCCCGAGCAGATGATGTTGGAGCACTGCGTCCATTCGCTGCCCATCGCCGTCATCTTCCCCCAAATGATCCCCAGGATTTCGCATTCCTTGATGCCCGGGCGCAGCGCCTGAATTCCTTCGTCCAGTGCAGCCTCGGTGATGGCGTTGGCCATCTTCAGACAAAGGATTTCATCCTGCGTTTTGATCTCTTTTGCGCGCATCAGAACGCTCTGGTATCCGTCGTGGAAGGTCGTCTTGGGAAACACATCCTTAATCGCCGCTTCCATGTTGATGTCCCAGATGTCGATGCCCACGCGCTTGCCGGCGAGAGAGCCGATCAGGCCTTCGACCTGCTCGGCCCAGCGCTTCATGCCGATTTTTTCCGAAAATTGGCGCGCGGACGAATCTGGTCCGGCGAAAGCCACGGCATGCGCAGCTTGCAATGCTCGAAGTCCATGGTCCACAGAATCGGATCGTGATTTCGCGACAACACCGTGACGGCGTTGCCCATGATGAAGGCGGGCCCAAGGTGATGGCGATAGCCGGTCAGGTAACGGGCATCTTCGGTGCGAAACACAAATAATGCATCCAGATCGGAATTGTTGAGCGCGTCCTTGGCGCGTTGCAACCGCTCGCGCAGCATACGCTGCGGATCAAATCGTACTTCCCAGTCGACCGGAATCATTCCAAGATCAGACATGAATTCTTTTCCTCCGAAAATAAAAGTGGGAATCCATTAATATCATCTGGAGAGAAGATGTCAAATTCGCGATCCGCCGAGGAGCTAATCCTATGCGTGCGAATAAGCAGGAACAAATGCAACTCGGTTATGATTTTTAGTCCCGGGGGGACGAAAGATAGTAGCCTACCGCGGAAGCGGTGGGAAAACACACCGCGCGTCATGAATCAGCCGCGGCAGGGGCGCGCAAAGCGCAACGGTACCGCTCGCACCTAAATTTAATATACTCATATATTTAGCGGAGGAACACTTGAAGGTCGTCATCACCGATTACCGTTTTCCGGACATTGAGCAGGAAAAGCGCGCCGTGGAAACCGCGGGAGGCACGCTGGTCGCCGGGCAAGCTGTGAACGAAGAGCAGGTCGCGGAGCTGTGCAAGGACGCCGACGGAGTGTTGAACGCCCGGGCCCCCGTCACGAAGCGCGCCATCGCCGCCATGGAGCGCTGCCGCATCATCGTGCGCTACGGAATCGGCGTGGATACGATTGACGTGCCGGCGGCGACCGAGCGCGGCATTTACGTCGCGAATGTTCCGGACTACTGCCTGGACGAAGTTTCCGATCACGCGCTCACGCTTCTGCTGATGCTCAGCCGGCAGATGATTCCCGCAATTGCGCTCGCGCGCGAAGATACGTGGCCGGTTTCTAAAATGCCGCAGCTGCAGCGCCTGCGGGGACAGACTTGCGGGCTTGTCGGCTGCGGAAGAATCGGCTCGCTCCTCGCCGGAAAAGTTTCCGCGCTGGGATTGCAGGTGATCATTCATGATCCGTACATGAGCGCGGAGCGAGCGCGTGAAATGGGAGCGGAGCTGGTCTCATTCAGCGAACTTCTCGAGCGCGCCGATTTTATTTCGCTGCATGCCCCGCTCACGAACGAAACGCAGCATCTGTTCGGCGCGGCGGCTTTCGCCAAAATGAAAAAGAACGCGTCGATCATCAACACCGCGCGCGGCGGCCTGATTGACGAAGCCGCACTCGTCGCTGCGCTCGATGCGGGTCAAATTTTCGGCGCAGGACTTGACGTAATGGAATCGGAAATCGCCGTCACGCCCGTGCGCAGCGCTCTGGTGCACCATTCCAAAGTCGTAGTCACCGCGCACACCGCATGGCTTAGCCGGCAGGCTCGCGCGAGCCTGCAACTGCGGGCCATTGAACAGGTGCTGGCTTGCCTCCGGGGAGAAAAACCCTACGGTTTGATCAATCGCGAGCTAGCGAAGTAAAACCGCAATTTTTTAAATAGGTGGCGCAGGCTTCAGCCTGTGGAATCTCGTGCTTGCAAGGCCACAAACCCACAGGCTAAAGCCTGTGCCACTCGATGCGAAAGGCCTACGAAGACATCTGCTCTGGCCGCAGGCTCAACGCCAGAACTGCCGCGATTGCCGCCAGCAACGATATCTGGATCTCTCCCGCGAGCGCCCATCCCGCACGGCCGGCGATCCCGCCCATGATGTAGCCGGCCGCGGCAGCCGCGGCGTATACGCTGGTTACAAACATGCCCGAGGCGCGGCTGGACAAATTGCTGCGTACGGCCTTTACATGATAGGCGGCTAGATTGACGTAAACCGTGCCGCTGCCGATCGCGCCGTATGCGAACGTCAGAATTGCCTTGGTCGCAACCGACTCTGTCCCATGAAAACACATGTATCCGAGCACCGCGAGAAATGAATAGGCCGCACCCAAGACAACACGCGGCGAGAAGCGGTCACCCAGCCAGCCGCCGAAGATGGAAAGAAGCGCTCCCGCGCCATAAAAACTGATGACAAATCCAGCGGCCTTGGGGGAATAGTGGAGCGCCTCGCGCAGATAGGTGGGATACATCCCCGTAAAGCCGAAAAACACCAGGCCCCCTATCACGCTGAGGATCGTCAGAATAATTGTGTTCCTGTTCAGCAGCGTGGGCGCGCCGAGAAGATCCGCACGGGCGTCCGCGGCGCGCCGGGTCTCGCTGAACCACGGCCGAACAGCCGAGGCGATCACGCCCATCATCAGAAACCCGATCACCCCAAAGGCAATCATCGGCACATGCCAGTTTCCATAGGACGTAAGCAGGAGGCCGCCGAGAATCGGGCCGCTGAATGCTCCCAGTCCGAAAAAAACATTCATCGAACCAATCGCCGCGGCACGGTGGCCGATGAAATAATTTGCGGCGATGGCGATCATCACCGTTAATTGCATGGCCTCGCCAATTCCAGTGGCGGCCAAATAGACAAGCATGTCCGGAAATCCACGCGCCACGACCGTCAGCGCGGTGCCCGTGGAAAAAATCCCGATTCCGAGGAGCAGCACCGTCTTGCGGGAAAAACGCGAGAGGAGATAGCCTGTCGGCAAACCTGCAACCGCCAGGCCCAGCGTAAAAATCGTGGTGAGAAGCCCAGTATCGGAAAGAGAAAAACCATACTGCAGGCGCACATCATGCGCGAGGAGCGGAAAAAGCTGGCGATCCGCGGCGTTCACCGAATAGGCCAACAGCAGCAGGCCATACATGGCGATGGCGGAGGCTCGCGACCCCGATTCCTGGGGTCCGCCGTTGGTTGGAGGCGTGACTATTTGTTCGCGAACTTGTTTTCCCTTTCCTGATCGGCGCGCAACATGTCTTCCTGAAGGTGCGCGCGAGTATACGCTACAACACGGCAACTTCGAAACGCGCCCCGAACGGCAATCTGAAAAAATTGTGGGCTTTTTGAAAAGATTTGTACAACAAAATGGACCGGCGGGAAGTGCGCATCACGGATCAGGCCGTCAGCAGCCGAACGGATCAGTCTTCGCGGACCGATCCGTTCGAGCCGTGTGCGGAGATAGTTTCTGGCGATGTCTGACACTCGAGTGTTGTAGTCGTTGGCGTCAGCCGAAGCTCAAGCCTTCGCCGTCTTGGTGCGCTGGTCACGCATTTGCTTCATCATCTGCCGCATGGCGGCAACGTGGCCGGGTGAGCGGGTCTCGATCCATGACTCATAGCGTTGCGCGGCTTTTTCCACGTTCGCAAGAAACTGCTGGTTGGAGAAGCGCTTGCGGCCCTCGGGAAGGATGCCCTTGACGAGTTCCCACAAACCGAAGAATTCCCCGCTGGTCTCAAAAAACAATTCTTCGTGCAGAAGTCCGTGGTTCAGGTAGGAGCAGGCCTGCTCCCAATAGCCAAACACCATCATCACCAGCGCCCCGTTTTCCGTTCCCGGTGGCGCGATGCGCATGGCTTCATCGAAGGTGTCCACCTGGTAGTTCTGAAACACCCAATCCCGCGCCTGACGCAGTTTCGCTTCGCGTCGCAAATCGTAAAGCTTCAGCTGCAGCTGCCCCTGTTCGTAAGTCGGTTGTGCCATCGTTGGTCTCCTTAGTTTTAGAATTTCGCCTTCTATCTATAGATCGAATGAGCTCCGGCAAAATCGACACACCCGACGTGATTTTTTAAGAATTTACATGAATACCCACAAAAACCATCGGGACAGCGAATTGCGGGGGTTGCAAAGAGCGTTGACCGCGAAGTGGGGAATTTCAGTACTGTAATTTCTTTTGAACGTGCCGGTGGCCGTTGGACCGTAACCGCGTGTTATTTAGGTCTCCTCTTAATACCTCCAGGGTCTCAATCTGGCGCGCCCGCTCGGCAGTGGCGTTTGCTTGCGAATCGTTATAACCTCCGCATTTATGGAGCTGAGACAACTCCGGTATTTCATCGCCGTGTCCGAAGAGCTGCACTTCAGTCGAGCAGCGAAGCGGCTTCACGTTAGCCAACCTCCACTGACCAGACAGATTCGCCAACTCGAGGAGGAATTGGGAGTAGCCCTGCTCTATCGGACCACGCGAAAGGTGGAATTGACGGATGCAGGTCAGGCGTTCGCAAACGAAGCGCGACAAATCATCGCCCGCGTCACGCATGCCTCGGGCATCGCCTCACAAGCAAATCGCGGAGTTGTCGGCGAATTGGTGCTGGGATATACACCCGCGAGAGCTTACACGGTCGCCAAGGCCGTCAAAGAGTTCGCGAAACTTTATCCCAATGTGCGGATATCGCTGCGAGACATGTCCGGGCAGAGCGTACAGCTGATCCGTGATGGCCGAGTTGACGTTGGATTCGTCGCGCTGCCGATGGACGCAACAGGTCTTATGGTGGAGACCGTACTGCGCGAGCGATTTGTGGTCGCCATGCCGGAAAAGCACCGGCTCGCGACACGAAAATCGATCGCGATCCGCGAATTAGCGAAGGAACCTAATCTCTTATTCCCGCGCCATTCGAACCCGGTGGGCTATGACATTGTGGTGGGCCTATTTCGAGACTGCGACCTGAGTATGAAAATCGCTCTCGAAGTCGAGAATCTGCACATGCGAATGGAATTGCTGAGGGCTGGGTTCGGCGTGTGTGTGTTTCGGAGTTCTGTTGCGGAGATCTTGTACGGAAGACACGTCGTGTTTCGCCCTCTTCAAAACTCGCCTACCGTCGGAGTTGGAATCGTGTACAGCCCGGAGAACCGATCGCACGCCTTACCCCTGTTCACCGATTGCGTTAAGCACAAGTTCTACAGCAAAAAAGCCAATTAGCAACACCCGCTGAGTCTTGCCGAGCGCCTAATGGTGGGCGCCCCGTCTGACCTCCAAGCCGTGGATCGATGCGTCCGCGAATCTGGGATGGCGCCATTCGCGGCGGCAGGCAGGCGCCAGGGGCCGATGAAGCTGAACGCCCGGCAGGAAATCATTGAGACCCGGGAAGTATCAATAGCTGTCGGAAAAGGTATTTGACGCATAAAGCAGCCCGACGTAGGCTGCCGCGGAGAACAGCACGAGTCCAAGTCCGCCGCCGCAAGTTGGAGGCAGGTCGTACCAAACTTCGCAGTTGGTCTGCCGCCTCCGGCTTCAGGCGTAATGGTGGCAGAGGCGCCTGCTGCGCCAATGCGATCGGCGGTGGGTGAACGAAATTCGCGATGTGGGTTTCCTGAACAGTGATGGAGTCTCACGACGTCCTGGTTATCGGTGGTGGGAATGCCGGCCTCTGCGCGGCGATCAGCGCTCGGGAGGCCGGAGCTTCGGTCATGTTGATCGAGCACGCTCCCCAAGTTT
This sequence comes from uncultured Acidobacteriota bacterium, assembly GCA_963695945.1. Lineage (GTDB taxonomy): Bacteria > Acidobacteriota > Terriglobia > Acidiferrales > UBA7541 > Palsa-360. The sequence goes on along the minus strand of CAVOIX010000042.1, from coordinate 118,527 downwards.
TTCGGGGAGGGAACAGCCGGCACACCCGAAATCTTCGGATGATGCACGATGCCCCCACTGCCACGCTCACGGAAAAATATTCCAGTTCCGATTACTGGAACGACCTGTTGAGTGTCACGCGGGGTAAAACCAACGAACGGTTGGCTCGCGTCGCCATCGACGGTACATCACAACTCCTACCGTGGATGCTTGCGCATGGCGCGCGGTTCCAGCCTGCTTTGGAAGGTACTCTAAGCCTTTCGCGTACCAATGCATTTTTTCTTGGCGGCGGCAAAGCTCTCCTGAATGCCTATTACGGAGCAGCCGAACGCCTCGGAGTCACAATTCTGTACGACACGGAAGTGCGCTCGCTTTGCGTAGTGAACGGCGCGGTCAGAGAAGTTTTGGCGGTCGGGCGCGAGTCGTCTCTGCGGCTTAAACCAAGGACCGTTGTAGTCTCCAGCGGCGGTTTTCAAGCCAATCTCGAGTGGCTTCGCGAATATTGGGGCGATGCGGCCCGCAACTTCATCATCCGTGGCACGCCTTATGCACAGGGGGTGGTGTTGAAAAACCTTTTGGATCAGGGCGTTGCCCCCGTGGGCGATCCAACTCAGTGCCATGCCGTCGCCGTGGATGCGCGCGCCCCCAAGTTCGATGGGGGAATTGTTTCCCGTCTGGATTGCATACCTTTCAGCATCGTGGTGGACAGCAATGGCAATCGCTTCTACGACGAGGGAGAAGACATCTGGCCCAAACGGTATGCGATATGGGGACGCCTGGTAGCGCAGTGTCCTCAACAAATCGCGTATTCGATCACAGACGCAAAGTCGGAAATGCTGTTTATGCCTTCCGCTTTTCCGCCCGTTCGGGCCGAGAGCATCTCCGAGTTGGGCCGAAAACTTGGCGTTGATGGTTGCGCGCTTGATCGCACCGTTCGAAATTTCAACCAGGCCGTGCGTCCCGGAAAGTTCGACGCGAATACGCTCGACAATTGCCGGACCGAGGGAATCGATCCACCGAAAACCCACTGGGCAAGATCGATCGATGTCCCGCCGTTCATAGGATACCCGCTGCGCCCCGGCATCACGTTCACCTATTTAGGAGTTCAAGTGAACGAAAATGCCTGCGTCCTGATGCACGATCAGCAGCCCTGCAGCAATTTGTTCGCCGCCGGTGAAATTATGGCCGGCAACATTTTGGGACAGGGCTACGTCGCGGGTATTGGAATGGCCATCGGCGCGGTTTTTGGTCGGATAGCTGGAGGGGAGGCGGCCCGGGTTGCGCTTGAATCAAATTGATTTACGCCGCTATAGCAATGCAGAGGAGGAAACGCGACGCTTTGTGGAAATCTGCAACGCGTGCCGCTACTGTGAAGGATACTGCGCAGTATTTCCCGCGTTGGAGTTGCGCCGTCAGTTCACGACTGGCGATTTGAGTTATCTGGCGAATCTGTGCCATGACTGCCGGGGCTGCTATTACTCTTGTCAATACGCGCCTCCCCACGAGTTTGCGCTAAACCTGCCGAGGGCGTTCGCGGCCCTGCGACTGGAAACCTATGAGCGCTACGCCTGGCCGCGACCCCTGGCCGCCCTCTTTCGCGGGAATGGACTGGTGGCGGTGATGCTCTCCACGGCCTGCACGCTTCTGTTTTTCTTGTAGAAACCCCTCTCAGGGGCATGCTCCCCGAAACCGCGGGAGCGTTCTACGCCGTGATGCCCGAGACTTTCATGATCGGTATCACCGGCGCCGCATTCTTGTTTGCGATGGTGGCGCTCTCGATGGGCTTGCTCAATTTTTGGCGTGACACGAAGAACGGATCGCCCGTCGTCCCTACCTCGTTTTTAGCGGCATTGGGAGATATTTTGTCGCTTCGGAATCTCGGCGGCGGGGGAGCCGGGTGTAATATCAAAGATGAGGCGTTTTCGCAGGCTCGCCGCTACTTTCATCACAGCCTGTTCTACGGTTTTGTTTTCTGCTTCGCTTCCACGTGCGCTGCGGCCTTCTACGAGCACATCCTCGGACGCCTTTCCCCATATGCGCTTACCAGCCTTCCTGTTTTGCTGGGCACCATAGGGGGAGTTGCCATGCTCATCGGCATCTTCGGGCTTTTGCAAATCAAAATGACCGCGGACCAAGCCCCTGCGTCGAAGCTATTGGTGGATCTTGACTATTGCTTCTTGGCGTTGCTGTTCGTTGCAGCCGCCACGGGCCTGCTGTTGCTTGCCCTGCGAGGGACGGGCGCGATGAGCATCATGCTTGCCCTGCACCTGGGAATCATCGTTGCGCTTTTTCTCCTGTTGCCGTACTGCAAATTCGTGCATGGCCTCTATAGAGCTGCAGCGTTGGTACGATCTGCAGCCGAGCGCGCTAGACGGGCCTCGGCTGCCGTCAGAACCGGGGAAGCCAAGGGGACTTAACTGCAGTTTAAAAACGGAATGGTGAATTCTGACTTTGATGATATTTGACGAGATAAAACAAGCACCAGTAAACTGCGATCCTTCACCGGGATGGCCATCACGAGTTTCTATGTCTCAAGCGGTCTTGAAGGAAAGGGGAGGCGCATCATGTTTCGAGGGTTCGTGATCGGATTGTTAGTGGGTATTCTGTTGGTAACAGGAGTAACCCTTTACTACTTTATCTCAGGGATGGCGCCAGTGGCCACTGCCGATCAGCCCATGCCCTATGAGAAAAAGATTGCCAGCATGTCCAAAAATGCGCACATGCGAAAGCAAACGCTCCCGTCGCCAACCATACCCGCGGACGAGTCGAATCTTTTGGCAGGAGCAAAGATCTACAAGGAACATTGCGCCTCCTGTCACGGTCTGCCCGATCAGCCCGCCCCGGCAGTATCGAATGGCATGTATCCTCATTCGCCGATCCTGTTCAAGGGCAAGGGAGTCACCGATGACCCGCCGAGTGAAACTTATTGGGTCGTTGCGAATGGCATCCGGCTTTCAGGAATGTCAAGTTTTAAGAATTCCCTGACAGAAACGCAGCTGTGGCAAGTCACTCAGTTGCTCGCCAATACGGACAAAATCTCCCCATCGGTCAGGGCGGCGCTCGTACCAGATCCAACGATGGTTGCGCCGGCGGGAACGCATATGTCGGCGATTGCTCCTTCGTCGAAATAACACGATCCAAGAATCGGTTGGATTGTGTATCCCTTCAAAATCAGGGATTGCCGCGCAACTGGATCTTCAGAATATGAGCAGAATCGCGTCTCAGTCGCGTATGTTGCGGTGGCGTTGCTCCGTCGTGGTCTGCCACGCCGCCTCAACCAGCTTATTCTCGAAACAAGCCGGACGAAACCCGAATTTGCCCCTCACGCACAAAGCTTTCGTGATTTTCTTCCAGTTCGGAGGGCAGATATCGATAGTTGACGGTCACGCCGAATGAAGCTTTCAGGCCATATGCCCGCAAGTTTCCGAATGCATTAATGCGCTCCAGCCGGGCGCCATTTGCCAGGTGAAATGTGGCCACGGGGTCGCACAGTTTTCCGTCGCGGCGCGCTTTGGTCAGGTACGCGAGCGCCAATCGGCGCAGCGGTGCATCAAGAACGTCGCGATGCAACAGGGGATCTTCAAGCAAATGGAACAGAGCTTCCGTGGGATCGCGGCGCCCGGCGGCCGCGGTCAACTCCCCGGCATACTCGGCGAGCAACCGGGATAGGCGCGCAGGCGTGAATCCGTGTTCGTTTTTTGTATCCCGAAGCGTTTTCGAAAATTGCGGCAGAGGCGACAGCGTGCTGTAGTTTTTGAGGTTTGGGAATTCGGCGGCCAGCTCGGCTACCACCTGTTTGATCAGAAAATTACCGAAGGGAATATTTCGCAAGCCCTGGAGGCAGTTATTGATCGAGTAAAAAATGGCAGTATCGGCCCTCTCGGTTGAGAGCACCGGAGCTTCGACATCCAGCAACGGTTCCAGGTCACCCAGCGAGCCTCTCGACAATGCCACTTCAACAAAAATAATCGGTTCGTCCGTAAGTGCCGGATGGAAGAACGCAAAGCATCGGCGGTCCGCCTCTAAGCGGCGGCGCAGGTCCGACCAGCCATTGATTTCATGCACAGACTCATAGCGGATCAGTTTTTCCAGGATCAGGGCGGAGGTTTGCCAGCTGATGCGTTCCAGGCGGAGAAAGCCGCGGTTGAACCACGATCGGAACAGATGTTTGAGGTCGGTATCCAGCGCACTTAAATTCGAGCCGTTCTGGACAACTCGAGTAGATGTTCCCGCAGGGCCACCAGCGTTTTCGTTCCTTCCGGGGCGGTATTGATCCGGCGAATGAGTTCCTGACGTGGAGCTTCAACCGTCTCCGAAAGAGCGATCAGAGAATCGGTGCTGGGCTCCCGCTCATACTCGGCGATGGCGCTGCGGATGGCGGCCGGATCCGGTGAAAACTCTCGACAAAGCATCGCGAAGAACTCGCGACGCTGCTCCAGGTTCATGACGCTGTAAGTATTAATGATCTCCTGAGCGAGGACAGTCTGCGAAGCCTCACCGCGTTCTGAAAGCAGGCGCAGGCACAGGAAGCGCATGTCCGTACCACGGCGCTCTCGCAGTGCTCTCAACAGGTTGCCTATGAGTCCGGGCATCGCACTCCATAGTACGTCTTGAACTTCTCAACGATTTTCGGGCGCTCCATCTGAAAGTCATCCAGGTCTAGGAACATGACGCGGGCCGCCCCTCACTATCTTCGCTGGCCGGCAGCCTAAGTCAAGAAGTTCTATGCCGTCCAATACCCTTTCGGCCCGGTATTAATACTGGCCAGGTCTCAATCTCCGAGGAGTAGAGGCAGGCTAATTTGCGGACGTCCGGTCCAAGAAAAATACGACGCCTGGGAATATCGTCAATTAAGTCCTTAAAGGTATAAATAGGCAACTTAAATAGTATTTGACCGAATAACGGTTTTTAACCTAGTCTCCCGGCCAAAAGGAACCGCACCGAACAGTCGTTGACTTCGCGGCATGAAGCGGCGGTACAAAACCGTTACCGCCCTGGTGTGGCAGTGTGAATTGGTGTGTTTCAGGGGCCGAGTCACATTCATTGACATGGGTTCGAGCACGTAACAAATCCACTTTCGCTGTTTTTGGGATCCGCCGCAGCCAGGAGGCGCCAATGCCATTTCGAACGCGTTTGGGAACTTGGGTCCTCGTTGCTCTAGTGCTCACCGGCCTGTTGGGTCTTGACCGGGCATACGCGCAGGTTGCGGGTGCTTCACTCACGGGAACGGTAAAGGACTCCTCTGGGGCAATCATCCCGAATGCCCAGGTGGCCATCACCGACGTCGGGACCGCAGTGACACGCACCCTCACGACCGACGCGGCCGGGCTGTACAGTGCGCCCAACCTGCTGCCGGGCGCCTATGAAGTCAGGATCAGTGCCGCGGGGTTTCGAAACCAAGTATTCAAAGGCATCACTCTGGTCGTGGGAACGCCGCAACTCCTTGACGTATTGATGCAGGTGGGTGAAACCAACCAAACCGTTGAGGTCACCACGGAAGCGCCGACCGTGGAACTCACTTCGTCCACATTAAGCGCCCAGGTAAATGCCACGACCGTTCGCGAATTGCCTCTCAACGGGCGTTCGTGGACCGATCTCACCAATCTGCAGCCAGGCGTCATTACCGCCGAAAGTCACGCTGCCGGCGACCCGAACCGGGGTTTTGGAGCGCAAGTCAGCATTTCCGGCGCGCGGCCGCAGCAGAACAACTATCGTGTCGACGGCGTCAGCATCAACGACTATGCGAACGGCGGGCCTGGCAGCGTGCTCGGCGGGAATCTTGGGGTCGACGCCATCCAGGAATTCAACGTCCTGACCACCAACTATTCGGCGGAATACGGCAAGACCTCAGGAGGCGTGGTTAACGCCATTACGCGGTCGGGAACCAATCAGTTCCACGGTTCAGCGTATGAGTTTCTACGCAACAGCGCCCTGGATGCCAGGAATTTCTTCGATCCCCCGCAGATCCCTCCGTTTAAACGGAACCAGTTTGGTGTTTCGGCGGGAGCGCCGATTCGCAAGGACAAGACCTTCGTTTTTGGCGATTTCGAAAGCATTCGACAGTCGCTGGGAATCTCCACGGTAAATCAGGTACTGTCTCCGGCGGCCCGGACCGGTGTACTGAATTTCGCCAGCCCGAGTAAGTTTCCCGGTGGATGTGTGGCGACGTCTGTCGCAAATCAGTGCCAAGTTACGGTTGATCCGAATGTGGCGAACTATCTCGCGCTCGAACCGCTGCCTACTCCTGGCAGCAGCCTCATCAGCGGCGGGAATAGCGGCTTCTTCACCGAAGTCGGTCAGCAAATCGTGAACGAAAACTTCTTCACTGTTCGTGTCGATCAGAAGATTTCGGACAGCGACAGCCTGTTCGGAACATATACATTTGACAATTCGCCGCTTACCCAACCTGACCTGTTGGGAAACGTTTTAGATCAAGCGGCCTCCCGCCGCCAGACCGCGGCCCTGGAGGAAACGCATATCTTTAGCACGCGGTTTGTGAACACCGTTCGGTTCGGATTTAACCGGTCACATGACACTTCCGCCGGCGGGGCTTCCTCGATCAACCCGGCGGCAGCGAGTGCGGCACTGGGGTGGGCGCCAGGTGAGAACGCGACCCAAGCACAGGTATCGGGACTTACGCTAATTGGTCCCGGCTTGGGGCCCCCAATTTACAAATTTTATTGGAACGCTTTCCAAGGCTACGACGACGCATCGTTCACAGTAGGGCTCCACACATTCAAGTTCGGAGTAGCCGTGGAGCGCGACCAACTCAACCAGACGACTTACACCGGAGATTATTTCGGACGTTTCATCTTCAAGTCTTTGGCGAGCTTCCTGACGAACCAGCCCTCCAGGGTGCGTGGTGTGCTCCCGACGTTGGAAAATCCTCGCTACATGCGGCAGACGATCGTCGGCGGCTATGTGCAAGACGACTGGCGGTTCCGATCGAATCTCACGCTAAACTTGGGTTTGCGGTACGAAATGTCCACCGTACCCTCTGAGAACGGTGGAAAGCAGTCGAATCTCGAGCCCCTGACGGCCGCTACTCCGCACCTCGGCAGTCCATTTTTCGCCAATCCGACCTTACATAATTTTGAACCAAGAGTCGGTTTCGCCTGGGATCCCTTTAAGAATGGGAAGACAGCCGTGCGCGGCGGCTTCGGCATGTTTGATGTTCTCCCCATGCTTTATCAAACGATTACCATGAACGGGCGCGCGTCTCCGTTCTTCCACCTCGCCAGCACCAGCAACGCGAATGCACTCAAAACTACTTTCCCGGCCGGAGCGGTACCGCTACTGGAATCCCTTCCGCTAGGTACGGCCGAATATGGCTCGGTTGAAGCGAATCCGCCGCGCAATTACGTCATGCAATGGAACTTCAACGTTCAACGGGAAATCATGCCGAACTTGACGGTATCGGTGGGCTATGTCGGCTCTCGAGGTGTGCACCAGGCCTTTCGGGCAGATGACGCGAACATCGTGATGCCCACTCTGACTTCCGCGGGTTACCTGTGGCCCCAGGTAGACGTGAACGGCAACCTGCTAACTGGACCGAACGCGGGTTCGCCTCCAAGTCCCCTCAATCCGAATGCGGGAGCGATCAGGTTAATGGACTGGGGAGGATCGTCGTCTTACGACGCCCTGCAAATTGGAATCGTTAAAAAAATGAGCCATGGATTCCAAGTGCAGGGATCCTTTACCTGGGGCAAGAGTATTGACGACAACTCCGGAACCATCGCTGGCGATACGCTTGCCAATTCGATCTCCAGCCTGTCGGCGTTCGATCTTAGTCTGGACCGTGGTCCATCGGACTACAACATTCCCAGGGTGTTGGTCATCAATGGTACGTGGAACATTCCGCAGGCCAGGACTTCATCGAAAGCACTGGCGCTGATCGCCAACGGCTGGGAAGTCGGAAGCATTCTAAAGGTACAAGATGGCACTCCCCTGACCCCGCAGTTCGGTACTGATGGCGATCCTCTTGGACTATTGAGCAGCGATCCTTACGACTATCCCAATCGACTAGGCGGGTCGGGATGCCAGACGCTCACCAATCCGGGAAATGTCGGCAACTACATCAAGACCCAGTGCTTTTCCGTTCCCACCGCCCCCAACGCTGCGTTCTGGGCCGCGAACTGCGACGCCGCACCGCCAGGCTTGGGAGGTCCCGTAGACCCGGCTTCGCTTCAGTGCTTCAACCTGCGAGGAAATTCCGGGAGAAACATCCTCTATGGGCCGGGACTGGTGAGCCTGGATTCCTCGGTGTTCAAGAACTTTCCAATCAGCAAGATCTCGGAGAGTTTTGTGGCGCAGTTCCGCGTCGAGGTTTTCAATATCATCAACCACCCAAACTTTCAGAGCCCCAATTTGGTAAATTCCGAGATCATCCTTTCAGACGGTACTGCCAATTCTACGGCTGGCCAGCTGACTGCAACCACGACGTCTGCCAGGGAGATTCAGTTCGCGCTGAAGCTAACTTGGTGAGGCCGTGTTGAAAAATTGAACCGGATTTGTGGCGAGACGCGGACAGATAAAACGTAAACAGTTGCACGCCGCAAGGCGTCAGAAATTGATTCTGACGCCCTGGTCGGCAAACGAAAGGGAAAACATATGAAACGTACACGCGTTAGTGGTTTTGCGCTGGCCCTGATGCTCGTGGTGTCCGGTTCTTTTCTTGTGCTGAGGGCCCCTGCCCGCCCCAAACCGGCCGCCGCGCCGGGGTATCACCTCCTGAAAACCGTTCCCTTGCCGCCGGCTCCCGGCAACCGCGAGTATTTCGATTACATCACGGTGGACGCAGAGGCGCGCCGGGTTTACGTATCCCACGGGACCGAAGTGGTAGTGCTGAACGCGGATGACGATTCAGTGGTGGGAAAGATCCAAGCAACGAAGCTTTGCCATGGCGTGGTGGTTGTAAAGAGCCTCGGCAAGGGCTTCATTACCGATGGTGAAGCAGAGAGCGTGATCGTTTTCGATCTGAAAACGCTTAAGGCCACCGGCGAAATCAAGACGAACCAGCCGGACACCGATTCGTTGATCTACGAGCCGGTCTCAAAACATATTTTTACCTTCAACGGCCATAGCCACAACGCCACGGTCATCGACCCCGTCAAAGAGGCCGTGATCACTAACATTGACCTGGTGGGAGGCGTGGAGTTTCCCGCAGTGGATGGCAAGGGCATGATTTATGACAACAATGAAGACAACAATGATGTAGTGGCCATCGACGCACGCACCAATACGATCAAGGCGCGCTGGCCTGCCGCGCCCGCTGGTCAGCTGGTGGCCATGGCCATGGACCAGAAGAATCGGCGACTCTTCTCCTCCGGCCGCGATCCGCAAAACCTGATCATGATGAATGCTGACAACGGCAAGGTTCTCCAGTCATTCCCCATAACCGCGGGAGTGGATGCCAACATATTCGAGCCTTCGACGGGGATGCTGTTTGTATCCACGCGGGAGGGAATGATTCACATCTTTCATGAAGATTCGCCGGACAAGCTCAGTGAGGTGGAGACGGTGAAGACCGAATACGGCGCGAAGACCATGCAGCTGGATCCGAAGACGCACAAGCTCTTTCTGTCCACTTCAGATTTTGATCCACCGGCCGCGCCGACGGAAAAACAGCCCCACCCACTTGCACGGGCGAAGCAAGGGAACTTCCGAATACTCGTTTACGGGCGTTAAAAACGCTCGAGGCCGCGCTCGTCTTCGAGCGCTCGAATATCGTTTCGCGGAATGAGGTCGTCAATATCATTTGTTTCACTCCGGAGGCAACTGATGGATCGTAAATATCTCGTGAAGTTACTTTTAGCAATTTTTGCGCTGGCAATTCCGTGCTGGTCTCAAGCCCCGTCGGTGGTCGCCGTTCGCGCCGGGCACCTGTTTGATAGCAAAGCGGGCCAGATGCTGAACAATCAGGTCGTAATAATTAACGGAGACAAAATTATGGATGTGGGCCCGGCGGAGCGCGTTCAGATTCCGTCGGGAGCTCAGGTGGTCGACCTCAGCCAGGCGACGGTGCTGCCTGGCTTGATCGACGCACATACGCATGTTTTCAGCAGCCTCAGTAACGGAGCGCGGGTGACGACAACCAAGGAGGCCTGGACGCTGATTGCCGTGGGAAACGCCTCGGTAACTCTTCGCGCGGGTTTCACCTCCGGGCGGGATGTCGGAACCCACGGCGAAGGTTACGGCGACGTTGACATCCGCAACGCCATAAACCGGGGCACCATCGAAGGTCCCAGATTGCAGGTTTCAACGCGCGGAATCGGCGCGGGCGGATCCGATTATATCGGCATGCCGGGAATCACGCTGACCGGCGGAAATCAGGAAATCCACGGAGTAGACCAAGCACGCGAAGTGGTCCGCGAGCAAATTCATTATGGCGCGGATTGGATAAAAGTATTTCCGACCGGCGCTTATTCCTTTAGCCCGGCAGGAGAACTGTTCGTCGATCCCACATTTACGCTGCCCGAGTTGCAGGCCATCGTGGATGAGGCTCACCGCCATCATCGCAAGGTGGCTGCCCACGCCTATGGCGGCGAGGGCTTGAGGAATGCGGTCGTCGCCGGTGTCGACTGCATCGAGCACGGTCAGGGGCTCGATGATTCCGAAATCGCCATGATGATCCAGAAGGGAATCTATTTTGATGTGACCGGCTATCGCTACACCATGCCCGAGATTGCGGAAAACGACCGAAAGAATACAGGCGGCAAGTACAGCATCATTCCAATTTTTGAAAAGAATTTTAAGAATGCCCTGGCGAAGGGAGTAAAAATCGCCTGGGGCAGCGGCGTGGACGGCACCGCCGGCGATCCTCGCTCGAGTGGACCCTATATGCACGGAACCCAGGCCACTGAATTTGTCTGGCTGGTCAACCACGGAATGACTCCCGCGGCAGCCATCCAAGCCGCGACCGTCGTGGACGCGGAGATGATGGGTTGGGAAGACCGTATCGGTTCGTTGGAAAAAGGAAAATTCGCCGACCTGATTGCCGTATCCGGTGACCCACTCAAGGACATCTCCGAACTGGAGCATGTTAAATTTGTGATGAAGGGCGGCCACGTGGTGAAAGATGATTTGAAGTAATCAGCGGGGATAAGACAGGCCTGGGCTTTATGATTCCGATGTTGGAAGAGTCAGCTGGGCAACCCGACGACAGGAAAGTCACGACGCAAACGGCAGCGTAAAGACAACTCGGAGTGGGATTTAAATTTGGCTCCCCGGGCAAGATTCGAACTTGCAACATTTCGGTTAACAGCCGAACGCTCTACCGTTGAGCTACCGGGGAACCGGTCGAGATAGACCTTTCATTTATATTAGTTTACAACCGGTTGCACTGCAATGCTGGTCACTTCCTTTTTGGGTTGAGCTCATCCGCGGCGTCTCTTCCTCAAAGAGCGGTAGCTCCTCTGCGATATCCGTGATCGGGTCGAACTTTTCCCACTGATGATTCACGGAGCCGGCGCTGTTTTCTTCCTTACCGGAGTATTCCTTTGCCAGCGCCATGCAAACTGTGACACGATCCCCATCGCATTGGGATCGGAGCACCAGAGATTTTTCCACTTGGATTGGAAGCTTTTGACGCGAAGGGACGGCACTAGCCATGCATCTGACACGAAGAATCGTTATGTTGATGGCGGTGGTTTTCACGGTCGCCTCTTGTTCGTACGGAGCCACCGTTACCGGCAGCGTGAAAGGCCCGGATGGCGCGGCGTTCGCGGGAGCATTCGTACAGGCCAGGAATGCGAAAACAAAGATTACGGTCAATGTGCTGTCCGGCAAAAACGGCCAGTACCGGATACCGAACTTGCCGGCGGGTGAATACGAAGTGCGAATCCGCGCCGTTGGGTTTCAGGCTCCGCCACGAAAAGGCGTAAACCTGGCTGCGGAACAGTCGGTCTCCTTTGAATTCGATTTGGCTAAGGGGCTGGTGCACTGGAGCGACATTTCGCTGTATCAGGCGGATCAGCTGTTGCCGGCAGGCAAAGGTAAAGGGGCGCTGTTTACGCCGCAGCCCGGGCAACCCACGGCTACCTGCGCCGCCTGCCACGGAATTCAGACTCGGATCGCGTCGACGGTTCACGACGAAGCCGGCTGGCGGGATCGCGTCGAGTACATGCGGACCACGATGCGCGCGAAGGTCAACGATCAGGAGGCCGGCGATATCGCCGCATATCTCAACAGCATTTTCGGCGAAGACTCAACGCTTCCCAAATCGCCGGTGGATGTTCCGGGTTACGACAAGGTGGCGCAGTCGTTCGGCGACGACGCCATGAATATCGTGTACGTCGAATATGAAGTGGGCGGAAAGTTTCCCTGGAGCGCGGTGCCCGACAAAAAAGGCAACGTCTGGATCCCCTACAACGGTCCCGTGAATAAAATAGCCAGGCTCGATCCAAAAACCGGAGCGCTGGAAGATTTTCCAGTGTCCAGTCCGGACGTTCTTCGCATTCATTCCGCTGTTCCGGCCGCGGATGGCACGGTATGGTTTTCGGAGCAATTCAAGAACAAGATCGGCCACTTGGATCCGGCGACGAAACAGCTCACCGAATACGAGTCTCCTTCGCCCGGAACAACGCACACCATTCGCATCGATTCCAAGGGAATGGTATGGAGCAGCGGCAATCCGCTCAATCGTTTCGATCCCGAGACTCATAAGTTCACCGCGTTCCACGCCGACGACGGCGCGTTTTACGGAATTACGATCGACAAGGACGATAACGTCTGGGCCGGAGGACTGCGGGACGATGGAAAACTCTATCGGGTGAACAGCAAGGGAGAACAAAAAAGTTGGGCGCCACCGACCAAGGGCGAACCGCGAAGGATTCAAGTCGCCGCCGACGGAACGGTCTGGTTTGGAGAATATTTTTCCGGCAAGGTCGCCCACTTCGACCCGAAAACCGAAACGTTCAAGGAATACCAACTGCCCGGCGCGCGTCCGAGCCCGTACGCCCTGGGCATCGATCCGAGCGGCAAAATCTGGTACGCATCGTACTACATGGATGTGGTGGGATGCCTGGACCCAAAAACCGGAAAGGTCGTCGAATATCCGTATCCGCATTCGGAAAATACGCTGCGCGAATTCTTTCCGGATGACCAGGGTCGCCTGTGGTACGGCAGCCCGTCAAACGACCGCGTCGGATACTTCTATCTGGCGAGTCAATAAGCGCCGCTGCGCTCTGCCGCGGAAATGCGGACATCGCTGGCCGAAAATGGATCCTTACCGCGCCCTGGAAAAAGTCGTAAATTTTACTCGGAGAACTCAGGCCGTCGCGTTCCACGTGTCTGGGTCAATTTCGGCAAAATCGGTCGTAAGAAGATCTCACTAAATCAAACCTCGATATCTGCTGCAAATCCATTTCGAAGTGACTAGCGCTCCAAACATTTTGAAGATAACGCCGAAGTGCTGCATTGGGCGTAAAACTTCGCCCGATTCATTCCGCTTTTGCCAGTCTTCGATGGACGGGTATTCGATTAAAAGCGGCCAAATTGGCCGGTAACGGGCCAATAATTACTCTTGCGTAAAAGAAGAACTTCGCCTAGAATCTGCGGCGCTGGTGGAGGTTCGGAATGCGGAACCATAAACACAATTCGGGTAATTGGCAAACGGGATGGATGTCCCGCCGGGATTGTGTCCGAACCTGGTCCAGTCCTTCATTGTAGTTAACTTCTTTTCCATCAAAACTTTGCCAAACTAAATTTCCTGAGCCTGGGTGGCGCAGTCCGCGGTTTCATCGACTGTAAATCGAAAAACGGACCGCAGACGGTTATTCCCCCAGGATCCAACGGCCAGTGGCGCACGGCACGGATACTTCTCCGGTGAAGCCGCTCCCAGCGCAAGCAAAGAGCGGCGGGGTTCGAATCCCCAAACGCCGTGCCTGATTTTCCCTGGCCTCGAATTTCGCCGGTGGCGTGGTCGAAACATCAGGCAGCAAAAAATGTTACGCAGCGAAGCGGTACAGTAGGAGGACGAAATGGCACGACTGAACCTGGTATTAATTCCCAATTTCTGGCTGCCGCGCACTCACGAAGGCGGCCCGGCGCGAACTGGTTCGGCCGAGCTGCAACTCCGGCGTTCGGTGCTGGCTTGCATGCTTTGGGAGAACGAATTCTACGAGGACGGCCAGGAAATCGCGGCCCGCATCCAATCGCTGGTGCCCAAGGTGAAAGCCGAAACGGTGGCGGCGCTGGCGGTCGAGGCTCGCAGCAAGATGAAGCTGCGGCACGTTCCGTTGCTGCTGGTTCGCGAAATGGCTCGCCTGAAGACGCACCGCGAATTTGTTTCGCGGACGCTCGCCCAGGTGATCCAACGTCCGGACGAGATCGCGGAATTCATGGCGATTTACTGGAAGGATGGCAAGGCGCCTCTCTCCGCGCAGGTGAGGAAGGGCCTGGCCATGGCCTTCCGGAAGTTCGACGAATATCAGCTGGCGAAATACGACCGCGGCGGCCCGATCCGTCTCCGCGACGTTCTGTTTCTGTGCCACGCGAAGCCGCGTGACACCGGGCAGGCGGCACTTTGGAAGCGGCTGATTACGAGCGAACTCGACACTCCCGACACCTGGGAGGTCGCGCTTTCCTCCGGCGCCGACAAGCGCGAAGCGTGGGAACGATTGCTGCGCGAGCGAAAACTCGGCGCACTGGCCCTGCTTCGCAACCTGCGAAACATGAAGCAGGCTGGCGTGAACGAGTCCCTGGTGCTCGAAGCGATTGGTGCGATGAACACCGGCCGGGTATTGCCCTTTCGCTTTCTGGCTGCGGCGCGATATGCGCCTCAGCTGGAAGAAGCGATCGAAGGATCCATGCTCGAGTCGCTCAAGGAGCAGGAGAAACTGCCGGGGCGAACCGCTCTCCTCGTTGACGTTTCCGGAAGCATGATGGCCGCGCTGTCCCGGCGGTCCGAAATGCTCCGCGTCGACGCGGCGTACGGAGTGGCAATCTTGCTTCGAGAGATTTGCAGGAAGGCGGTTGTGTTCACATTCTCGAATGATCTGGTCGAGGTCCCACCGCGACGTGGGTTTGCGCTGCGCGACGCGCTGGAAATCAGCCAATCGCACGGCGGAACCTATCTCGGACGGGCGCTCGCCAAGATCAAAGTCAATTATGACCGCATCATCGTGATCACCGACGAGCAGTCTCACGATCGCGTGCCGGGCCCGCGTGGGCGCGGCTATGTGATCAACGTTGCCAGCAACAAAAACGGCGTCGGCTATGGGGCATGGACCCACATCGACGGCTGGAGTGAATCTGTCGTTGAGTACATCCGAGTCGTGGAGCCGGTCGCACCGGCGTAAACCGCGCGGGGCAGAGCGTCGAACTGTTCGATGCTCTGCTCTACAATAAGAAAATCGAGCGGTTTCGGATCGCGGAGAGCAACCACGCAGTCTGGCGTGGCAAAAGATTTCTGGTTGCAAAAGACTCAATGCGCGGAATGTTGCTCCGGACTATGAAGGGGCAATCGGATCGCCGATTGGTCTTTGCGAGATCGGGCCTTGAGGGGAAGCATCGGATTCCGGTTGGTTATGACCCTTCCGTCCGAATAGCCGGGTTCCCCAAACCTTAACATCTTCCATGTAAATGTAAAACACGGGAGTGAGAAACAGCGTCACGACCTGGGAAAACGCCAGCCCGCCGACTACAGACACGCCAAGAGGACGCCGCGCTTCTCCGCCGGCGCCGAGACCCAATGCAATTGGGAGCGTGCCCATCAGCGCTGCCATCGTGGTCATCATGATGGGGCGGAATCGGACCAGGCAGCCTTTATAAATCGCTTCGGCCGGACTCAAGCCTTCTTTGCGCTGCGCTTCCAGCGCAAAGTCAATCATCATGATGGCATTTTTCTTCACGATGCCGATGAGCATGATGATGCCGACAAAACCGTAGATGTCCAGATTCATGTCCAGCAGCGGCGAAACCCATCCCTTCATCGCGGCAACGTGGAAAAGGTAGAGTGACAGCAGGGCGCCAAATCCGGCCGACGGCAACCCGGACAAGAATCGTGATCGGATGCAGGAAGCTCTCATAGAGTATTCCGAGAATGATGTAGATCACCAGGATGGCCATCACCAGCAGCATGCCCAGGCCGCCCAGCGAAGATTGAAACGCCTGCGCATTTCCCTGAAAGGTTGTGGTGGTGGTGGGCGGAAGGGCCTGCCTCGCCAGGCCGTTGATTTCATTTACGGCGTCTCCAATCGAGGTGCCCTGTTTCAAGTTGAAGGAAACAGTTACCGCCGGAAGCTGCCCGAGATGATTGACCGAAAGCGGGCCCAGGGTGGGAGTGAGTTTCGCAACGGCGTTCAGCGGCACAAGCTGTCCACCTGGGAAAGCCGGCGATCCCGCCGAGTGAACGAAGAGCGTCGCGATCTTGTTTGCGTCGCGCTGAAATTCCGGCTCCAGTTCGAGAATCACCCAGTACTGATTATTGGGCGCAAAGATCGTGGAAATCTGGCGCTGGCCGTACGCGGAATAAAGCGCGTCTTCGATTTGATTGACGGTCACGCCGTAAGACGAGGCCGCGTCGCGGTCAATCTCCACATTGATCTGGGGATTGCGGATCTGCAGATCGCTGCTCACGTCCGTCAGGCCGGGCAGCGCGCGCATCTTCGCGGTGAAACCCTCGGCCGCAGGCGTAAAGCTCCTGGGTACTCGGGCTCTGGATCGTGAACTGGTAGAGGGCCTTGCTCTGCAGACCGCCGATGCGGATCGGAGGATCGTTTCGTAGGATACGTTGTGATCCCGGGCACAACGGCCAGCTTGGGACGCAGCTCGTTGATCACCTGATCCACCTGCGGGCGTTCAGAGCGAGGCTTCAGACGAATGTTTAGACCTCCCTGGTTCAGGGTTCTGCGCCCGACCCGATCCGTGACATGACGTAGGCGACGGACGGATCCTTAACGAGCATTTCGCCGACTTGCTTTTGATGTTCGACCATGGCGTCGAACGAAATGCCCTCGATGGCTTCGGTGGTTCCGTTGATCTGATCGATATCCTCGCTCGGCAGGAATCCCTTGGGAATGATGACCGCCAGATAGTAAGTGCCCACCACCAGGGCTGCGGAAACGAGCATGGTGGCCAACTTATGGCGGAGCACGACCCGCAAGGCAGCGGTCATAACCTCGTTCGAACCCACTTGTATGGATTCAAAAAAATTATAGAGGCCGCCGTGCTTCACCGTGTGTGGGCTTTCAGGAAGCGGCTGCAAAGCATGGGCGTCAGTGTCAATGACACAAATCCTGACACCAGAATCGCGGCCATGATGGTTACGGCAAATTCGTGCAGCAGCCGCCCAGAACTCCGCCCATGAAAAAAACCGGGATGAAAACAGCCGAGAGCGAAAGCGTCATCGAAAGAATCGTAAAGCCGATCTCTTCCGAACCATTGATGGCGGCCTCCATCACGCCTTCCCCGTGCTCCATGTGGCGCACGATGTTTTCCAGCATCACGATGGCGTCGTCCACGACGAAGCCCACCGACAGGGTCAGCGCCATCAACGAAAGGTTGTCGAGCGAATATCCGCCCAGATACATCACCGCAAAGGTGCCCACCAGCGAGAACGGCAGCGCCAGGCTGGGAATCGTGGTGGCCGAAACGTTCCGCAGGAAGAGAAAAATCACCATGATCACGAGAAATAGCGCGAGCTCCAGCGTGAACTTCACGTCGTTCACCGAGTTGCGGATGGTGATCGAACGGTCGAAGAGAATGCGCATGTTCACCGAAGGCGGCAGCGCGGCCTGCAGACGCGGGATCATGGCCTTGATTCCGTCCACTACTTGCACGGCGTTTGTGCCCGGCTGCTTGAATATGCCATCGGAATCGCGACGGTGCCTTTGGGCGAATTCGCATCGTAAAAAAAATTCAGGTTCTTATCGTTCTGCACGCTGTCAATCA
The DNA here is from genome assembly GCA_963695945.1 of uncultured Acidobacteriota bacterium. GTDB lineage: Bacteria > Acidobacteriota > Terriglobia > Acidiferrales > UBA7541 > Palsa-360. The sequence goes on along the minus strand of CAVOIX010000042.1, from coordinate 100,656 downwards.
CACGCCCGAGATCCGCAAGCCGCACCGGAGACCCATTGCGATAGGCGACGATCAAGTTGGAGTAATCGGCGGCCTTGTAGAGCTGCCCCTGAGTCTGCACGGTTGGCGCGCGCTGCGAGCCCCAGAGCGTTCCGGTTGGCAGGTTTACGTTTCCGTTGGTGAGTGCGTTTTCAACGTCGTCGATGCCGATGCGCCGGATCGCCAGCGCCTGGGGATCGAGTTGAATGTGCGGGGAATATTTAAATTGTCCGTAAATCTGGACCAGTGCGACGCCGTTCACGGTGGATACGTGGGACCGATCATCGTCTCGGCATACTCGTCCACGGCGGAAAGCGGCAAGGAGTCTGAGGTGAGAGCGATGAAGAGTACGGGATAGTCGGCGGGGTTTTGGCGATAGTAAGCGGGGGCGAAGGCATGTTTGGAGGCAACTGCCTGGCGGCTTGCGAGATGGCCGCCTGCACGTCCTGAGCGGCGCCGTCCAGGTTGCGATCAAGGCTGAACTGCAGCGACGATCGAGGTGGCGCCCGACTCGATTCGAGGACACCATCGAATCGAGCCCGGCAATATTGGAAAACTGTTTTTCCAACGGCAGCGCCACGGCCGCGGCCATGGTGTCCGGATTCGCGCCGGGAACGTTGGCGTACACGTTGATGGTGGGATAGTCGACGTTTGGCAGATCGCTCACCGGCAAGACGCCGGTAGCTGGCAATCCCGAACAGCAGGATGGCCATCATGACCAGAGTCGTGGCGATTGGCCGTTGGATAAAGCGTTCTGGAATGCTCATGGCCGTCTCCGTAGAGCCAGCATTTGCCGGGTATCCTGTCGATGCTCTGCCCGGGAAATTTCCCGGCCACTTGTTCCCGGCAGTGAAGGATCCGCCGGCGCTGCGACCTGCCGTGAAATTCAGTTGACCGCTGCGTTACTGCGTCTTGACCGGTTCGGCGGCGCTATTCTTGGCATCGACCGCTGCGCCGGGAATCAAATTAATCTGTCCGTCCGTGACGATCGTTTCACCTGGACGAACGCCCTTCTCCACGACCGTGTCGTCGGCAATGGTTCTGGTCGGGACCACCGTCCGTTGCTCGACGGTGTTGTTTGCCTTTACCACATAGACATAGGAACCCTGCTGGGTAGTGATGATCGAGTGGGCCGGCACGACGATCGCGTTGGGCTGTTCGGAAAGTGTGAGCAAGATATTGACGTATAAGCCGGGCCAGAGGCGATTCCGTTGATTTTCGAATGTTCCGCGCAAGTGAATCGTGCCGGTGGTGGAATCGACGATGTTGTCGACAAAAGTCAGCGTGCCCTCGATCGGCGCGCCGGCATCCTGGGGGATCACGGCCTTCACGTGGAGCGCGCCCTGGTCCACGTGTTCCTTAATGTCAGGCCAATATTGCTGCGGGACGGTGAAATTCACATAGATAGGATTGACCTGATTGATTACAACGATGGGTACGTCGGCCACTTTCACCAGATTGCCGGCCTTGACCATTACCGTGCCGGTACGGCCATCGATTGGGGAATTGATGGTGCAATATTCGAGGTTCAGTTCCGCGGTTTTCACGGCGGCTTCGTCGGCATTCAACACGGCGTCGGATGCGTCGGCGGCGCTGCTATAGGAATCAACCTGCTCAGCGGGGATCACGCCTTGATCGAATAACGTCTTGTAACGTTGCGCCTGGGCGCGATTGTACAGACCCGTGGCTTTGTCGCGAGCCACGGCAGCTTTTGCCTGCGCCAGGGCCGCTTCGTACGGCCGAGGGTCAATGGTAAAAAGCGTTTGCCCCTTGGCGACGAAATCGCCCTCCTTGAAATGCACATTCCGAACTTCACCCGGCACTTGCGCGCGGATCGAAACGGTCGAAATCGCCTCCACATTGCCGACAGCCATCACTTCGACGGGCATCGTTTTTTGTGTGACTTTGCCAACCAGTACGGAAGCGGGCGGACGCGGAGTCGGGGCGGCTTGCTGCTTGGCGCAGCCGGAGCACAACACGCCACAAACCGCGAGGGCAGACAGAAACAATGCCCGCACCATGCAGTCTTCGACCTTTCTACGTTTTCTTGTCATAGCCGAACACTCACGAATCAGAAGGGTGTCCCTATCTCCGTAATAGGCGACTCGGTGAAAACTTAGACGCCCGGCCCTCTACCTTGGTTACAAGTGACCAGAGCCCCTCGCCCACCCTGCCACCTTTTCAGAAGCCGGGTCATGGCCAGCGGCACAATACCCAGTCCGGACGGAAAGAACGCCCGATTGCACCGCCGAAGGAGTGCTTCGTATGCTGACATTTAGCCACGAGCAGATCACAACTGGCAAATGGTGATTTTTTCTGTATTCTAGCCGGGTGAGTATGACTCGTAGTCCTGCGGATAGGCGGGGTGAAAGGATGAATTCCATGCGAGCGCGAAAGATATTTCACGCCGGCAGATTGGCACTGAAGGTCATCTTCGTGGCAGGAATTTTATTCTCCGTGGGGCTGTCCGGGTGCGGCTCATCGAAGCCGGCAGAGCAAGCGCAACCGGCTGCGGAAGGGCCTAAACGATACAAACTCGAAGGACGCGTCGTTTCGGTAGAGCAGGCTAAACAGCAAGTGGTGGTGGACGCCGGAGAAATTCCCGGGTTCATGATGGCGATGACCATGGGATATGCGGTGAAGAATCCGAATCAGCTCACACCACTGTCTGCGGAGGACCAGATCAAGGCGGACGTGGTGGTAAACGGTTCGGACGTTTATCTGGAAAACATTGAAGTGGTTAAGAAAGCGGACAACGCGAAACCACCTGCCGCGGGTGCCACCGCGCCCCAGCCGACGAAATAGTTCCTCCGGCGGCTGCGAAGGCGCTGCGAAACTGCAAAGCGCGCCAGCATTCGCACCGCCGCCGTTTTAATTCCTTTGCATCGAATGGCGGAATCGCCATCGAATTTCAACTTCTCCAGACAGTTCGTGCTGCAATTTATTTTCGCTCTTTATCATCGCCCTTCTTCGAATCCGGCGCGCGCTCCTGCGGTTTCGGCGCCGCCTTCTCGTTTCGAGGCGGAGGAGCGGCTTGTGGAGGAGGAGACTGCTGCGGCCTTTCAAATTGATGCGGGCGATAGGTGTCCTCATTGGCCCGCGCCGGGGGAGCATATCTTACAGCGGGATTTTGCTGCTCCGGAGGTCTGCGATTCTGGTCCGCCTGCGGGCGGGGTTGTTGTTGCGGCGGTTGCGGTTGCTGTTGCTGTTGTATTTGCTGTTGCTGCTGCCCGCGTTGCGGTACCGGCGGCTGTTGTCCTTGCGGCGGATGGAACTGCGGCGGCTGCGCCGGTTGTTGCTGCATTTGCTGTTGCTGCTGTCCGCGCGGCTGCACCGGCGGCTGTTGTCCTTGCGGCGAATGGAACTGCGGCGACTGCACCGGTTGCTGCTGCATTTGCTGTTGCTGTTGTCCGCGCTGCCGTAGTGGGGGTTGTCCACCCAACTGCTGCTGGGACTGCTGGGGCGCACGAGATGGTTGCTGCTGTCCCGGTTGGCGCGATTGCATCGGTTGCGGCTGTGGAGGTGCACCAGCCGAGCGGAATGAACGCGGCGGTTGCTGCATGTTATTAAACGAAGCGCGCGGCGGAGGAGGCGTCGACTTGGCCACCACCTGCCGCTGCATCACCGCGGCCGGAGGCTTTGCGGTGGCCACGGGACTCGCTCCCACGACGCTTCTCTGCACCGGGGCCACGGTAAAGTTGCGTTGCACTTCGGCCGCACGCATCTGTTCCGGATTGACGCGCAAGTTGGAAGCCGCCACGGGACGCGCGTTCACAAACGTGTCATGCGAGACAGCGGTCACCGCCTGAACGTTGTTCTGGTGCATATAGGCCACATTCCGCACATTCACGTTGTTATAGACGTTCGTTACGTTGACGACGTTCACGGTGGTATTCGTGACGTTTACGTTCTGCACGTACCGCTCGCTCACGCGGTACGGCGGAACGTACACTTCGCGCGGCCCTAGTGGGAACCACGCGACGCCTCCACCGCCGCCAAATGATACGGAAGCGCCGAATCGCGGTCCGCCGACGAACACCACCAGCGCCGGCGCATACACAGGCCGCACAACGACCGGACCCGGAACCCAGCACCAGCCCCCGCCGACTTCGGCCCAGCGTCCATAGTGAAATGGAGCAAACCCCCAGGGTTCGTCTTCAACCCAGGTCCATCCCCAGGGAGCGATCCACGCCCAGTGTCCGTAACGATAGGGCGCCCAACCGGCGGCCACGTGCGTGGGAAACCATACCTCCCCATAATCGGGCACGTTTCGCCATTCGCCGTTTTCGTCGAGGTCCTGATATCCGATGACGTCGCGGGAAACGTAGCGGGAAGATTCAGAGTGATCCTCGCGATCGTCACGCGAGCGGCTCCAGCTGTCAAAATCGTCCATGCGCCCGGCCTGTCCGCCGTCGTAGGTCAGGGAATCCGTGCCGGTGAAAGTGGAGCGATCGCCGGAGTCCATATGGTAGTCGCTGCCGCCGCCCGTTGCTTCTCCTTCACCGGCGCGCACGGTGATGGTCGTGGCGTTGCCATCCGGATCGACGTCCACGCGATAGTCTCCGGGGCGTTGTAGCGTGAAAGCCAGATTCGGGGTGTCAATTTCAAAATCGTCACCACCGTCCAGGCGACGCACCGTCACGCTCATCGACCCTTGCGCCAATTGAATCTGCACCGTGCGGTCGTCGAGATTCAGGAAAGTGATGCCGGTCTGGTTGGCAATTCGAATGGACGAACTGCCGATGTGCAATTCGCCGCGAGAGTCCCGATCGGCCCAAAGATTATCTCCAGTCGTAAGAGGGCGGTTGGGATTCGCCTGCACCCATTCCGTCTCGCCACCGGGCTGAAATGAAACCGATCCTTGAATGAAGTTAAGGCGCGCCACCCGGCCTGGCGGATCATCGTCCGCCACAGCGGGCGAAGAAAACACCGAAAGAAATCCGGCGAGAAGAATCAGGATTGGAAAAATAAACACAGATTTTCGCATGGCGTTTGTCCCTCCGACATACGCGGCCATTCTGCTTCTGGTTCGATTCTACTCCGAGAGCGACGCATCTAACCACCAGAGGCGCACAGTTAGCGTCTGGGAACTCCCTGCGCTGGGCGCGACAGGTCAAAAACCGTTTCCCCATCCTCCTCGATTTTCGGAGGAGCAGGAGGCTCCTTTCGGAGCCTCCTGACGGTGAGTGAGGTGAGGGGTGAAACGGGGTGGAAATTGTTTAGTGGTGATTGTGTCCACCACCCGAAGAACCGCCACGGGATCCGCCACCGGAGTTTCCTCCACGCGATCCACCGCCCGAAGGAGCGCGGTGCCCGCCGCCACTTGGAGCGCTCGAGGCCGCACGTCCGGAATACGAACCACCGCTGGGCGGCGCACCTCGGTAGCCGCCGTATCCTCCGCTAGGAGGCGTGCTGGGCATTGGCCGGCTGGAGTAGGAACCGCCACTCGGCGGTGCCCCGCGATAACCTCCGTTACCAGGTGCGCTTGGCATCTGCCGGCCGGAACCCGAATAGGATCCTCCGCGAGGCGTGACCACCGGCTGCTGCATATTGAGCGTTGGCCGGTTCGATCCATTTCCTGCAAACCCGCCCCGCGAATAGCTTTGATTCTGGCGGGGAGATTCGGACGGTGGCGAATTGTAGGACCGCTGTTGCGGTCCATTTTGCCCCTGATAGGTTCGACCGCCATTCTGCTGTCCAGATGGCGGATTAAATGTGCGCCATCCCGGCCTCGAGGATTGAATGGACTGATTCGGTTGCGAAGCTGGTCCAGTGAATCCGCGTTGGCCCTGCTCGGGCGCGGAGCCCCGGCCTGCGTTTGCCGGAGTGTTAGCCCCGCCACGGTTGAAATTGCCCTCGCTACGCCCCGTTTGGAACGAACCGTTTTGACGAGCATTGGAGCTGAAGAAGTGCTCGTTGCTGGCCGCTCGATTCGGGACCGAAGCAGGATTCACTTGTCGATTGGTCGACTGGAAACTATCGCGCGACGGCGACAGTGGATGCGCGCCCGTCATCATGCTGGCCTGGCGAAGAGACCCTGGTTCGATCCTGGATTGCTGCATGGAGACACGTCCATGTCCGAACTGATCGCTCCGCATCGAACTGATTCCGTTCCGCACACGCGCGTCGCTGAACGCCCGGTCCACGTTTGAATATCCATGCGAACCTTCGCGCAGCGGACCGATGCCGCCGTAATTGTTATGAAAATTGGTGATGTTGACCTCGTTCACGCGATTGATGCCGCGGCCGTACCACGGAAAGAAGCGATCTCCCGGTCCGCAGGGCAGCCAGCCGACACTTCCGAAGCCGCCGAAACCGAGCCCAAAGTTAACGCCCCAACCTCCTCCTCCGAATCCGAAGAATGAAACGTACGCCGGCGCCCACAGCGGGCGATAGCCACCATAGACCGGTCCGGGCCACCAGCCCCAGTTTCCGCCATAGACGAACCAGCGCCCGTAGTGATACGGAGCCCAGCCCCAAGGTTCATAAGAAACCCAGGTCCAGCCATAGTAAGGCTCATACACCCAGCGGCCATCGCGATACGGCGCCCACCCTGCGTCTGCGGAAGGAAACCAGACATCGCCATAGTCAGGGACATTGGACCAATGACCGTATGTGTCCAGATCCTGGCTGCCGGTGTAGTAGGGATTCGTGTGCTGCCAACTCTGCGCGTCTTCGATGCTGTGATCGCGGTCGGCGTTCCAGCGGTCCCAATCGTCCCTGCCGGGAGAACCTGAAACTTGATACTGCGCGTTATCCGCGTTGCCTTGAATCGTGATGCGCTGGTCGCGCTCCACACGGGTGCTGCCTTGCGGCGTGGAAATTTCCGCGCTGCCTTTGCGCACGTCGACGATCGTCTCGCCATCGGAGTTCACTAGGATGCGATAGCTGCCTTCGGCCGCATCCGGATGGATCGCGACATTCGGTGTGTCGATCTCAACATTGGCGTCATTATTTTTGAAGACCTCGTAGTTTGCGAGGCCCTGTCCGACCTGAAGTTGCATTTGATTCTTCGCCAGGTTCACGACATTGGCGGTAGTCTGATCGGACAAACGCAGAACGTTGGCGTGATCGAGCTGAATTTCCGCTCGCGCATTTTGTCCCGTGGAAATATGGTCGCCGTTCACCACGGGGGTATTAATCGTGGCCGCGGCCCAGTCACTCGATCCGCTGTGCTGCGTCGAAACATCGCCGTGAAGGAAGCTCATGCGCGCCGCGCCGGGATCGTTCTGCGGCAGTGGCCCCTGTGGAGCCCCTTGAGGCTGAGACCCGCCCTGCGGTGGCGGCGGATATTGCCCCTGCGCCGGAATCTCCATGGGCTGCTGCGAGGCCGGCGGCGCATACTGCGCTCTCGCGCCCGCGCTCAGGCCCAGAACCAGCGCGCCTGCTGCGAAAACCCTTACGATGCTCCCAAGATAATTTTTCATGGCTAAATCTCCCACCGGCTTCCCAAGCGAGATCATGCGTTCACCCGAGTTAGATGGTCGCAGGGTGAGGGCCAAACTCGCCAAGTCTGCAAAATACGATAAGGTGTCTGATTCGAGGTGCTTGGATGGTGCGAGCAGGAAATAACGAGGAGCCGAATGGCTCATTATCCGGTGGTTATCGCGCAGGGGTGGTGCTTTTCAACCAACCGCCGGTCCTTGTGTGAAAGTTAATTGAAGCAGTTTCCGCTTGACAATATAGCGAATATAAGGCGAATGTTATTAGGAATTTCCTCGCAGTTTCCCCCGGTCCGAGATTGCACGATGACTACGGAAGACTTTTTCAAGGAATCGCGCGAGCAGTCCCGAATTAAGGCGCGAATAGTCGTGACGGGACCGAGTTTTTGTACCACGGTGAGTGAGAGAGTTTATATCACAGCCATGAACTGTGAATCTTGGTTAGGCCGATCCCAGGGGCTACAGGCCGCGGGGGCAGGCGGCCTGTAGCCGAGCGCCGAGTGGGGCCGCCTGGTGTTGTATTCGACTCTCCACTTCTCGATCACGATTTGTGCCTCCTTCAGCGAGTAGAAAATCTCCCCATTCAGGCATTCATCCCTCAGCTTTCCGTTGAAGCTTTCGCAGTAACCGTTCTCCCAAGGACTGCCTGGCTCGATATACAACGTTCCGGTCCCTACATTCGCCAGCCACTTCCGCAGTTCCTTGGCCACAAACTCCGCGCCGTTGTCAGACCGAATATTCTCCGGCACTCCTCGCCACAGCATCACATCCGCCAGCGCCTCGATGACCTCGTAGCTTCCCAATCGCCTCGCCACTCGAATCGCCAGGCACTCTCGCGTGTATTCGTCGATCATCGTCAGCATGCGAATCGTTCTGCCATCGTGGGTCATTGCACTCACGAAGTCATAGCTCCAGACGTGATTCGCCCGCTCAGGCCTCAGCCGCACACAGGAGCCATCATTTAACCAGAGCCTTCTCCGTGCCTTTTGTTTGTTGGGTATCTTCAGCCCTTCGCGACGCCAGATGCGCTGCACTCGATCTTTCCCCACCTGCCAGCCTGCGGTCCGCAACAGCGCCGTAATCCTCCGGTAGCCGTAACGGCCATACTGACTGGCCAGCGTGATGATGTCTCGGGTCAGCGCATCTTCGTCCACTCTCTGGATCGGCAGGTAGCGCTGCGTTCCACGCCACTGCTTCACCAGTTGGCAAGCATGCCGCTCGGAAAGTTCGTGCTTCTCTCGCGCATGCTCCACCGCACAGCGACGCCTCTCAGGGCTTAGAAGTTTCCCTCCGCGATATCCTTGAGAACTTGCTTCTCCAGCGACAGCTCCGCCACCACTCGCTTGAGTTTGGCGTTCTCTCTTTCCAGTTCCTTGAGTCGTTTTGCTTGATCCAGCTTCAGGCCGCCGTATTCCTTCCTCCAGCGGTAATAGGTCTGCACGGTGATCTCAACTTCCTTGCAGGCTTGCGGGGTGGTCTTTCCATTCGCGATTCCCACTTCGATTTGCCGCAACAACGTCACGATCTGTTCTGCCTTGTACCTCTTGTTTGGCATATCCAGCCGTCCTCCTCGTAAGAGATTCTCTCTCACTTCGGCTGGTACAAAAATCCCCGGTCAGGTCAGAAGGGAACCTTCGGAAACGATGTGATTGTTTCCTTTCCGAGGAGGCAACCCCGATGAGCTCAAAGTCAGCCATTGAGTGGACAGATGCTACTTGGAATCCCGTGCGTGGGTGCACCAAGATTAGTGACGGTTGCAAGCACTGTTACGCCGAGACATTCGCGGAGCGTTTTCGGGGAGTACAAGGCCACCCCTATCAGCAGGGATTTGATTTACGCCTAGTGCCGGAGAAACTTGCTGAGCCATTGTGATGGCGAAATCCCAAGATGATTTTCGTCAATTCGATGAGTGACCTGTTTCATGAGAACGTTCCCGAAGATTATGTAACCGCCGTAGCGAAGGTTATGGTCTCGGCGAATTGGCATACCTACCAGGTCCTTACGAAACGGTCGGAGCGACTTCAGAAGCTCCTAAACGGTTCGCTCAGCTTCGCCGCCGCCGCCGAGCACATTTGGTGGGGCGTGAGTGTCGAGAATCAGAAGTACGGCCTGCCGCGGATTGAGAATCTGCGAAGTTCCCGTGCTGCGATCAAGTTTCTCTCTGTTGAGCCGCTATTGGAAGACTTGGGGGAGTTCAACCTCAAGGGCATCAACTGGGTAATCGTTGGCGGGGAGAGCGGGGCCGGTGCGAGGCCCATGCAAAAGGAATGGGTTGTTTCCGTTCGGGATCACTGCAATCGCGAACATGTGCCATTCTTCTTCAAGCAGTGGGGCGGCGTGAGGAAAAAGTCGGCTGGCCGCCGGTTGGATGGCAAGACGTACGACGAATTTCCGCAACGCATCCAACACTCCGTCCGCAAACCGACCGAATGTCTTGCTCTTGCTTCAAAATTGGAAGCTGATTTCAAAAAAAGCGATTTAGTGGGCATTTCGAGGGTTAGCTTCTCTCGCTTTGAACTTGTGTCCTAAACAAAACCTAAAAGCGCCGACGCGTCGCTCGTTACGATGGAGAAGGAAATCGTCTTTACATTCAAGGAATCGAGGGACGGTGGGTACGAAGTACGCGCGGTTGGGTATTCCAAATACAGAATCCGGCGCGCTGGCTGAACTCCCACAGACAGTGCGGGATGCGGTAGACTGCCATTTCGATCGAGAATCCAAACCCTCCGCAGTCCGGTTGTGTCTGCAGCCCTCCGAAATTTAGGTTGTCTCTGACTGAAAGCACTACGCTTCCGCATCAGCTGGATCGGCCACGCCCAATTTTGAGAGGCGGTAACGCAGGGCATTGCGGGAGAGGCCAAGCGCGCGGGCGGCCTGGCTTTTGTTGCCATTGGAACGGCGCAGGGCTTCCCGGATGGCTTCGTCTTCCCACTGCTCCAGCGTCACCCCGTCGGGCAGGACGTATGGTGAACCTCCAGCTGGAGCTGTCCGCTTGGCGGGATCATCGAGATGGATATCGGCGGCGTCGAGCGTTGCGCCGGAGGAGGATAACGCCACGCCGCGCTCGATGATGTTCTGCAGTTCACGGACATTTCCCGGCCAGTGATATTCCATCAGGCGCTTCATGGCTTCCGGCGTAATTCCGGTGATATTTTTTGCGGATTCTTTTGCGTAACGCTCCAGAAAATAATTGGCCAGCGGGGGAACGTCTTCCTTGCGGTCGCGCAGCGGCGGAATGTCGATGGCTACGACGTTCAGCCGGTAATAAAGATCCTCTCGAAACGTGCGCTCTTCAAGCGCGGCGCGAAGATCGCGATTGGTGGCGGCCACCAGGCGCACATCCACCTTCAGTGTTTTCGTTCCGCCCAGGCGCTCGAATTCGCGGTCTTGCAACACGCGCAGGAGCTTGACCTGGATCGCGCCGGGGACGTCGCCGATTTCGTCGAGGAAGAGTGTGCCCTTGTCGGCCAATTCGAATTTTCCCGGCTTGCTTCCGGTGGCGCCGCTGAAGGCGCCTTTTTCGTACCCGAAGAGTTCACTCTCCAGAAGATTTTCCGGAATGGCGGTGCTGTTGATTTTGATAAATGGGCCGGAGGCGCGCTGCGAGTGCTCGTGAATGGCTCGGGCGATCAAATCTTTTCCTACGCCGCTTTCGCCGCCGAGCAGCACCGTCGAGTTGGTGGGCGCGACGCGCTCGACCATGGCCAGCACCGCTTGCATTTTGTCACTCTGCGCGACGATGTTCTTATAGGAGTAGCGGCGCCCAAGGGCTTCGCGCAGGTTTCGGTTTTCCTCGCGCAGGCGGCGTGTGTCGAGCTCCTTGCGAATTACGAGAACCAGCTCATCAAACGAAAACGGCTTGGTCACGTAGTTGCTCGCGCCGACCTTCATTGCCTCGACTGCCGATTCGACCGTGCCGTACGCCGTCATCACCACCACCGGGAGTGCTGCGTTGGCGCGCTTCACCGCCTGCAGAAATTCCAGGCCGCTCATTCCCGGCAGGCGCAGGTCCGTCACCACCAGGTCCGGCTTTTCGCGCACTAACAGCTGCAGTCCCGTTTCCGCATCCGGGGCGGAGTGCACTAGAAAACCTTCTTCGCCCAGACGCAGTTCGACCAGCCGCCGCATCTTGGCTTCATCTTCGACGATCAGGATCGCCCCTTTTTCCTGGCGTGTGGTCATATTTTTGCACGATGGGCTTCAGCCGGTCTGCACCGCTGTGCCTTACATCGCTCTAAACCGGACAGGTTGAAGCCTATCCTACCTGAAGCATTGTGCCAGCCGCCAAGCACGGAAGTGAAGCCGTTCCTTATGTTACTCTGTGCTTCCGCAACGTTCCGCGAGCTGCCGCTCACTGGAGTACGCAATGACTGACCTTAATCCGCAGGCCAAACAGATGGCCGACGAATCGATGGTGCGTAATCTGGACGCGCAGGCTCGCGCGATCTGGCCGCAGGAAATTCCGCTGCTGCAACGCTACGTGCTTCCGCCGGAGCCGGGCATCCTCGACGCCGGCTGCGGAACGGGCGAAGGCGCGTCGCGGCTCGCTGAACTTTTTCCTAGCGCGCGGGTGCTTGGAGTCGACATCGTCGATCCACACCTGGAGCTTGCGCGCAAACGCTATGCGCATCTCGCTCCGCGCCTAACGTTCCAGCACCAATCGATTTTTGAACTTTCGGCCGCCGACCGCAGCTTCGACCTCACCGTGTGCCGCCACGTCTTGCATTCCATTCCGCACGCCGACCGTGTGATCGGCGAACTCGCTCGCGTGACGCGCCGCGGCGGATATCTGCACCTCATTCCGGAAGACTACGGCATGCTGCACTTTGAGCGCGCCACCCGCGATCCGCGAGATTTCTGGAATGAAGCGCCGGCGAGCTTCGGAGAAAAAACGGGCAGCGACCTGTTCATCGGCCGGCATGCGTATCGGATTCTGTCCGCGATGGGGATGGACGAAATTAAGGTCGATTACATCGTGGTCGACACGCTGCGTGTCCCGCGCGAAACGTTCGCGACGATCCTGACCGCGTGGCGCGACGGATATGCCGAATCGATTGGAGAGCTGACGCCGATCTCCCGCGAATCAGCCGTGGCCTACTTCAACCAGATGATCGCCAATATACGCGACCCGCAAGGATACGCCGTGTGGATGGTTCCCGTCGTCAGCGCTCGTCTGCAGTAATTCTGTGCCGTAACTCGGTGCCGTAACTCCGGCTCTATCGCTGGAAAGCAAATCCAATTGCAGGGCCGGCTGAGTAACCTGGGGAACTCCAGCCAAACGGCCGGTAAGCATACGCCGAGCGTCCGCAATAGGTGGCCGGCGCCGGGGAAGCCGTCCACAAGGTCGCGCCAGGACCGCACGCCGGCCAGACCGGCGCCGCGGCGAATCCGAAATTTCCGCTGAATCCGTTTGATCCGGACTCGGCATCGCCACCGCCATAGCCCCCCTGGGCCGAATCGCCAGAGCTGATACTGGAAACGAACAAGCGCACGGCCAACGAAATCGCGTTCGCCGCGAGCGCTCCCGGTCCGCCGAATAGTGATGCGCCCCCGTTAAGAAAGCCGCTGAGCAAATTCGGGATTAGAGACAATCCCGCTCCAATTCCCCCTCCGCCAAAACCCGAGCCAATCGATGCATTCGCAAAATTGCGACCGCCGAAACCGGATCCTGCGAAACCGAAAGCTCCGAACGACGGCTCCCTGGAAAAGGAAGAGAACGAGGAAAATCGAGACGTCCTGCCGATGTTGTTCGAAAATCGATCGGAGAAATTGATCCTCGCGGAATGAAAATTCGACACCGAAGCGCGGCTTCCTCCGAAAGAAGCAAATTCAGAATTACCGCGCGCGAATGCGGCGTTTCCTGAATTTCCAAAAGAGCGCCACTGCGGATCGGATCGCGCACTGCTCCTGAATACGCGGGACATTGCCGCGCTGTGGCCCGAACCCACGCTGCCGAATGAATGCCATCCCGCACTCGCGAAGTTCCCCGAGCTGTGTGTCGATGCCAGCATCGACCGCCCCGCCGAGTTTCCGAAGGACTGCCATTGGCCCATCGCGCTGCGGGATCCTGGCGCTACGGAACGCGTCGAATTGAAACCGCCGCCGAAATTACGCCCGCTCGATGACGCGCCAGAGCCCGATCTTCCGGAGTTGGAATTTCGCGCAAAGTTGTTGGAGAAAGTTCCGGGGAAACGATTGGATTGTCGTGACGAAGAGAAGCCTCCCGACTTTGCGGTGAAGCTGCCGTTCATCCGCCCGTTATTTTTGGAGCCGCTGCCCAGGCGAGCGGAAGATATTCGTCCTTCCCCACGAGACCTGCTGTAAGAGTGTCCACCGCTTTTGAAACTGGAATGTCCGCCGCCGTGAAATCCGCTGCGGCCGTGCGAACTTCCACCGCGTGAGCCTCCGCCACCCTTGGACCCGCCGCTGTGCCGGGCCAACGCGTTATTCGGCAAACAAATCAACGCCAGCGCGAAGACACAAGCGAAAAGCGATTTTGAGAAGACCGGCTTGGTCATTGCTGTCCCTCCGCTCGATCGAGCAGACCTAGGGGGCGGGCGCCACGGTCTGTAATCGACTCTAGTCTTGAGATCTCTGATTCCGATCAGCAGCCCCGGGTTGCGCCTGAAATTCAGATAATTCTGGACCTACAATTCGAATGGGGCCGCACATGAAACCGGGCAGCGGGGCTCGACTTCGGGGCGGGCTCCCGCGGTTGAATTTTCGTTGTGTTAGGCTGTAGTTTCAAGTGATCGTTGCGGAATGGAGATTTTTTTTATGAAACATACGCCGGGATTTCTGAACATCGTCAAGGACGCCAAGAGTCGCGTAAAGGAATTGAATTTTCGTGACGTGAAAAGCCGGCTCGATTCCGGAGAAACATTCACCCTGGTAGACGTCCGCGAAGACAATGAATGGGCGCGCGGCCACCTGCCCGGAGCCATTCATCTTGGCAAGGGAATCATCGAGCGTGATATTGAAACGGCGATTCCCGACAAGTCCGCCGTGCTGGTCCTTTATTGCGGAGGCGGTTTCCGTTCCGCGCTGGCCGCCGATAATCTGCAGAAAATGGGTTACCAGAATTGTATTTCCATGGACGGGGGCTGGCGCGCCTGGAATGAAGCGGGATTTCCCGTCGAAACGACAGACTAAAAATACTTCGCCGCAAGCGCGCCAGTTTTCGTACAATATTCGTCTCTTAAGGAAAACAATTCTTTAAGGATTCAAGCTTCTTCGCTCCACCGCTGGGGCGTGGTCCAATCGGTAGGGCACCTCACTGTTAATGAGGACGGTGTTGGTTCGAGTCCAACCGCCCCAGCCAAATCTATCTGCAAGTCGAATCGCCAGGCCTTCCAACGAATCATAGTAGGTCTACAGCTTCTTGTGGCACAGGCTTCAGCCTGTGGAAGTTTGTCGGAGCAACATCTATCTTGCTGCGGCCAAAGTCCACAGGCTGAAGCGTGGGCCACGAGACACTATTTTTCACCTCAATTGGATTCGATCTTATCTTTGAGGCCTCGAAGAACTGTCTCCAGTCGTGTTTTCGCAAGAAAATATGGAAGCGAAGTGCGCGCGGGCGTATCGCAAACTATGAAACGTTTTTGTTACATCAAAAGGGGACGGTACGCACGTACTTCCGCCGATAGGTATGGTCCATTGGGTGTGGTTTTTGGGGTAGGCGGCGGAAGCAGGTCGGAGGGAAGATCGTGCCGGCCCAGCCCTCAATCCCCTAAAGGGATCCTCGGCGCGTCTTCCCTCCTACGGCACTACTAGTTGCACGCACGAGGCCAAACACAAGGCGCTGAAAACACAGTGTTTTGTTTTTCGCACTGCGGGTAAAAAAGCCATGCCACCGGAAAATTTTCCGCGCGGACATTCTTGCATGAAGTGAATCCTGTATGCGCGTCTCGCGAAATTGAGGGACACGGGAAATTTATTTCCCATGGTTCTGCTTTCCCACTGAGTGCGCGCCGGAGGGAGCGTCGTCCTTCCATTTCGACGCAACTGCTGGAATTGACTCCCGAATCGCTGCCTGCTAACGTTGATGGATTACGATGGGCGTATTTTACCCGCCGTGTGCCGAGCCGTCAGTGGGGGCGGTCTTCGCAGTATGGGCTTGAAGAAAATAGTGATTCGTGGCGCGCGCCAGCACAACCTGAAAAATATCAGCCTGGAAATTCCGCGCAACACGCTGACGGTCATCACCGGTCTTTCAGGTTCCGGCAAATCCTCGCTGGCCTTCGATACGATTTACGCGGAGGGCCAGCGGCGCTACGTGGAATCGTTGTCCGCGTATGCACGGCAATTCCTCGATCAAATGGAACGCCCGGAAGTGGATTCCATCGAAGGCCTTTCCCCTTCGATCGCTATCGAACAGAAAACCACGACGCGTTCGCCACGCTCTACGGTCGGCACCATCACGGAAATTTACGATTATCTGCGCGTGGTCTACAGTTCCATCGGCACGCCGCACTGCCCGAAATGCGGCAAACCCATTTCGCGCCAGTCCACCGATCAGATCGTGCGCTCGATTCTGCAAGGGGAACTCGCCAGGAGCGGCGATCGCGTGATGATTCTCGCGCCCATCGTGCGCGGAAGAAAAGGCGAGTACCGCCAGGAGCTGGAAAAACTCGCGCGCGACGGTTTTGTGCGCGCGCGAATCGACGGCGATCTGTGCCCGCTGGACGATCCCCCGCGCCTGGACAAGCGCAAGAATCACACCATCGAAGTAGTGATCGACCGGCTGCTGGTCAAGCCAGGCATCGCTGCGCGGCTTGAGCAATCCATCGCCACTGCGCTGAAACTGGCGAAGGGGCTGGTCACCGTCGTTGTGGTTGGCGGCACCGAGCAGGTTTTTTCCGAAAAAATGGCCTGTAGCGAATGCGGCCTCTCCGTGCCGCAGCTTGAGCCGCGTTCGTTTAGCTTCAATTCACCGTACGGAGCGTGCCCAGCCTGCAACGGCCTCGGGTCAAAATTCGATTTCGATCCGTCGAAGGTCATTGTGGATTGGACGCGTCCGCTGTTCGAAGGCGCGCTTGGGCCCGGTTCGGGCTCGGTGTTTTTGAAACGTAATCTGGAGCTCGGCGCGCTGGCCCACGGGTTCGACCTCTCCACGCCACTCGAAAAACTTCCTCGCGAAGTGCAGAATTTGGTTCTCTACGGCAACCCTCCTTCGAATGCGAAGGGCGATGGCCATGGCTCGTCCCGCGGAGCCGGCGCGAAATCCGGCGGGAAAACTCTTCCGGGATTACATTTCCAGGGAGTCATCGGTTTTCTCGAATCCAATTTTGAGGAATCGGGTTCGGATACCTATCGCGAATGGATCACGCAATACATGTCGCCGGTGCCGTGCGCAGTGTGCGGTGAGCAGCGATTGCGCCCCGAGAGCCTGGCCGTGAAAGTCGGCGGACGATCCATCGCGGAATTCACCGCGCTGGCGATTTCCGACGCGCGCCCGGCGGTCGACAAAATCCGCGAGGGCCTGACCGAGCGCCAGACCGAAATCGCGGGCCGCGCGCTCGCTGAAATTGCCGCGCGCCTCGATTTTCTTCTCGCGGTAGGCCTGGGCTACCTCAGCCTGGACCGTTCCGCGGCGACGCTTTCGGGCGGCGAAGCGCAGCGCATCCGCCTGGCAACGCAAATTGGCTCGCAGTTGCGCGGCGTGCTCTACGTGCTGGACGAGCCTTCCATCGGCTTGCACGCGCGTGACAACGATCGCCTGATCGCGTCGCTCGAAAACTTGCGCGATCTGGGCAATACCGTGCTCGTCGTCGAACACGATGAAGAAACCATTCGCCGCGCGAATTACGTCGTGGACCTCGGACCGGGCGCGGGCAATGCCGGCGGGCACCTGGTCGCCAAAGGCCGTCCCGAAGAAATCGAACAGAACTCCGAATCGCTGACCGGGCGTTACCTTCGCGGCGAATTGAAGATTGCCGTGCCGCCCAAACGCCGCGCGCCCGGCGACAAATGGATTCGCATTCTCGGTTGCGAATCCAATAATTTGAAAAACGTGGATCTCGAGCTGCCGCTCGGTTTGCTGACCGTGGTCACTGGAGTTTCCGGCTCGGGAAAATCCACGCTGGTGAACGATATTTTGTATCGCGCCCTGGCGCAGTCGCTGTACCGCTCGATGGAACGCCCCGGCGCATTTCGCGCCATCGAAGGCGCCGACCAGATCGACAAAGTGATTGAGATCGATCAGGCCCCCATCGGCCGCACGCCGCGCTCCAATCCCGCGACGTATACGGGAGTCTTCGCGCCGATCCGCGAACTGTTCGCCATGCTGCCGGAATCGCGGGAGCGCGGCTACAAGCCGGGCCGCTTCAGCTTCAATGTGAAGGGCGGCCGCTGCGAAGCCTGCCAGGGCGACGGCCTGCGGCGCATCGAAATGAATTTTCTGCCCGATGTGTACGTCACCTGCGAAGTCTGCCGCGGCCGCCGCTACAACGCCGAAACGTTGGCGGTGAGATACAAAGGCCATTCCATTTCCGATCTGCTGGACATGCAGATCGCCGACGCCCTGAAAATTCTGGAAAATATTCCGCAAATTCGCGGAAGCTCGAAACGCTGGTGGATGTCGGCCTCGGCTACGTTCAACTCGGCCAATCTTCCACCACGCTTTCCGGCGGCGAAGCCCAGCGCATCAAGCTGGCGAAGGAATTATCGCGCCGCCAGACCGGACGTACGCTCTACATTCTGGATGAACCCACCACGGGCCTGCACTTTGATGACGTTAAAAAACTGCTCGATGTCTTGAACCGGCTCGCGGATCTCGGCAACACGGTTCTGGTGATCGAACACCACCTTGATGTAATCAAGCAAGCGGATTGGATTATTGACCTGGGTCCCGAAGGCGGCGAAGGCGGCGGACGCATTGTCGCGCAGGGCACGCCTGAGCAGGTTGCGCGGGTTAAAAAATCCTACACCGGACAGGTCTTAGCGCGGGTGTTGAATGGGTTAAACGGAAATCATGCTTAGGGGCCGTCGTTCGCCAGTGATGTTGATTCTGGCGAACGAGCGAATCGCGACCCGATCTGCTTGTCAACTCGTTTTGAGAACTATGAGGCTACCGGCTTATTGGGAGACCCCTCATCGAAGGTTACCAGTGTCAACTGACCGGCCTCCCCAGAAATCTATCCGACCGATTTCAGATTTGCCCCAGCCCGCCATCCACGTTGATCTCCACGCCGGTGATGTAGGACGCATCCTGCGACGCCAGAAACGCGACCGCTCCCGCCACTTCTTCCGGTTGACCGAATCGCTTCATCGGGACTCGGGCGACGACTCCTTTCACGAATTCATCGATCGCTTGCTGCGGTAGTCCGTTCCGTCCGAGGATCGGCGTTTCGATCGGTCCCGGCGCAACCGCGTTGACGCGGATTCCGCGGCCCACAAGTTCCGCCGCAGCGGTTCGCGCGAGAGAGCGCAGGGCTGCCTTGCTACTGGCATAGGCGCTGGCGCCAACGGTTCCCTTTTCGTCCACGACGCTGGTATTCAGAACGATGGACGCGCCGTCATTCAGAAACGGCAACGCCTTCTGGATGGTAAAGTACGCGCCCTTGATGTTGATGTCATACTGCTCGTCGAAGGCGCTTTCGGAGGTGTCGGCCAGCGGGGCGAACTTGGCGATTCCCGCGTTTACGAATAGCACGTCGATTTTCCCCAGCTTCTGCGAGACTTCCGCGAAGAGCTTGTCGATGTCAGTAAGCCGGGCAACGTCTGACTGCACCGCCAGAACCCCGTTGCCGATGGATTTCACCGCTTCCTCAAGTGTTTGCTTGCTGCGGCCGGAGATGGCTACTTTCGCGCCCTCTTCTTGCAATCGCCTGGCCGTGGCCAGGCCAATTCCGCTGTTTCCGCCGGTTACCACCGCTACTTTTCCTTCCAGCCGCTTCATTTGTGCCTCCTTAGGAATGCTGACAATTTCGCACGACCAGCGTGGCGCATACTCAGGGCCACTTCCCGGGTTCATGGCGTTTCGATACTTAGATGACTGTCAAAATCACTGGATGCAGATTTCTTTGGATTATTTGAGGACGCGAAATCGGCTCTGGCGCGCGGGATGGGGACTTCGTTAGACTGTGGGAACACCCAATGGACCGTTCCGGGATCGAAAAAATATCCAAAGCTCTGGCGGATGAGACCCGCCTGCGGATTTTCGAGGCCATTTCCGCGTCCCGGCAGATGAACTGCGGCCAGATCGTCTCGATGCGCGGCGTCACTCCCGCGACGGTTTCCCATCATCTGAAGATTCTGAGCGAGGCCGGGCTGATCTCCTGCCGCCGCGAAGGCCAGTTCGTGTATAGCGAAGCCGTCCCCGAAACGATCGCGTCGTACTCCCGCGCGCTCGCCAAAATTGCCGGCCGTAACAAAGCGGTGCGCCGTCGTTGATTCTCGCAGGCAGCAAATCGAATCGCCGCCCGCCAGACTTGCGCCAGGCGAAAACTGCCGTTACAGTGATTGTGGTGTCCTGGAGCGCGGCAGCCCCTCGGTAGCGCCTCACCATTCTGAAATGGCTTACGACGAGTACACTCCATCGAGCGCATCACCCGCGAGAGTTCGTTCCGATGAGCGGGCCGAAGGCGATTCGGATGGCGTTCCGCCACCCACCGCGGAAGCCGCACAGCCTCCGCAGCAAAGCCTGATGGACATTCCTCCTCCTTTGCGCCCACGGCAATTCGCTGTCGGCATGCGCGGCGGTTTGCCCGACGATTTAAATGTGCCGTGGGATTGGCCGGAGGTGCTGCTGTTCGTGGTTCTGGCCGTGATTGCCAGTGTCGCGGTCACATCAGGGGCGGCTGAGATCGCGGTACGGCTGTTCGGCGTAAAACCCGAGCACGTATTTGGATCAACCATGAGCACGGCGAAGTCGATTGTCGTGCTCCTCAGCCAGGCCCTGATTGACGGCTTCGCCATCCTGTATCTTTACTTGATGCTGCTGGCACGATCGAAGGCGCCATTCTGGCAATCCATCGGCTGGCGGGACCTACCTGCCGGCGCCGGCAAATTACGTGCCTCGGCCGTGCAATTTCTGACCGGTGGGGCCGTGATGGCCGTGGCGGTATCTTTCGCCGGCGGATTTCTGAATTCGAAGGAAACGCTTCCGATTGAAGAATTGCTGCAGGCCCGGGTTAGCGTTTTGCTGTTCGGGGTGCTGGGCGTGCTGGTCGCGCCGCTCGTGGAGGAGACGATTTTTCGCGGATTTCTTTATCCTGTGATCGCCCGCCGCATGGGCATCACGGCCGGGATCCTGGTGACCGGAACGCTCTTCGGATTGATGCACGCGGCACAGTTGTGGGGCGGCTGGGGACAGATCGCGCTGCTGATTCTGGTGGGCGTGGCGCTGACGTGGGTGCGCGCCCGCACCGGAACCGTAACCGCCAGTTATTTTGTGCATCTCGGATACAATGGCTTGCAGCTTGTCGGTTATCTGGTTTACGTTGTCAGCGGGACGCATCACTAACGCGCGAGATAGGCTTTTCCGCCTGAGCTTTGGGAAGGGCGGCGTGTCCCGAATAGATGATGGCGCGGCAGACGTCGAAAGAGGACAGGCTGCCCTTGCAATGAATTCAGGGCAAAAAAGCCTGTCCTACCTAACTCAGAGGACATTTCCAGCATTATGAAAGTTGCGCAGCCGATTGAATGGACCGGCCAGGGTGTGATCATGCTCGACCAGCGGCGCCTGCCCGGAGAAGTGATCCATCACACCTACACCGACTACCGCGAAGTGGCCGCGGCGATCAAGGACATGGTCATTCGCGGCGCGCCGGCGATTGGCGTGGCCGCCGCGATGGGCGTTGCGCTGGGAGTTGAGCGTTCGAACGCGCGGACACCGGAAGAGCTGCGCGCCGAATTTCCCGGCATCTGCCGGACCATCGCTCAGACGCGTCCGACGGCCGTGGATTTGTTCTGGGCCGTGGAGCGCATGACGCGCCGGTTTGAGCAGCTCTCGACGGCAAACGCATCGCTGGACGTGGTGCGTGACGCGATGGTGGAAGAAGCGCGCGCGATTCATGCGGAAAAGCATGCTACGGACGTGGCCATGGGCAAGTTCGGCGCGGAACTGATGCCCGCTGCGGGCCAGGTGATGACGCAATGCAACGCGGGGGCTCTTGCGACGGCGGGGATTGGCTCGGCTCTGGGCGTAATTCGTGTGGCCATCGAACAGGGCCACAAACTTAGCGTGCTGGTTCCGGAAACGCGGCCCTATCTGCAAGGAGCGCGTCTCACCGCATGGGAACTGCACGAAGGCGGAGTTCCGCTGACGCTGATCACCGACAATATGGTCGGACATTTCATGAAAACTGGAACGGTGAAAGCGGTAGTCGTGGGCGCGGACCGCATCGCGGCGAATGGCGACACCGCGAACAAGATCGGCACGTATCAGATTGCCGTGCTGGCGCACGAGCACAGTGTGCCGTTCTACGTCGCCGCGCCGGTTTCCACCTTTGACCTCACGATCGCATCCGGAGAAAAAATTCCAATTGAAGAGCGCTCGGCCGAGGAAGTGACGCACATCCGCGGCGTGCGCATCGCTCCCGACGTCCACGCCGCGCATCCGGCGTTTGACGTGACGCCCGCGACGCCTGATTTCGGCAATCGTATGCGAGCGCGGCGTGGCCCGCGCGCCTTACGCGGAGTCCCTGCGCCGCCTGGCGGACGCACGAACTGCGCCCGCGTCGAGCCTTGCACGGTAATCATGTGGCACAGACTTCAGTCTATGGGGTTTCTATCTACAAGGATTAATTCCACAGGCTGAAGCCTGTGCCGCTGGGAATTCATCTTTAAGAAGCGACCAAAGCTTCGTACTGCTCTTTCGTGAGCGGCACAACGGAGAGTCTTCCAATCCGCACCAGCGGCGAATCCTTGAATAATTTGTTGGCCTTGATTTCTTCGAGCGACACCGGCTTGGCAAGAGCTTTCCCCGCCTTGATTTTTACTTTTGGATTTTTTGGATCGGAGGCGTCCACGGAAACCACGGTCGCGGTTCCCACGGCGCTCTTGTGATCTCCAGTTTCGTAAATGATCAGTTTCGCGCCTGATTTCATTTCGCGCAGATTTTTTACCGCCGTTGGATTGGTTACGCCATCCCACTCGGTCGCGCCATCGCGGCGCAGGTCATCGAAAGAATATTCGGAAGGCTCCGTCTTTAACAGATAATGGTCGGACATTGGGATTCCTCTCCGCGATGATTTACCGCTCTCAGTTTATAATACGCGTCGCGAACCTATGTCGACCGTCCGCAAAATGGGCGCCGGCGTTCAGCGGCGGCGGTATTCGCGCACGAAAATGCTTTTCCTGTGGCGTTCGTCGGACGAATCGATATATTCTCCGAAAGTTCGCATCCTTGCAAAATCATCGAATAGGAATACTATGCAACGCCCTGGGTTGGTGCGTTGTGCGTGACGGCAGTGCCTACGACTGAAAATTTTGGAGGTTAGGATGAAAAAACTCGCGTTCGCTCTGGCATTTTTTATGTTGGCGCCTCTGGCAATGTTGGCCCAAGGGGCTCCCGACATTCCGTTTGATTCCGTGCCCAACGCCATCAAGATGCCCACCGGAATGTACCTCGGCGAGGTTTCCGGCGTGGCCGTAAATTCCAAGGGCCACATCTTCGTTTTCTCGCGCGGGAACACCACCGGTCCGGCCTACGGCGCGGCCGCCGCGCAGCTTCTGGAATTTGACAAGGACGGCAAATACATCCGCGAGATCGGCCACAATCTCTACGCCTGGTCGTTCGCGCACACCGTCCGGATCGACAAGGAAGACAACATCTGGGTCGCGGACAAAGGCTCCGACATGGTTATCAAATTCAATCCCGAGGGCCAGGTGATCATGGTGTTCGGACGCAAGCTGGAAGCCTCCGACGAAGGCACCGAGCCGCTCAAGCATCCCAAGCCGCCGCTGCCTCCGGTGGACGGAATGTTTCGGCAAGTGACGGACATGGCCTGGAATGCCGCGGGCGACACCTTCATCAGCGACGGCTACATCAATTCGCGTGTCGCGAAGTATGACAAGAACGGCAAGTGGATCAAGTCATTCGGTGAACCGGGAAGCGGGCCGGGACAGCTCAACACTCCGCACAGCATCGCCACCGACAACCAGGGAAATGTGTACGTGGCCAACCGCGGCAATTCCCGCATCGAAGTGTTTGACGGCGACGGCAAATACCTGCGTCAGATCAAAATCAGCGAACCGTTTGATTACGCCAACACCGTTCCGCTCATCGGCAACAAACCGCCCGTGGATTTGGTGGGAACCATGGGACCTGGCGCGCCTTGGACCGTGTGCATCACGCCTGGGCCGAATCAAGTGCTTTACGCTTCGGACGCATTTCCTGGACGCGTGTACAAAATCAGCCTGGATGGAAAAGTTCTGGGCAAGCTGGGCGGCACCGGCCGGCAGTTGAAAGAATTCGGCTGGATTCATGAGATTGCTTGCCCGTCAGAGAATGAGATTTACGTCGGGGAGTTAATCAACTGGCGCGTGCAGAAGTTGCTGCTGCATCCGGCGAAATAGCTAACTGAAGTTGCTAACGTGGCGCAGGCTTTAGCCTGTGGGTTTTTGTCCTTGCTGGCACGAAACCCCACAGGCAGAAGCCTGTGCTACTTTTTACCGAACGATTCCCGCCTCGCGGACCACTCCGGCCTCGCCGCGTTCCCGCGCCATGTACTGGTCGAAAATCCAGCGGTAGGTTTTTTCAAGGCCTGTTCGCAGCGGCGTGCTGGGCTCCCAGTGGAGATATTTCTGGATGAGCGTGTTGTCGCTGTTGCGCCCGTTGACGCCTTTCGGCGCGGTCAGATCGTAATTGCGCTTGAGCTTGATTCCGGCAATGTCCTCGGCGATGTCCACCAGTTGGTTGATGGTCACGGCTTCGCTCGAACCCAGATTGATCGGCTCAATGATGTCGGAGTTGAAAATCTTCTGAATTCCGTCGGTGCAGTCGTCAATGTACATGAAGCTGCGCGTCTGCACGCCGCTGCCCCAGATTTCGATTTGGTGCTTGCCGGACACCTTGGCCTCGATCACTTTGCGGCAAATGGCCGCCGGAGCTTTTTCGCGGCCGCCGAACCACGTGCCCCAGGGCCCGTAGACGTTGTGAAAGCGGGCCACGCGCGTGGTGAGGCCGTAGTCCTCCATAAAGTGCCGGCACATGCGCTCCGAAAATAGTTTCTCCCAGCCGTAGCCGTCTTCGGCCAGAGCCGGATAGGCGTCCTCCTCTTTGAGCGACGGCGCTTCAAAGGTTTTCTGCTTGTCCCCGTTATAGACGCAGGCCGAGGAGGCGTAGAAGAAGCGCTTGCAGTCGCCATGTTTGAGCGCCGACTGCAGCATGTGCGTATTGATCAGCACGGAGAGCATGCACAGCGCCTTGTTGTGCTCGATAAAACCCATGCCGCCCATGTTGGCGGCCAGGTTGTATGATTTCCACGGCGCCCTTGGCGGCGATGTCGCAGTTTTCCTTCAGATTCAAATCGAGACACAAATTCTCCACGTCATCATAGTGCTGATACCATTCGGCGAACGGTTTGATGTCCACCGCGCGAATGTCGCGGTACCCTTGTTTGCGCAACAGAGCAACCAGCGCGCCGCCGATAAATCCGCCCCCGCCAGCCACTAAGATCTTGTCGTTGAGCGCCACAGTGTCTCCCTAAACTGAAGTCATTGCCGTCAAACAATTTCACCATGCAGGCGATTCGGGATCAACGAATAATTCGCGGCACGCGGACGGAAAGGCATCAGGCCATCACGGATTTCAATCCGCTAACTCGTCGGCGAGAATTGGTCCGGGCCCTAACGCGCTGTTTTCCACATGTTTCCACAGGCCGCCCCATTTCGAGCGGCGAGACTTAATGCTTGACATTTAAGAAACTGATGTTACTATCGTCGGGTTCTACGGTAGCCTGCCTGCTGGACAGGAGGCCTTTGCTCTTTGACAAACTGGGTAAGATGAGATGTGCCAGAACCCGTTCGATTGACCTTGTTCATTTCGGGTAAAACCTGAGGGCAAGGGATTGAGTGAATCGAGCGATAAAAAGTTCGCTTGGAAAATGCGAGGTCCGACTCCAGAAATTGGGAGTCGGGCTTTTTTGTTTTCTAAGCAGCCAGTTTCACACGAGAGTTTGATCCTGGCTCAGAGCGAACGCTGGCGGCGTGCTTAACACATGCAAGTCGAGTGCGCGTCTCTGTAGCAATACGGGATGGCGCACGGCGCACGGGTGCGTAACACGTGGGCAATCTGCCCTCGGATGGGGGATAACTCGCCGAAAGGCGAGCTAATACCGCATGACATTCCGAGGACTCCGGTCCATGGACTCAAAGGCCGCAAGGCCGTCTGAGGAGGAGCCCGCGCCCGATTAGCTAGTTGGTGAGGTAACGGCTCACCAAGGCTTTGATCGGTAGCCGGTCTGAGAGGATGGCCGGCCACACTGGAACTGAGACACGGTCCAGACTCCTACGGGAGGCAGCAGTGGGGAATATTGCGCAATGGGCGAAAGCCTGACGCAGCGACGCCGCGTGGGGGATGAAGCTTCTCGGAGTGTAAACCCCTTTCGACCCGGACGAATGACCCGCAAGGGTTTGACGGTACGGGTATAAGAAGCCCCGGCTAACTACGTGCCAGCAGCCGCGGTAATACGTAGGGGGCCAGCGTTGCTCGGAATTACTGGGCGTAAAGGGTTCGTAGGTGGTGCGGCAAGTTGGAAGTGAAATCTCTGGGCTTAACCCAGAGGCTGCTTTCAAAACTGCCGCGCTCGAGTGCGAGAGAGGTCAGTGGAATTGCAGGTGTAGCGGTGAAATGCGTAGATATCTGCAGGAACACCCGTGGCGAAGGCGGCTGACTGGATCGCAACTGACACTGAGGAACGAAAGCTAGGGGAGCAAACAGGATTAGATACCCTGGTAGTCCTAGCCCTAAACCATCGGAACTTGGGGTGGCCCGCGTAGGCGGGTCGTCCCGTAGCTAACGCGTTAAGTTCCGCGCCTGGGGAGTACGGTCGCAAGACTGAAACTCAAAGGAATTGACGGGGGCCCGCACAAGCGGTGGAACATGTGGTTCAATTCGACGCAACGCGAAGAACCTTACCTGGGCTTGAACCGCTACTGACCAACGGTAGAAATATCGTCTTCCCGCAAGGGACAGTAGTAGAGGTGCTGCATGGCTGTCGTCAGCTCGTGCCGTGAGGTGTTGGGTTAAGTCCCGCAACGAGCGCAACCCTTACTCGTAGTTGCTACCCGCAAGGGAGAACTCTACGAGGACTGCTCCGGATAACGGAGAGGAAGGTGGGGATGACGTCAAGTCAGCACGGCCTTTATGTCCAGGGCTACACACGTGTTACAATGCATGGTACAGACTGTTGCGAACCCGCGAGGGGGAGCTAATCGGAGAAAGCCATGCTCAGTTCGGATTGCAGTCTGCAACTCGGCTGCATGAAGCTGGAATCGCTAGTAATGGCGTATCAGATCGACGCCGTGAATACGTTCCCGGGCCTTGTACACACCGCCCGTCACATCACGAAAGTGAGCTGTACTAGAAGTCGCGCAGCTAACCGCAAGGAAGCACGCGCCCAAGGTATGGCCCATGATTGGGGTGAAGTCGTAACAAGGTAGCCGTAGGAGAACCTGCGGCTGGATCACCTCCTTTCTAAACATAGTGGCAAACCGACCCTGTGCAGGTGTGCAGGAGAAGTTGCCCAAGCTTCGGAACCTCTCACGGGGATCCGAGGTAATCGCTCGAACGATTCAATCTTCGAGCGGGTTCTGGTAGATCTCATCTTTTTAAAGCGCACTCGATGTGCGCTCCCGGTTTTTCAAAGAGCTTACCCAAACGAAAGCCCGCCGATTATTGACGGGCTTTTTGTTTTGGTTGGATGCAGCTGAGAAAATAGTTCTAGCTTTGATCTTAGCGTGTTACTTCGTTCATCACATTGATAAAAACTCGAGTATCTAAATAGTAATTAGGAAACGCGCTTCGTAGCGCTCTTAAGGAATTCGCTGAAGCAAGAACCACTTGGGCACCTGGTACCCCGCTCAAAGCAATCGCCTTTTCTCGCTCCAAATAAAGTTCAGAAGCCTTCTCAGACTCGTCTTCCGTAAACCCGGTGTAACTGACGGCCCAAGCCACCGGATCAATTTCCAGGAGAAAGACCAGCGAATCTTTGACATGATCCGTCTGCACTACACTTAACGAAGTGCGGTAACCCTCGAGTATCGTACTGACATTCAATTTGTCCCTCAGCACCCGTAACTCGGCGACCAGGTCGCCCTTATCACGAGGTGTACCGGGAACCGGGGGGCACTTTTCCCGCAATGCAATCGCGCTACCCATCAGCGCGAAAAACCTCCGCCACTCAAATTGTCCCCCTCCGGATTTTAACGGCTGACGGCTGAATGTTCCGACCGTCTCTACTGCCGTCGCCCAAGCGTGTTGGAGCCGGGATCGCAGCTGAATTTCTATTTTGAGATCGTTATAAACTCGATGTTTTTTAGCGACGCTGCAATATCGATAGACAAGATGATAGCTTCGGTATCCGTCGGGCTTCGGCTCTTTGATGTAATCATTCTTTTTGTGGAGAAGGTGTCCCCTTCGGGGGTTTTTCGCCTCTCCCTTCTCATAGACCTTGATTAATCGCTTCAACCGAGTCATGTTTTGCACTACCGCGCGGCAGCCGCCAATATCCTGCATTTGTGTGAGTTTCATCCACGATGAATGCTGCCGCAGCTTGGCATCAATCGAAGACAAGCGCTTTGGCCGCTGTGCGACAATAGCTTTGGTGTCAATCTCTTTTGCCCTGTTGAGCAGACTCATTTTGATACCCTGGAGTGGAAGGCTGTGCGAGGAGCGCCAATTGTTAATTACGTCCAACATATGATCGTGCTGCATTGATAGATTGCCGTCTTCAACGGCGATGAGACACCGGCCGGCCTCATTCACTTCTCGCTTTTCATGACGCGGAGCAATCCATTTCATGGTGAGAACCGATTATCCCCTAATCGGGGCCGAGTTGTCCCGATCCTGGCGGGTGGCCCGGGTTCTGATCTTGAATTTTCGGGTTCCCCGTTCGACCGGGATGGGTTCTTTCGCTTTCTTCAAACCTTCGATGTTGCAGCGGATTGCGTCTTTCCCCATGGACCAAGCGCTATGAATGCGGCATTCAACTTTCGTAGCACAGCGACTCTTCGCTGTGTGGTCTTGTAAGCGTCCAGTCCGTTGACACTTACTGGCAGCTGCAAAAACCGCACAGCGAAGAGTCGCTGTGCTACTGGCCCGTTTTCCGCCGCATTGCTCAGTCGTTGAATTTGCGGGTGCCGTCGATAAGAACGAAGGCGGTGTCAAGGCACAATTGTTCCGAGCAGTGATTTTCGCACCGCGTGGTTGCCAGAGTGGTGGAGGACCAAAGCTCTGAAACGTTCACGGTGAATCAGCTTTCGGCGGATCGTTCCGCCAACCATCGATACGACCTAAACATCGGCCATGATTCTTCTATCCGAATCCCAGCCGTAACTGGGACGAGAGCGCCCAATCAATCCTTCGGTCTAGCTTGCGCTGACCAGCGGCACCCGCGAGCTGCTCTCGACACGAACGACTTCTGGATACCCTCGATTGGTGCGCAGCATCCAGTAGAGTCGAATCGCCAACTTCCTGGCCGCTGCCACCTTGGCCACTGCTTTCGCCTTGCGATGGCAGCGATGTAAATATTCCGAACGCATTTGCGGATCGCAACGCACCGCGCACTGCGCCGCTTCCACCAGCAGCATCCGCATAAAACCATTGCCCTGCTTGCTGATCGATCCCAGCCGCTGATGCCCGCCCGAACTGTACTCCCGGGGAATCAGCCCTAAATAACTGGCCACCTGCTTGCCGCGCGGGAACCGGGACACATCTCCCATCGTCAGCACGAACGCCATCGAAGTAATCGGTCCCACGCCCGGCTGTGTCATCAGCAGCCGCGCCTTTTCGTTTTTCTGTGCGACTCGCGCCACAGCCTGATCGAGCAAATCAATTTGCCCATTCAGCATTTCTCTTATCTTAAACAGGTCTTCTCGCCGCCGGCTGGCCCAGGGCTTCAACGGCAACTCGCGCAGCACCTGCTCGCCCGTTTTGCTCCACAACTTTCTCTTCTTCGTCACTCCCTGGTTCATCGCCAGGTGTTGCAGTTCGTTTTTTACCTGCACGCGTATCCGCACCAGCTTGTGCCGGTGAATCAGAAGCTGCCGCAAATCCTTCTCTTCCCCCGAAGGCGTCCAGATCCGCGGAAATCTTCCTTCCACCAGCAATTTCAAAATCAACGCCGCATCTCTCTTGTCCGTCTTCTGCTGCCGCACTTCGCTGGCCCGAATCTTCGCTGCGTCGCCGATCCACACCTGGTGCCCTGCAGTCGTGGACATCTCCACAAACCACTGGCAGTTCCCCGTCGACTCCATCCCAATCAACGCGGGCCCAGGCAACTGTCGATAATATCTCTCCGCCTCTCCCGTCCCATGATCCAGCTTCTTCTCTCCGGTCTCTCCCGTCGCCGTATCCAGCCAACAAATCTGTTGCCAACTCGGGTGGTAATCACATCCAATAAGCATCATTGAGGGCTCCTGTCCTTCCAAGAGCTTTGGTCCTCCAACCCAAGCTTACTCGGATCACGATCGGAGCCTTCGTTCTTATGCAATCAACCCTTTGGTCTGTAAGGGTCCGGGTTTAGAGTAAATTTCGAGCTGGAATGTGCATAATTGTTCGACAAAGGCATCGTATTCACCGTTGGTCGCAATCTGGGGACATTGCTCGGTCGGAGATTCTACGTCTTGGAATATCACCAGCCGAATCGCTTCAGGCCGGAAACAGAATCGAAGTGCCGGTCTCTGCTCAAAAGCGGCAATGAATGCCGGCGGCAGAGCGCGGCGATCCAAAGATCGCTGGTGGGAATGGGCTTCCCTTTCCTTTTTAGTTCGAGGCCAATTGCGGCGTAAGAGTGCGTGGTGCGATCGTCGACGTCCAGAACCGTTACGGCGGCTACCCATTGGCGAAGCCAGCTTTCGTAGGTGGCGCGGTGGCGCGACTGCGCGATTCCCATCCTGTATTCGCCCAGCACGATGACGGGAACAGCGATTAGATTGGCGCCAGCGGCAACTTCCATCGCGGAGGCTTCACCATCAGCGATGGCGGAGAGGGCGTTGGTGTCCAGAATCAACGCCACATCTCGGCATCGATTTTCTCGGAGTCCTTTTCAATCAGGCGGTTGATGCGACGGGTTTCTTTCCGCAAGTACTTCAGCTTGCCCATATGTTTCAGCCAGGGTCTTTCGCTTGCCTGGGACTCGGCGGCCAGCTTGTCCTTGACCGCTTCGGTCACAAATTCGCGCAGTGGAATTCCCCGCGTCGCTGCGACCGACTTGGCGCGCCGAAAAACGGGGTCGGGAATTTCCAGAGTAGTCTTCATAAACCATTTTCCCATATTTATGGGAGTTGGTCAATTATTCAGCCCTGATGCGCGGACCTTGTTCCGAAGGTTGGGCGAGGATCGAATCTAAACCCCGAATCTTCCAAACTCGAAGAGCTGGACACCTGAAATGCAGAACCGTCTCGCAGCCGTGAAGCGTTGGAATCATCTCCCGGACAGCCCAAGAGGGTGCGCCAGGCGCCAGGTTTTCGTAGCACAGCGACTCCTCGCTGTGTGATTTTTGCGCCCACACCGCCGGCAATCCCGCTAATACAGGCAACCTGTAAGGCTGCCGCAGCCTACGAAACCGCACAGCAAAGAGTCAGTTGTGCCCCGGCGTGCCGCAGCCGCTGCTAGCGCGTCTTCAATTCCTGCAGGGTCGCCCAGAATCGCTCACCATTCGCTTCTTGAACCCAGTACTGAGTGATTTGATTGCTTGGGGAACACCGAGCTCCAACCACGATGCCCTCGCCAGGCTCGCCGCGCACCTTGGTATTCACTTTCAGCGCGAAGCAGTCCGCCGGGCTGGACGTGGTGGGAGTGCCCGGGAGCAGCAGGGACGTCAGCGAAAAAATGCCTTTGTCGGTGAGTTCGTACACCGGCTCGACCACCTGGGCGGAAAATGGGCCGATTCCGTGAATCTGCAAAATCGTTTCCGTTTTCGACCATGCGAAGTGGGGCATATTCTTGGGCGCAATCCCAAACGTTCCCAGCTCCATGGTTTCCAGCGCGGCGGGGTTGTATCGCCGGCCCATGCCGAGCGCCCAGGTCCCTTGCACCACGGTAATGTTTTCGTCGATCGGATGAGTGTGCGGAAGAGTGATGTACCCCGCATCCTGGTGAATCCGAAACACAAACGCCTCGCCGGGTTTGGTGAAATCGCCCGACACCTTCTCAACCCACTGCCCAGGCTGAAATTTATCCAGCGGGTAAACATGTTGAGCCGCGGCATGATCCTGTGACTTCGCAGTGTTCCACGCCAGGGACAACGCCAGAAGAATCACGATGAAGACGGGTCTGGATGTAGACAGGAAACACCCCCTCGTTTCAGCATTTTGAAGAGTACAGCAAGCGGAAGGATTGAGGGCGCAGAAAATGGGCAATCGGCGCTGCCGCGGAAATTGTGCTTGCAGATCATTACACCTTATGGTGTAATATATATATGGATCGGTTAAGCGATGTGATGACAGCCATTTCACACCCGACTCGGCGGGCGATTATCGGGCGGTTGGCCAACGGACCGGCGCGATTCCTGGAAATCGCAAAACCGTTTGACACGGCTCTGAATGCGGTCACCAAACATCTGAAGCTGCTCGAGAGAGCGGGGCTCATTGAACGCAGAAAACAGGGACGCGAAGTCTACATCTCCTTGCGGGGCGAGCCTCTCAAAGAAGTCTCCGTGTGGGTCCATGAGTACGAGCGATTCTGGAATGAACGCCTCAACACATTCGAGCAATATTTTAGGGACAAGAAAAACACTAAGGAGAAAAAGCGATGAAACAATCCACGAAAACACTGGAGTTCACATTTCAGCGGACCATACCTGCCCCTCCGGATGAGGTTTACGATGCGTGGCTGGATCCCAAGACTCCGCGCACTCCCTGGAATGTGGCTGACCGGCTGATCTTAAATCCAGAAGTCGACGGGTTCTTTTACTGGAACTTCAAAGGCACTCCCCACTATGGACGATTTACGGAGACAGCGCGGCCCGGCCGGCTTCAGCACACCTGGATGTCACCGAACACATTGGGAGAAGAGTCGACGGTTACAGTGACCTTTCAAAAGCAGGGAGAAAGCACCGTGATGACCCTGGTGCATTCCAACCTTCCGGACGCGGAAGTGGCAAAGTCCCATGAAAAAGGTTGGAGCTACTTTTTGGGAATGTTCGCCGAACAATTTGGGAAAGGCTGACGCAAGAAAAATCAATTCGGTCGATCGGGAGAAGTGTACGCAATGTAACTGGAGCGCAATTCAAGCGTTGGGCAAGCTGAAACCACGCGAAATCGCGAGTGTCCCGGGCATTGAGCAACCGGATGTCTCGCCGTTACGCGAATTTTCATAGCGCAGCGACTCTTTACCCTGAGCCCTTGCGAAGGGCCCGCTGTGCAGGTTTTGCGGCGGCCAGTAAACATCGGCGGACTGGACGTCCACAAACCTGCACATCGAAGCGTAGCCGTACTACTGGACGGCGCCCGCGGCCGGGAATCTGGTCAGGGGGCAATCACATCCAGGTCCCGGCCAACAATGACGGGGCCAGCGTATTTCTCTCGAATCGCGCGCACCATGTCCTCCTCCCTGGTGTTCGCGAGCAGCGTCCAATGCGTCAGGATGAGCATTTTCGCTTTAGCTTTTGCGGCGATCTCTCCGAGTTCGGCCGCGCTGGTGTGGAACTCGCTTTCGTATTTCATCCATTGCTCGACGGACAGCGATGCCTTTGTGGGATTCACTCCTCTTCCTGCGTAGACTTCGTGCACCAGCGCGTCACAGCCGTTGCAGGCTTCGATCACCGATTCGGCCGGCGAAGTGTCTCCTGAAATGACGATGGATTTTCCGCCGGCGTCGAAGCGGTAGCCCAGCGCTTCCTTCCAGGAACCATGCTTCACGAGGAACGCTTTTAGCGTGACATTCTCATCCTGATAAATCGTTCCCGGTTCCACGTCGTGCGCTTGGACCTTGTACCCTGTCGCGTTGCCGCCTTCCAGGCCTGTTGTGCGCACATGAATGTCTTCGGCGTAGGCCTCCAGAATGTGAGCGGCCATGGCTTTGGTGCCTGACGGGCCGTAGAGCCGGAGCGGTTTGGTGCGCTCCTGAATCCACGGCGTGAGAATGAGGTCCGGCAGTCCGAGTGTGTGATCCGAATGCAGATGGGTGAGAAAGGCGATGTCGAGTTCGTGCGGCCGCAGAGCGGTTTCCCCGCGCTGAAATGCCCCGTTGGCCTGCCGGACCACGCCGCTTCCCGCGTCGACGAGATACGCTTTTCCGCCCGCCACAATCGCGAGCGACGGGCCTTGCCGATCGGCATTCGGAACGGGCGTGCCGGTGCCGAGCAGGACAACGGCAATACCCATTGCAGGCTCTGGAGATGCAGCCGGAACCGGCGACTGAGCAGCTGCCGCGAGCGCGGACATGGCCAAGGCAAGAATCGTGGTGGCACGAGTGAAACGCTGAAAATACAATTTGCGGGATCGAACGGCGCAATTGAGCAAGGTGAAAACCTCTCAGCAGATTGTCGATGGCTGCCAGAGTATCAGGCTCAACCGCGTCTGCGTACAAGACTTCACGCGATCAGGATTGCGGACGGAACACCCAACTTTGCGCGCTCTGTATTGCGGGCCGCCGTCCAGCGGTTCGATGATTGCGTGGCGCCCGTTTTCAGGCGGGCGCCGGAATCATGCGAGGGCGCGGCGGAAGTAAACGCCTCGCAAAGTTTATCCAGTTCTTGATACGGTACGCCGCAAATCCCTCACGCTGCGGAGTGATCTCCGCCATGCAGGAGCCGCATGAGTCCGACGGCCGCATGAGAAAGCTTCGCACCGCGCCTCGACACCAGATATAGCGAGCGCGGCATTTTCATCTGGCGGATGCGCACTTCGGCCAGCAGCTTTCTTTCCACTTCCCAGCGGACGCACATTCTGGGAACGATGGCCACGCCCATGCCCATTTGCACGAAGCGCTTGATGCTTTCGATGGTGGGCATTTCGACGTCGCGCTGCAACCGGACGCGGTGTTTCTCAAAAAGCTGGATGACGCGCGAACGGTAGGGCGACTCGACGTTGTGCGCGATGAAGGTCTCGTCGCCCAGTTCCTTGATGTCCACCGACGGGCGGCGCGCCAGGCGGTGTTTCGGCGGGACCACGAACGTCAGTTCGTCGCGCAGGATTTCCACGGCTTCGAGCTTGGGGTCCTGGGGCACGTAGGAGACGGTGCCGAGATCCAGGCGATAATTTAAAACTTCCTGGGGGATGTCGCGCGAAAGCGTGCGGTGCATCACCAGTTTTACGCCGGGATGCTGCTTGCGATAGCGCGCCAGGGCCGGCAGCAAAGCGTGGATCGAGCTTTCGTTTACGCCGAGGCGCAGTTCGCCGCGCCCCAGGCTTTTCAGGTCTTCCATTCCCTTCTGGATTTCGTCGCGCAGGTTGAGCAGGCGCTCGGCGTAATCGCGCAGGAGTTCGCCGGGCATCGGTGAGTTTTACTTGTCGCGCGCCGCGCACGAGCAGCGGCTGGCCAACGGATTCTTCGAGCTTGCGGATGACGATGCTTACCGCAGGCTGCGTGCGGTAGAGTTTATCCGCGGCGCGCGAGAAGCTTTGCTCTTTCGCGACGGTCAGGAAGACGTGCAATTGAGATAAGTCCATACGGCCTTTCCGTGCTCAATATTCCTATAATAAACCTTTATACGTTTGCAGGATAGTATAACTCGATCGAGAAGCGAAAGGGATTCGATTACGCGGGGGGACGGCTCGATTTTGTGGTGAAATATGCGACGACAAACAAACACGCAAAAAGCCCGTCCAGCGAGCCGATCGCCAAGACGGAAAGCGGTAGCCGGTGCTGCGCATAGAGGACGACCAGAGCAATGCCGTAGCTTAGCTTCTCAAGGACGGACGGCAGGATCATCGGGCGGTATCGCACCGGATCCGTCGACAGCACCAGAAACAATACCTGCCAGGCCAAGCCTGCGCCGAGAAAGCCATAAAAATATTCAGGATGAGTAATCGCGGGTGGAGTTTCCAATCCGATCCGGTTTTCCAGGAAGTAGATGGGCGCGAGGATCAGCAAACCGTAGACGCCCGCGATACGAAAAACATTCTTCGCAAACCGCACGATGGCGCGCCTCCAGGTTCTTTCTCTTACTTTTTTTGCGGGAAGATAAATTCGATGAAGCGGATCTCCCTGTCGCCGTCGTTCCGGTAGAGGTGGTGGTGGCCGTTGCCATCTTCAATCCAGGCGAAGTCACCGGGCTGCAGCGACTGCTTCTGATCCTTGGAAGAACCCGAGGAGATGGAGGCGGCGTCGAGAGCAACGACCACCTGGGAGGCCTCCTGAGGCGCCGCCGCGATATCTAGAACCTTGTGTGGCGGTACTCGTACCAGCTGCACACGAGTTTGATCGGATTCGAGCAGCGCTTGACGCAGGCTGTCGCCGGATGCCTTTCCTGAAGAAGTCTCCGGACAATTCAGGGGTTGGTTGGGGAGAATCGCGGCACAGATATTGTGAAATCCACTCTGCGGGCGCATGAGTTCCACGGCGACGGTGTGATACGGCATCTCGCCGTCAACGTGGGTGGAATGCATGTAGCCACCGCGCTGAAGACGCACCTGCCCATCGGCGTTTTTGGAATGAACGTCGGGCTTGCCGGGAATTCCCACGGCGACTTCCTGGTCGCCAACGGCGATCGCCACGGTATCCCCGTCATGGCGGTGGAGAACAATCGAGTCACCCGGCGCCACCTCGACTTTGAATACCTTCACGAAGTCATTGTGCAGCGCCAGATGGTGGTGCGGCTCCTGGTCCATGGTAATAATCGAGGAATCGTGTGCCGGAAGCGGCGTCAACGCCAGGAAAATTGCCGCAAGCCAAAAAGTAATCGTGTTCATAAATTCTTCCTGGTCGGTTCAATCTACTACAGACCAGCGTGCAGATTCGTTCCGCGCATAAGTTCTTATATAACATTGATATGCAGTGATCCAAGGAAATCCCTCGCGGCCCGGTATTTAGCCCACCAATAGGCGTGTAACACAGAATTAACATTCCTCTCATGGTCCGGTAAGCGCGTGCCGATAGTGTCGCAGTGACCGGAAGTGTCTCAGTAGCACCCGATTCCCGGAAGTGCAATGGAACTCTTCGAGAAACGGTTGTGCCACCGCAGGGTTCTTCCGAGGCGAAGTTGGAGTGGGCCATTCCCTGGTGGGGGTTGGGTCATCTCAAACGAGCAAACCGATGTGAGGAATCGCCAGACGGAATGTGGGAGCGGTCCCAATTCAGAATTCTTTGAATGAAAACCAGTCCTAGGACTTCATTTTCAGGAGGAAATGGAATGCGAGTATTCGCAGCAGTGTTGCTGGGCATTAGTCTCGCGGCGTCGCCGCTTTTGGCGGGCAATGCCAATGAGACCGGGAAGGAAGACGCGCCTGCGGCAGTGACCAGCGCCTCAGCCGTGCCAGATAAACCCACGCCGGTGAAGCCGGAAGCGTCCGCCGTCGAGAGCGAGATGCAGGAGCTTCGCAGCCTGATCGAGGAACAAAGCGCGGAACTCGAAGCGCAACGAGCCGCGCTGAAGGCCGCCGAAGCCAAGATGAAGGAACTGGAAGAAAGAATGGGCCCATCTCTCGCTCAGCCAGCCGCAGCCTCTGCACCGGCTTTGGAAACGGTCGCCTCTCCGGCAGTAGGTCCGGTGATCGTGTCGAACGTGGCGCCCGCTGAGGCAAATCCCGGCCAGCAAACCGCCCAGACCGACACCTATGGCAAAGAGCAGCCACGCTCATGGAATTTTAAGGGTGTGACCTTCACACCAGGCGGGTTCTTCGCGGCAGAGTCGGTATGGCGGCAGCGCGGACTGGGCGCGGACGTGAACACCCCCTTTACCTCGATTCCGTTGCCGGGCGCTTCGCAGTACCAAGTAGGAGAATTTAACGCCAGCGGTCGCCAGTCACGGATCGCCATGCTCGTCCAGGGCGACGCCCACAACGTTAAACTCGGTGGGTACTATGAGGCTGATTTCCTTTCGGCCGGGACAACGTCAAACGACAACCAAAGCAACAGCTATACCCTCCGTCAGCGGCAATTCTGGGCTCAGGCGGCGTTCAATAGCGGCTTTACACTCACGGGTGGGCAAATGTGGTCCCTCGTCACCCAAACGGCCAAAGGCCTCGATAACAGGACCGAAGTTCTTCCGGAAACCATCGACGCGCAATACTCGGTCGGCTTCAGCTGGGCCCGCCAATACGGAATGCGTTTTGTCCAAAACTTCCACAATAAAGTGTGGCTGGGCTTCTCGGTCGAAGCACCTCAGACAACGTTCAAGGTTGCCGGCACGACCACGCCATTCCTTGTGGGCGAGGCTGGGACCAGCGGCGGACTCTACAATCCCACGGCAAACTACTCCTTCAACATGACGCCCGATTTCATCGTGAAGGCTGCATTCGAGCCCGGATTCGGCCATTACGAGGTCTTCGGGCTGGCTAGCACGTTCCGTGATCGCGTCTTCCCGACAGGCCTATCCCCGTACAACGGCAAGACGGCCGGCGGCGGCGGCGGCGCAAGCGCTTGGTTCCCGTTTGCCAATGGCAAAGTTAATATCGGTCTCCACGCTCTGGCCGGAAGTGGCGGCGTCGGGAGGACGGCACGCTGGTGTGGCTCCGGATGTGACTTTGCAACCGGACGCGACGATCGCTCCAATCCTCAGCTATCAGGGTCTGGCCACTCTGGCGATCCACGACAAGAAGTGGGACGTTTACTTCCACGGAGGCGACGAATACGCAACGCGCGCCCAGTTCATTTCCGGCACGCCGTCAGTGCTTATCCCGAACGAAGGCTTCGGCGCGATTGGTTTCAACAACTCCGGTTGCTGGACGGAGGTGGGGCCCGGCTCCGGCGGATACGCGCCGGGATCGCTGGCAAGTTGCAGTGGCAACCTCAAAATATGTTCGAAGGCACCGGCGGCCTCTGGTACAGCTTCTACGCGGGCCAATACGGCACCCTCAAATTGGGGTTGCAGTACTCCTACGTGAAAATCAACACATGGACTGGTCTGGGCGCCACCGGCGTGTGCTCATCGGCGGCGAACCCAAGCTGCACCCCCAGCCCCAACGAAAACATGGTGTTCACTTCGCTCCGCTTCTACATTCCGTAACGTCGGCCTACAGGTGGGGGGGCAAATCTCGCCTCCCCGCCGCAACTTTCCCTCTTTTCAGATCATCCCGCGTTGTAGGGAGTGAGATCTCTCGCCTCCAGTATCACCAGCTCCGGTTACCCAGGCGTCTGGCCTCTTGCGGTTCAATCTCTCCCCGCGACAATTTCCGTGAGCGGAATTCGCGCGCCTCCGGAACGAGTAGAGAGGAAGTCACAAGCATGAAGTTCCCAAACATGAAGCATTGTTGGGCCATCCTTATCGCTGTGCTCGCTGCCGGGTTGGCCCCAGACATGGCAGCCACCGCGATTCCCACCGGCACGATTCTTCCCGCCCGTCTGAATTCAACGATTTCCTCGGCGAATAGCAAGGCTGGCGACAAAATTTCGGCAACCGTCATGCAAAGCGTGCCTCTCCCATCAGGAGCGGAAATAAATCGAGGCGCGAAACTAACGGGCGAGGTGGTCGGTGCAACTCGGGCCACCGACGCCCAGCCCGGCCAAGTCACGCTGCGATGGAAAGCAATCACGCTGGACAATAAAATTGTCCCGATTCAAACCAATCT
Source organism: uncultured Acidobacteriota bacterium (assembly GCA_963695945.1). Classification (GTDB taxonomy): domain Bacteria; phylum Acidobacteriota; class Terriglobia; order Acidiferrales; family UBA7541; genus Palsa-360. The sequence goes on along the minus strand of CAVOIX010000042.1, from coordinate 61,357 downwards.
ACGTGCCGTGGCGACAATGATGGAAGTCGAACAGGCAGGCATTCCCCCGATGGGGCCGACCGGGGCACGCCGCCGTCGGACTATTCCACCGAGCAGGTCGGCGGGGAAACGGTCTATCGAACCGGAGGCGTCGTTGCGTTTGGCGCGCGGATAGTAGGCAAGCAGGTCGCTAATGGCATACTCGCGCCTCCAAGTCCGAATTCTGCTCGCGGATGCCGCGGGCAAGTGGACGGCGAAGTAGTGCCGGCAGCGTTTTGGGTTTCTCCTCTGACGCGTGCGGCTCATATGGAACCGACGAAATCAGAATCGTGCACGCAGGGCGAAGCGATCCGAAGGGAGAAATCGTGCTGGCTGCTACTCGCGGCGAAATCAAACTTCGATCGGGGGGCGGCATGTTGCTCCGGGTGGAATAGCAGCAAGAATCGATCGTAACTAAACCCAGAGACTTCGCGCGCCGCAGCCTATGGTAAAGAGGATGAACCCCGACCCTGGTTTGAAATGGCGCCTTTACGACCAGAAGACGCACACTGGGGAGGGTAGTTGCTTGCAGATGCAGGTTTGCTTCCGCTAGGGGACTCCTAGCAACCCTACAGCGCTCCGAAACGGAGCATGGCAAGCACGGTGTGAGCCATGTTCACCAGATACGATTTACGCGGCGTCGGGGTCGTAATTCAAGTTCTGGGCCAGCCAGCGCTCCACGATGCGCAGATCGAGACCCTTACGGCGGCTGTAATCTTCCACCTGATCGCTACCGATCTTTCCCACGGCAAAATACTTCGATTCAGGATGTGAAAAATAGAAGCCGCTGACCGAAGCTGCGGGCTGCATGGCGAAATTTTCGGTCAGAGTGATGCCGGTATTCTTCTCCGCCCCCAACAGGTCGAACAGCGGGCGCTTTTCGGTGTGATCGGGCAGCGCGGGATAGCCGGGGGCCGGGCGAATGCCGCGATAGCGTTCACGCACCAGATCGTCGTGGCTGAGTTTCTCGCCCTTGCCGTACCCCCACTCGTCGCGAGCGCGCTTGTGGGTGAGTTCCGCGAGTCCCTCAGCGAGCCGGTCGGCGAGGGCCTTGGCCATCAGCGCGTTGTAGTCATCGTTGTCTTTTTCAAATTTCACCACCAGCGGATCGATGCGCAATCCGGCCGTGACAGCGAACATGCCGAGATAATCCATGCGGCCGCTTCGCGCGGCGCCACAAAATCGGCAACGGCGTAGCTAGGTTCCTGATTCCCTTCACACCTGCTGCCGCAGCGTGTGAAAGGTGGTCAGCAGGTGCCGCGATTCGTCCGCGTACATTTCAATGTCGTCCTGAACGCCGTTGGCCGGGAAAAATCCGATGACCGCGCGGGCTTCGAGCAGCTTTTCGCGCACGATGCAGGCAAGCAGTTTCTGCGCATCGTCGAACAGCTCCTTGGCTTTCGGGCCGACGCCTTCCTGCGCAAAAATCTTGGGATAAATTCCGCGCAGCTCCCAGGCGTGGAAGAATGGCGTCCAGTCGATGTACGGAACAATTTCCTCGAGCGGCACCGGACTGTACACTCGCGTTCCCAGGAACGACGGCCGCGGCGGCTCATATGCGGCCCAGTCATAAACAGGTTTTTTACTGCGCGCTTCCGCGAACGGCAGCAGCGGCTGCGCTTTTCGCGATGCGTGTTTTTCCCGCGCGCGCTCCTGCTCCCGGCTGTTTTCTTCCGTGAACTTTGTTTTCATATCGGCGCTGAGCAAATTACTCACAACGCCAACGGCGCGGGACGCATCCTGCACGTGAATTACCGGCTGGCGGTAGAAAGGCGCAATCTTCACCGCGGTATGGGTGCGGCTGGTCGTCGCGCCGCCAATCAGCAGCGGCACGCCGAAACCTTCGCGCTCCATTTCCTTGGCGACGTGCGTCATTTCCTCAAGCGATGGCGTGATCAGGCCACTCAGGCCGATCAGCTGCGCTCCCGTTTCGCGCGCGGTTTTCAGAATTTTGTCAGCCGGCACCATCACGCCGAGGTCGATCACTTCGTAGTTGTTGCAGCCCAGCACCACGCCTACGATATTTTTGCCGATGTCATGGACGTCGCCCTTCACCGTGGCCATGACGATGCGCCCCTTCACGGACACGCCGCCGGCTTGTTTTTCCGCTTCCAGATACGGCTGCAAGTAGGCGACCGCTTTCTTCATCACCCGCGCGCTCTTTACCACTTGCGGCAGGAACATTCGCCCCGATCCGAATAAATCTCCGACGACGTTCATCGCGTCCATCAACGGGCCTTCGATCACCGCCAGGGGCTTGCCGTATTTTTGCCGGGCTTCTTCCGTGTCTTCCTCGATGTAGTCGGTAACACCCTTGACCAGCGCGTGCGCCAGCCGCTCTTCCAAAGTGCCGCTGCGCCAGGCATCCTCCTGTACCGCGCCTTTTTCTTTTGCTTTTATGGTCTCCGTAAACGCGAGCAAGCGTTCGGTCGCATCCGGACGGCGGTTCAGCAGCACATCCTCGACCAGGGCCAGCAGGTCTTTGGGAATCTCTTCGTAGACAGCGAGCTGGCCGGCATTCACGATGGCCATATCCAGGCCAGCCTGGATCGCGCGGTAGAGAAACGCGGAATGCATCGCCTCGCGCACCACATTCTGGCCGCGGAATGAAAATGAAATGTTGCTCACGCCCCCACTTACCTTGGCATAAGGAAGTTTGGCCTTAATTTGCCGGGTGGCTTCGATGAAATTGACGGCGTAATTGTTGTGTTCTTCGATGCCCGTCGCCACGGTCAGAATATTCGGATCGAAAATTATATCTTCGGGAGCGACGCCCGCCTGCTCCGTCAGAATCCGGTAGGCTCGGGCGCACACTTCCATTTTGCGAGTGAGCGAATCCGCTTGGCCCTTTTCATCGAACGCCATCACCACCATGGCCGCGCCGTAGCGGCGCACCAAGCGGGCGCGCTCGCGAAAAGCCTCTTCGCCTTCCTTTAAGCTGATGGAATTTACGATGCCGCGGCCCTGAATACATTTCAGGCCGGCCTCGATGATTTTCCAATTGGAACTGTCAATCATGATCGGCACGCGGGCGATATCCGGCTCCGCGGCGACGTGATGGAGAAACGTGGTCATGGCCTGCTCGGAATCGAGCATGGCTTCGTCCATGTTGATGTCGATGATCTGCGCGCCGTTTTCCACTTGTTGCCGCGCCACGGAAAGCGCCGCTTCCAGTTCGCCGGCCAGGATCAGCTTGGAAAATTTGGGAGAGCCGGTGACGTTGGTGCGCTCGCCGATGTTGATGAAACGCGAGTCGGGGCGCAGCACCAGCGGTTCGAGGCCGCTGAACCGCGTGTAGCGTTCCGGTTTCGAAAGTACGTGCGGCTTCAGTCCGCGCAGTGCTTCGGCAATGGCCTTGATGTGCGCGGGCGTGGTTCCGCAGCAGCCGCCGGCAATGTTCAGCCATCCGCTGGACGCAAAATCGTGCAGGTCCGCGGACATCGATTCCGGCGTCTCGTCAAAACCGCCGAACGCATTGGGCAGCCCGGCATTCGGATGGCAGCTGATGGGGACGGGAGCGAGATGCGAAAGCTCCTCGACATACGGGCGCATCTGCTTGGCGCCGAGCGCGCAATTGATGCCCACACTGAATAAATCCATGTGTGAAACGGAAATCCAGAACGCTTCGACCGTCTGCCCGGAAAGGGTGCGGCCGCTCTGATCGGTGATGGTCACGGACACCATGACCGGTACGCGCTGCCCGGTGGCCGCGAAATATTCATCATTATATTGGCTGATCGCAAAGAGCGCGGCCTTGGCGTTCAGCGTGTCAAAAATTGTCTCCAGCAGCAGAAGGTCCGCGCCACCTTCAACCAGTCCGCGCGCCTGCTCGTGGTAAACATCGCGCAGTTTGTCGAAGGTAACGCCGCGCGAGGCCGGGCTGTTCACATCCTGGGACATGGACGCGGTGCGATTGGTCGGCCCCATCGATCCGGCGACAAGCCGGAATTCGCCGGGATGCGCGGCTTCGTATTCGTCAGCCACGGCGCGCGCGATCTGGGCGCCCGCGACGTTCAGTTCGTGAACCAGCCCTTCCAGGCCATAGTCGACCGCGGAAATTCCATTCGAGTTAAACGTGTTGGTCTTGATGATATCCGCGCCGGCCTCGAGATACGCTCGTTGCACGCCCTGCACGATGTGCGGCTGGGTGATGTTCAGGACGTCAAAATTGCCGCGCAGGTCGCGCGGGTGTTTCAGAAATTGCGCGCCGCGAAATGCCGCTTCGTCCAGTTGTTGCCCCTGGATCATGGTGCCCATGGCGCCGTCCAGAATGACGATCCTCTGGTTGAGGAGCTTTCTCAGTGCGGCGATTCGTGAGGCCCTTTGATCCAACGTGACATCTCCCATGCTTACCGGAACTAAAGCGAGCGGTCTACTAGAGTGCGGGCTGCACCCCTGAAGGCGTGTAAATATCTCTCTTATTTTACCGGAGAGAGCTTGGTGACCGTACTCTCATTGTTACATCCCGGCCTCAACTCGGCAAATCGCGCCGTTCTCTTCTAATTGACCCTCAACAAGAACTAAAGGTACACTTCGACTGTGAGAGCGAAGTTGTCATTCATAACTGGCGCAATGGCCTTGGCGATCTGCGTCGTCTGTCCCGTCGTCGAGATGTTCGATCAATGGGATCACACCATGCAGAGCGGATATGACACCGAGTACTTTCTGGTGCTGCTGGCCCTGTGCGTCGGGGCGCTGTTCGTATTGAGCAGGCTAGTCGTTGCCCTCGGTCCGGGCCTCACGAGAACCCGTACTAGTTTCACGAATCCGCCGTCCCTTGGCGGCCGCCTCTTCTTGATTTGTTCCATCGCAGTGGCTCCGGCCACAGGAAGTCCCCCGCTTTCCCTCCGAATCTAGAACTGCGCCCAAAATCCTACTCCTCCAGCTAGCTATAGGGGTCTGGTCGTTATTTCTTCGGAACGAAAACGACCAGACACTGGCTTCTGATTTTAGTTGAAGGGCACTCATCTATCGCGCTCGGGGCGACATCATGAACGATTCAATGAATGCGGCACAGGCTGACAATGACATCGTGGTTCGATGCCGCCAGCTGACCAAGACGTATGGTGCAGGCGATGCCAGCGTAATGGCACTGCGGGGCGTGGACCTGGAAGTCCGTCGTGGCGAATTGCTCATGGTGGTTGGTCCGTCTGGGTGCGGAAAAACAACGCTCATTTCAGTCATCGCCGCGATCCTGGGCCAGGATTCCGGCCAGTGCGAAGTGCTCGGCCGCGATTTGAAAAACATGGGCCAGAAAGAACGCACACAATTTCGCGGAGAATCCATCGGCTATGTGTTTCAGATGTTCAACCTGCTGCCGGTGCTTACCGCCATCGAGAATGTTTCGGTGCCGCTGCTGATTAATGGAGCGCCGCGCAAAAACGCTGAAACTAGCGCCGGCAAAGCCCTGGAAGCGGTCGGCCTGAGCACCCGACGGGATGCCCTTCCGGCGCAGCTTAGCGGCGGCCAGCAGCAACGCGTGGCAATCGCGCGTGCGCTGGTGCATGAGCCGAAGCTGATCGTTTGCGACGAACCGACGAGCAATCTCGATCACGCGGCTGGGCGCAGCATGATGGAGCTGCTGCAAGGTGTGGCCAAGAGCCCCGATCGGGCGCTCGTCGTAGTCACGCACGATCCGCGCATATTCGACTTTGCCGATCGCATCGCGCGCATGGATGACGGAAAAATCATAGAGATCGTCGATCGCAGCAACAAGGAGCGTCTGCAATGATTCGCAAGTACGTGCTTCCCGTTTTGGCGGCAATTGGCGTCGTCGTTGCGATCGCAATGGTCATTCAGGGCAACCGGACGGCGACCATCGTCCAGCCCGTTGTGCAGTCGGCCAACACGCCGTTCTCATCGTACGTTTTCGGTCCAGGTATCGTCGAGGCCAGCACCGAAAACATTGCCGTCGGCACGCCTGTTTCCGGCATCGTGACGGCCCTTTTCGTCAAATGGGGCGATCGGGTAAGGGCTGGCGATCCGCTTTTCAAGGTCGACACCCGTGATTTGGAAGCCCAACTCCTTCCGGCAAACGCCAAAATCAAGGAAGTCGACGCCCAGTTATTGTCGGCGAAAGCCAAGGTGAATGAGGCTGAGGAAACCCTGGCGAAAGCAGAGAACCGCTTAAAGGTGGGACAGAGCCTGGAAATTGGAGTGTCCGTGAGTGCCGAGGAAATGGCCAACCGGCAATTCGATGTTGGGATTGATAAAGCGATTCTGGCCTCGGCGGAGGCGCAGGTCGAGCAGGTCAAAAGTCAGATCGCGTCGGCGGAAGCGCAGGTGGGGCAGATCCAAGCGCAGATCCAACCCCACACTGTTCGCGCCCCAATTTCCGGCCGCATTCTGCAGATGAAAACGCGTTTGGGCGAATACGCCCAAACCGGAGTCCTTAGCACGCCATTGATGCTGCTTGGAGACGACACTCGATTACACGTGCGCGTCGACGTTGATGAGAATGATGCCTGGAGATTCCGGCCCTGTGCGCCGGCAATGGCTTCGGTGCGCGGCAATCCGAACCTGAAAATTCCGTTGCAGTATGTACGCACCGATCCTGATGTCGTCCCCAAAACTTCGCTCACCGGCGACACTACGCAGCGGACGGACACTCGAGTTCTACAAGTGATTTACAGTTTCGATCCCGCTTCGCTGCCGCTCTATGTTGGACAGCAGATGGACGTTTTCATCGAGGCGTCTCCAACCGCCGGCACCACGGCTCCACGTGCGGGTTCGTCCCCATCATGCGGCGATGAGACGAAGCGGAGCCTGGATGCCTCGCCGGCCCAGAGGAGGAAACCGTAATGCTACGCATGGCCTTAAAGATGTTGATGGGAGACCGCGCCAAATACGCCGGATTGCTCTTCGGTATTACCTTCACTTCATTCCTGGTCACGTTCGCCGCGTCCTACTTCTGCGGCTTCATGACGCGAGGGTTCGCTCTGATCTCCGAGAACCCGGGCGCGGACGTCTGGGTCATGGACCCAGCAGTTGAGTCCACGGAGCAAACAACGAACATACCCGATTGGGCGCTGACCCGGGTCCGCAGCGTTGACGGTGTAAGATCCGCGGTTCCGTTGGCATTGGCTACAGCCGATGCACGTTTTCCAAATGGTCGATTTCAGACATTTCAGCTCATCTGTGTTGATGACGCAACACTGTTTGGTGTTCCGGCGCTAAAGGACGGCGTGTCGCCGACTGTACTGCGGGCTCCCGACGGCGTCATAGTTGATCCCGGCGGCACCGACGGCAAGCTCGAAACTCCAGTATCGAAGGCCGACCAATGGCCCTACGGCCGGCCACATCTGGACGCCACAATGCGCGGACTGGCGGCGGAAGACGAGCTGCTGGTAAACGATCATCGCGTCGTGGTGCGAGGCCGTTCGGAAGCCCTGCCACGGTATCCACCTCGCCCGCTGATGTATATGACGCTGTCCAACGCCACGCGCGTGCTTTTGCCGGAACGGCATTTGTTGACGTTCGTCCTGGCATCGGCTGTCCCGGGAGTTTCGCCGCGGGAGTTAGCGAACCGTATCGAGCTTCAGACCGGGCTCAAGGCGCGTTCCTCCGACGACTTCAAGGCCGACACGGTCCGCTGGTTTCTGATCAACTCTGAAGACGTTGGTGACATCGCTTCCATGCTCTCCATAGCGATGTTCGTGGGATTCGGAGTCACGGGAGTGATGCTGTACATGTTCACAACCGACAGCCTGAAACAATATGCGGTGCTCAAAACGATGGGAGCATCCTCGAAACTGCTGCTCAGCATGATCCTGGTGCAGTCCGGCCTGTGCGCGTTAGTGGGTACGGGACTGGGACTAGGATTGTGCGCCATGATTGGCCAGATCGCGGTGGCGGAAGCCGACTATCCATTTCGCATGATGTGGTTCACCCCGGTTCTGGGCATCGTGATGGTCGTAGCGGTGAGCCTGGTTGCCGCGGCGATCAGCGCGCGACCGGTTCTGAAGCTGGAGCCTGGCATCGTCTTCGCCGGGCGGTAGGTTGCAAGGACAAAGAGGTTGCTTGCAGCGCACTATTTTTCTTCTCTTCGTGGAGAGATGCTCGATGGCCGGAAAACGAAAGCAGGTGGTTCCCTTCTTTGCGGTTCTATTGTTTACAGGGTGCGCCATGCAACGCTATCAGCCAGCTCCAGTCGTTGCGAGCGCCACCGCATCGCAGTATGAATCGCGAAGCCTTGCCGATGATGCGCTCCGATCCTTTGAGGAAAAGAATTTGACTCCACCGATGGCGCCCTGGCCGCCCCACACTTGGAATTTGCAAACGCTGTCTCTTGCTGCCCTGTACTTCAATCCCACGCTGGAATTAGCTCGCGCTCGCCTGGCTCGGGCCGACGCCGCTGTCATAACAGCTGGCGCGCGGCCGAATCCAACCTTCGGCATTTCCCCCGGTATTCCGGCTCCCTATCTGTTGACTTTGGATTTTGCTGTTCCCATCGAGACCGCGGGTAAGCGAGGCTACCGCGTGCAAAGCGCGCGCAATCTGGATCAGGCAGCTCGATTTGACCTCGCGGATTCCGCCTGGACCGTCCTCAGCGGAGTGCGTCTCGCGCTGTTGAACTACCTGCTTGCATCTCGGAACCTGGAAACGTTGCAAGCGGAAGAGGACGCTCGCGCGGACCAGGTTAAGATTTTGGAGCAGATTTTATCCGCCGGGGAGACCACAGCGCTCGATATCGATCCGACGCGGATCGAACTTTCCAAAACAGACGTGGCCATCCGCACGATCGAGGGTCAGGTCGCAGACTCCAAAGCCGCTCTGGCAACCGCATTGGGGATTCCTTCGGCGGGCCTTCAGAATGCGGCATTCTCATGGCCGGACCTGGACACCCCACCAACCCTGGAATCACTTTCGGCGACGGAGATTCAACGCAGCGCGGTTCTGAATCGTCTGGATGTTCGGCGCTCGCTCGCGCAATATCAAGCCGCCGAGGCCGACTTGCAGCTTGAGATCGCCAAGCAGTATCCGGACATCAACATCGGGCCAGGCTACACATATGAAGAACGGCATAACTTTTTTACAGTCGGCTTATCGTCTTCTATTCCTCTCTTCAACAGAAACCAGGGACCCATCGCTGAAGCTGAGGCCCGCCGGAAGGAAGCTGCGGCCGCGTTCTTGCAAACGCAGGCGCAAATCATCGCCAGAAGTGAACGGGCGCTCGCCGTTTACAAATCCGCCCTGGCGGAACTGGCCGCGGCACAATCCTCGTATAAGCAGCAAGAATCTCAACTGCAGGCAACTCAGCGGGCCGTCCGTGCCGGCTCCGGCGATCAGCTGAGTGTGGACGCAGTGCGGATACAAATTTCGGCTCTGGCACGAGTTCGGCTTGATGCTCTGGGGCGCGCACAGCGAGCTCTTGGCGAACTGGAAGATGCCGTGCAACGCCCTTTCGATCGAGGCGGAATGCCTCCGATTAAGGCGCAATCTTTGACTCCGAACACGCCGGCCACGGGATTAAGCGTGGCCGATGGATACTGATGGTAGTTTGACTGAAAAACGACATCGCGCTGACGAGTTTCCGGCAAGTTTGCGATTCCCCCATAAATCGTACCTTTGAGAATACGCCCGAGCAATTCAGGAAGTTGTGCGGCACAACGCGATTCTCGCGGGGTCTTAAGTTCTTATCGGCAAAACGGTGCGGCATCGCAGCTGCAGAAGCCTTCAGTCAAAACGTTCCACAGCACGTAAAGAATTCCCGGTCTAGTACTACAGGAATCCCCCGACTGAAAAGAATGCCATGTCGCGCTAACGTTCTGATCGAAGCAGGCTTACGCGCCGCTTCGGTTTGAATCTGGAATGGCAGAGCGCGTGCATCTTTAGCATTTCGCGCGATGAAGTTTCAAATTTCTCCCGTGCGTGGGGGAATGGGCGGGCCGGTCGCGTCGACTAAGTTTCATCGGCTGGCCCGCTGCCAGAATTGGAGTCGCAGCTCGCCCGATCGGGACTGCGAAAAATCTTGGAGTCGTCATGAAAATGAATCATGCAGAACATTGGCGAACTACATCGCGGCGGGCAGACCGCGCAGTCGCCGGTTCGTTTTCATGGACACGTTCCACGCGATCTTCTCACCCACCCGCGAACACCACCTCGACGTCTTCCTCAACTTCTTCCGCGACGACATCTGGGCGGCATTAGCCGCTCGTGGATTGACGACGTGGGACCTCATTCACCGTGCGGGGTCGGCTCCAAACGAGCGGGCCCCGCGGCCTACCTACTCTTCGCAGGATAGGTTGCAGCCTGTCCTACTGGAAACTAGAACGTTAAATCGATCAGGAAGAGGATCTGACCAATAAACAGGAGGGCGACGGCACTGACTAACACTATCGCTCCCTGAGGCCGCCGCGGCTTCACGCGCCGGTAGACCGGATCGGAGAGGTGCGGGTCGCGCCCGGAAATTTCGCCACGCCAGATATCCAGCAGTTCGCGCATCCAGACCACGGCTTGCGCGCGATACGTCCAGAGCAGGCCGATGCCCAGCAGAGCCATGGTTTCGCCAACTGCACCGATCATACCTATGCGACTCATCCACATGGGGGCTCCAGGCAGCGATGCGAAACAACACTTTTCGGTTGTCGCTATTCGTCTTCGTGAATGGTTTTCAGGCGAATGATTTCAAATTCTTTTACGCCCGCGGGCGTTTGCACTTGCACTTCATCGCCTACATTTTTTCCGAGCAGCGCCTTTCCGATCGGGGATGTAGTTGAGATCAAACCCTGCGTGACGTCCGCTTCTTCGGTGCTCACCAGCTTGTATTCGATCTCGATGTCTTTCTTGATGTCCAGCACCCATACGCGTGACCCGTAGCCGGTGCGGTCCGCGGGAATATTGTTCAAGTTCAGCATACCGATATCGCCCAGGCGCTTTTTCAACTGTCCGAGACGCGCGGACACGTAGCCCTGACGCTCCTTGGCGTACTTGAACTCCGCGTTTTCGGAGAGGTCTCCGTGCGCGCGTGCCTTCATCAGTTCTTTCGGCAACTCGACGCTCATCTCGTGTTCAAGCGTGGTGATTTCGTCCTGCAATTTCTTCTTCACTTTTGATAGCGCGTCCGTCATGGCTCTTCTTCTGCGAACAGAATTTTTGGATCACTCCCAACGGGAGGCATGCTCGAGTGTCTCAGTTCGCGGAGGTTTGGAGAGTCACGCCACCCGGGAAAGCTGGACAGGCCAGAAATAGGAGGAGCCGAACCCCAGGGTCCAGGCGTATGACTCATTACCGAGGGAGAGTACCCCAGCCCCTTCGCACCGCGAAGTCGTGATTCTCTCAGATGATGTGGCGCGAAGTCCAGCGCGGCCGCGTGGGGGTAGGGGGCTACTTCTGTGTTGCCAGTCCCGAAGGGACGAAATCACGTAGCCTGCGGCGGCAGCGGTGGAAATTCGTATCGTTTGTGAGCCGAAAGCCCCGGCACGGGTGACATAAGGTTGGCCAGGCGTGGTGAAAGTTCGGGTACCGATAAACCCGTTGTGCCGCCCCGCCGGGGCTTTCTTGATTCTCTCGCCCGTTTCCCACCGCTCCCGCGGTGGGCTACTCTTGTGTCGTGCCCGCGGCACTTTCGGCAACACAGAATTAGCCCACGAGCCGTGTGGGACCTCAATTATCGGCCTCATTTGTTGAGGTTGACTCCCGAAGCTCAAACCGGCACGGAATCCAGTGAAACAGTTGCCCCCCAGGCCAACACCCGTTCGTCCGGTTCGGCCAATCGTCACATCGACGCGAGCTTCCCTCGAGATTGCTGTACATTAGTTGATGCACATTTACGAATATCCGCGCACAGCGGCATTTCAATCCAACAGTACGGAACCCGGGAACGGCGCAACTCTCAACCGACCAGATGGCCACCGCAACGCAAAACATAGCTGCTGCAAACATGAGCCGAATTATTGCCGCCACCTGCTTCGGTTTCGTGGTGACGCAGCTGGACGTAACGATTGTGAACGTTGCGCTGGCTCATATCTCTTCCGATTTATCGGTTCAGGTGGACGGCTTGCAGTGGGTGGTGGACGCCTACACCCTGCCATTCGCCGTGCTGATGCTTTCGGCGGGAGTTTTGGGCGATCGCTTCGGATCGCGCCGCGCGTATCTCATTGGTCTGACGATTTTCGGCACTGCCTCGCTGGCGTGCGGGCTCGCGCCGAACGTGGCCACGCTGATCACCGCCCGCGCTGCGCAGGGCGCTGCCGCCACATTGCTGATTCCCAGTTCCCTCGCGCTACTCAATCAGGCGGCGGGTGACGATCACAGTGTACGGGCGCGCGCGGTCGGTCTGTGGTTCGCTGCCGGCAGCGTGGCCATTGCCGCGGGCCCGGTCTTCGGCGGAGTGCTGATCGCCAGCATGGGCTGGCGCAGCATTTTTCTGATCAACCTTCCGCTCTGTGCCATCGGCATCTTGCTGACGCTTCGAGGGGTGCCTTCCCATGATCATGAGGACACCACGCACCATCTGGATCTGTTCGGCCAGGCTCTGGCCATCCTGTCGCTCACGGGCTTGACGTGGTCGGTGATCGAATTCCGTCCGCTGGGATTCATGCATCCGCTGGTGATTGGCAGTTGCCTGGTGGCGATTCTCGCGGGAATCGCGTTCTACTTCGCGGAAGCCAAATCCAGCGAGCCCATGCTTCCGCTGGGATTGTTTCACCTTCCGAATTTCAGTCCCTCCGTCGTATTCGGGACGATCATGAACCTTACATTTTACGGAATGATTTTTGTTCTCAGCCTTTACCTGCAGCAGGCGCGCGGGTATTCGGCACTGCGCACGGGACTTGCTTATCTGCCGATGATGGTTACTTTTATTTTCTCAAACGTGGCCAGCGGCATGGTGGGTGCACGCACCGGACCTCGCCTGCCGATGCTCCTGGGATCCGTGATCATGCTGGCGGGATTCGCGATGCTCTCCCGTTTGGGGACTTCGACTCCGTACTACGCGATGGTCGTTCCGTTCATCGTTATACCCTCAGGGATGGGCTTCGCGATTCCTGCGATGACCGCGACCATCCTCTCAAGCGTTGAACGTGGGCGCTCCGGAACCGCTTCCGCGGTGGTGAATGCAGCGCGGCAGACGGGTGGCGCGATCGGTGTGGCGGTCTTCGGCGCATTGGTTGGAAGCACGCCGATTCAAATCGCGCGGGGACTGAAGATGGCTTCGCTGATCTCGGTGGGACTCATCTTCATCGCCACACTGGTGGCCTGGAAACAAATTCGCCGAATTGAGGGAGCCTCCAGAGTAATTGAATTTCAGATGGACTAGCAGATGGGGAATCGGATCCCCGAGCAGTTGTGTTAATTACTCTTTCAGATTTGCGCGGTCACCCCGGGCAAAGAGAGCGACTACGGACTGTGGCGCCACCAGATAATCGCCGCCGGCTACCGTTGGCGCACTGCGCCACTCGACGATATCTTCCGGCGAATCGAGATTCGTATCGATCCATCGGCGCCACGAAACCCCGCCGCTTCCAGTCGGCGGCAACTCAAACTCGAGCGGCTCCCAGTACGCGTTCAGGATCAGATAGACAAGGAGATTGTGATCGATGCAACTCACCTTGGACGCCAGGCTATGGGAATCGATGCTCCAATCGGGAGACCCGAGCTTTACACCGTGCCAGGAGCGAGTTCCCGACCGTAACAGTTGATTCAAACTCAGACCCTCGGGCTCGGGAATGAAGTCCCGCAGCAGGCGATGAGCGATGAACATCTTCGTAAATCGATGCACATCAGCGTGCTTTTCCAGAAAGGTCCAGTCAAACCAGCTGATTTCGTTGTCCTGGCAGTAGGCGTTATTGTTGCCAAGTTGGGTGCGTCTGACTTCGTCGCCCATTAAAATCATGGTCAAGCCCAACGAAGCCATCGTAGCCGTCAGGAAATTCTTTACCTGCCGGTTCCGCAACTTTTCGATCACCGGATCGTTTGTAGGTCCCTCAACGCCCCAGTTCAGGCTGCGGTTGTCGTCCGTGCCATCGCGGTTATTTTCTTCGTTGGCCTCGTTGTGCTTCTGGTTGTAGGAGACAACGTCGTTGAGCGTGAAGCCGTCGTGGCTGGTCACAAAATTAACGCTGGCCTCGGCGTCGCGTTCCTTGTGACCATAAATTTGCGGGCTGCCCACGAGCCGGTCCGCAAGCGTCGCCACCGAACCCCGGTCGCAGCGAAAAAAGCTGCGCACGTCGTCACGAAATTTTCCGTTCCATTCTCTCCACCTCTCTCCCAGAAAACTGCCCACCTGGTAGAGGCCGGCCGCGTCCCACACTTCGGCAATCAACTTGGTTCCGGCCAGCACCGGATCGGAATCAATATCCCAAAGCACCGGGGGGCTCGGCTGCAAATTGCCGGACTCATCCCGTTCCAGGATCGCGGCCAGATCGAACCGAAAACCGTCGATATGCATTTGCTCGACCCAATACCGGAGGCTATCCAAAATCATGCGGCGCACGACGGGATGATTGGCGTTGAGTGTATTGCCCGCTCCGCTGTAATTCGCATACCGGGATCGATCCGGTTCCAAAATATAATAAGCGCGGTTCTCCAAACCGCGAAAACTGATCGTGGGACCATCCTGATTGCCCTCCGCGGTGTGGTTGTAAACAACGTCGAGGATGACTTCGATCCCGGCCCGGTGCAGGGCCTTCACCATGTCACGAAACTCTTGCACCGCGCTCAGCGGGTCCGGACGAGAACTGTAGCCTCCGTGCGGAGCAAAAAATGAGACAGGCGCATATCCCCAGTAGTTGACACGGTCGATCGGAGCATCCTGCGGATCAAATTGGAAGACTGGCAGAAGCTCAACCGCGGTGATTCCGAGTTGTTGAAGATATGGAATCTTTTCGATTAATCCTGCATAGGTCCCGCGCGTTGATTCGGAAACTCCGGAACTGGGATGGCGGGTAAATCCGCGCACGTGCATTTCATAGATGATGCTCCGAGAGGCAGGCCTGCGGAGCGGAGTATCGCCTTCCCAGTCGTATGCGCTGGTGTCGACCACGACGCTTTTCATCGCCGTCGCTGCATTGTCGCCTCTCCTGCGCGCCGCGTCCCGGCTGTAATTTGCCGGCACCATCACGCCGCGCCCGTAAGGATCCAGTAGGACCTTGTCAGGATCAAAGCGCATCCCGTTGGCGGGATCGAACGGACCCCGAATCCGGTAAGCGTAAATCTGACCGGGCTTCACACCCGGCACAAATGCATGCCAATAATGGTTAGTGCGATTTTTCGCCACGTCCACCGTGATTACACGCGCCGGGCGGAGATCGTCCCCATGATTAAATAATAAAAGCTCCACGCCGGAAGCGCTGTGCGTGTACACGGAGAAGTTCACGCCACCCGGAACCATCGTGGCTCCCAGAGGCGCGCTTTGCCCGGCGCCCACGCCGTCATTGGCGGCCGCGAACGGATCTTGTGCGAGCAAGGAACGATCGGCGGGAAGACTGCTCACGATTGATGCTCTGTCCGGCATTCGTTTCTCTGACGCTGATCCGAAATTTCTAATTTGCACAATTCACGATTCGCTCCCCGCGGCTGCCGCGCCGGTCAAATGGTTTTCAAGCGCAGCCACCTTCGCCAGGCGCCTCAAGTGGCGCGGCGCCTGGCTGTATTCGGCTGCCAGGAACGCCTCCAGAATATCCCACGCGGCGAACGGCCCGATCGTGCGGCCGCCCATACAGATGATGTTCATGTGGTCATCTTCCACGCCCTGGCGGGCGGAAAAATGGTCGTTCACCAGAGCGGCGCGCACGCCGCGAATTTTGTTGGCGCAGACGGAAGCCCCGACGCCGCTGCCGCAGACGGCAATTCCACGATCCACGGCGCCTTGCGCTACGGCCATCGCGAGGGGAGTGACGAAATCCGGATAATCGTCGTCTGAATCCAGAGCGTTTGCTCCGAAGTCGATGACTTCGTGGCCCGCTTCGCGAAGATGAGCCAGCAATTCTTCCTTCAATTCAAATCCACCGTGATCGGTGGCGATTCCCAGTTGCATCTCATCCTCCTTTTCCCGCCTGAGAAGATTGCTTTCCCGCTGCGGCGCGGTCGGCCAGCACCAGCGCGGCATCCCGTCGAACCCGTCCGGCGGGAATCGACACATCGCCGTCACTCAGACGTCTGAGCATTTCAGATTTTTCGCTTCCGGTAACGATCCATAACACGCGTAGCGCGCGATTGAGTGCGGGATAGGTCAGCGTCATTCGCCGCCTGCCCTGGTAAACGCCGGTCACGCTGACGTCTGCGTTCGATACGTCCAGCACCGGATCGCCGGGCACGAGGGAGGCCGTGTGTCCGTCCGGTCCAAGCCCCAGATGAACCAGATCGAGCACCGCAGGCGATCCCGCGATACCCTGCAGTGCCTTGGAATACTCCACGGCTCCCGCGTTCAGATCGGGCGATTCCACGGGCATGGAGTGAATCTGGTCCGGGCGCATCGGCACATGATCGAGGAAGCTTTCACGCAAGTGAGTCAGGTTGCGATCGGGGTCTCCATCGGGAGCGACGCGCTCATCAACTTGAAAAATGTGCACTCCGGCCCACGGAACGTCTTGGCCCGCCAGCGCGCGAAGCATGATCCACGGAGTGTGCCCACCGCTAACCGCAAAAGCGAAACGTCCGCGGGAAGCGAACGCCTGGCGAGCGTCGGCGGCAATGGCCGCCGCACCCGCCCGCGCGACGGAATCGTCACTCTCAAACAGTTCCACCTTCATGGAACGTCTCCCGAATAAAGAATTCCGCGCCGGGGATTAATTGCGCAGCGAACTCGCCGGCCATGAACCGCTCGCCCGTATACGTTCCCGGAGTTATTTTCCGGCCGCTTTCTCCAGATGCCCGCCAAAACCGAAGCGCATCGCGGAAAGCACCTTGTTTTGAAAATCGGCCTGCCCACGTGACGAAAACCGCTGGAACAGTGAGGCGGAGAGGACCGGCACCGGCACTCCTTCGTCGATGGCGGCCTTGATGGTCCAGCGACCCTCGCCGGAATCCGAGACGCGCCCGGCGAATTGCGCGAGAGACGGATCCTTCACCAGACTGGCCGCGGTCAAATCCAAAAGCCACGAAGAGATTACGCTGCCGCGCCTCCACACTTCGGTGATGTCGCGCAGATCCAGGTCGTACTGATAATGCTCGGGATCACGCAGCGGCGTGGTCTCGGCGTCAACTGCGTGCGTTTGTTTGCCTATATTGGCGGCATGCAGGACGCCCAGACCCTCAGCGAAGGCCGCCATCAGGCCGTACTCGATCCCGTTGTGAACCATTTTTACGAAATGCCCGGCGCCGTTCGGGCCGCAGTGCAGGTAACCCTGCTCCGCCGTGCCGTCAAGTTTCTCGCGCCCCGCGGTGCGCGGGACGCTGCCAAGTCCCGGCGCCAGCGTGGCGAAAATCGGATCAAGGTGCTTCACGACTCCGGGTTCCCCGCCAATCATCATGCAGTAACCGCGCTCCAGGCCCCAGACTCCCCCGCTTGTTCCGACGTCGACGTAGTGAATTTTCTTTGCCGCCAGTTCCTGGGCACGCTGAATGTCGTCCACATAATAGGAATTTCCGCCATCGATCAGGATGTCCTCGGGCTCAAGATGCGGCAGAAGCTTGGCGATCGTTTCCTCAACGGCCGCAGCAGGGACCATCAGCCAAAGGGCTCGCGGCTTTTGCATCTTGCTCACCAGATCCTGGAACGATGTGCTCCCGACAGCTTTTTCGCCGACCAGGTCGTTAACCGCTTTCGGCGACACATCGAAGACCACGCACTGGTGCCCGCCCTTCAGCAGGCGCCGCACCATGTTGGAGCCCATTCTTCCAAGACCAATCATTCCGAGTTGCATGTCACGCTCCTTGGTTCGCTCCGTTTTAAGTTCTGGTCACAACGAATCTTGCTTTGTCTTCCGGTATCTGCGGATCAGATTGTTCGTCGAACTGTCATGGCCGAGCGCGGGCTCTGACTTGCTCTCGAGCTCCGGGATGATGCGCTGGGCCAATACTTTGCCGAGTTCCACGCCCCACTGGTCAAACGAATTGATCTGCCAGATGGTGCCCTGCGTGAACACGGCATGTTCGTAAAGCGCGACCAGCTTGCCGAGAACCTCCGGCGTCAGCTTGTCAGCCAGGATCGTGTTCGAAGGACGATTGCCTTCGAACACGCGGTGCGGCACCAGCCAGTCGGGCGTGCCCTCCGCTTTCACCTGCTCCGGTGTTTTGCCAAACGCCAGCGCCTCGGTTTGCGCGAAGACGTTTGCCAGCAGCAGATCATGGTGGCGGCCAAGAGGATTGAGCGTCCGCGCAAATGCAATAAAGTCACAGGGAATCAGATGGGTGCCCTGATGGATCAGCTGGTAGAACGAGTGCTGCCCGTTGGTTCCGGGCTCGCCCCAATAGATCGCGCCGGTCGCGTAGGTGACGTCCGTTCCCGCGAATGTAGCGTGTTTTCCGTTGCTCTCCATCGTCAGTTGCTGCAAGTAGGCTGGAAAGCGTTTCAGGTATTGCTCGTAGGGAAGCACGGCCACGGTTTCGGCACCGAAGAAATCGGTATACCACAGGCCCAGCATGCCAATCAGGACGGGCAAGTTCTGCTCAAACGGCGCGGTGCGGAAATGTTCATCCATCTGGTGAAAGCCGTCCAGCATGGATCGGAAATTGTCCGGCCCAATCGCGATCATCGTGGAAAGACCGATGGCCGAATCCATCGAGTAGCGTCCGCCCACCCAATCCCAGAACTCAAACATATTCGCGGTGTCGATGCCGAACTTCGCCACTTCCGCCGCGTTCGTGGAGACGGCGACAAAGTGCCTGGCGACCGCTTTTTCATCGCCATTGAGTTTGGACAGTGACCACTCGCGAGCCGTGTGCGCGTTGGTCATCGTTTCCAGTGTTGTGAACGTTTTCGAGGAAACGACAAACAGCGTTTCCGCCGCGTCCAGACCGCGGACCGCTTCCGCAAAATCCGTGCTGTCCACATTGGATACGAAACGGAACGTCAGCGCCGGATCGCTGTAATGCTTCAAGGCCTCGTAAGCCATCACCGGTCCAAGATCGGAGCCGCCGATGCCGATGTTGATGACGTTGCGAATGCGTTTGCCGGTGTGGCCCTTCCATTCGCCGCTGCGCACGCGATTCGAGAATGCCGCCATTTTATCGAGGACGGTGTGCACGGCAGGCACAACGTTCTCTCCATCCACCAGGATGGCCGCGCCTTTCGGCGCCCGCAGCGCCACGTGCAGTACAGCGCGCTTTTCCGTGAAGTTGATCTTGTCGCCGCGAAACATCGCATCGATGCGCGCGCGCAATGCCGATTCCTCAGCCAGTTGGATCAGCAGCTTGATGGTTTCGTCGGTGATGCGATTCTTGGAGTAGTCCAGGAAGACTCCCACGGCCTCAGCCGTCAGGCGGTCGCCGCGCTTGGGATCTTCCGCAAAAAGTTTTCGCAGATGCAGGCCGCGCACGTGCTCATAGTGGGCTTGCAGAGCTTTCCAGGATTTTAGCCTTGTTAGTGGTTCGACAGCCTGGGTTGTAGCGCCCGGAGTGGGACCTGAGGCCATATTCGTACTCCCTTCTTTTGTCGTTGCCTGTTACGGCAGCCGGCCTGAGTGTAGCGCGTTTGCGCGAATCACCGCCGGCGGCACGAACGACGGAGGAACAAACGCAGCGTGGATTTCAGTCATCGGCTCTTGATGCGATCTGTAAACTTGCCGGGTCGGAAGCCACAGATGCTTTCGTCCGGTTCGCACGCCGGGTTAAATCGCGCAACCACTCAAAAGCTGGATCGTTCAGCATCGCCTCGGTGCACCGCCAGCGCCAGTTGCCCAGCGCGACGCCGGGAATATTCATTCGGGCTTCGTCGCCCAGGTTGAGCACGTCCTGCAACGGAGCAATCGCCAAGGCCGCGGTTGACGACCAGACCAATTCCATCAGCGCTCGCGCGGCGACACCGCTCTTGGCTCCGCGCTCTTTTGTATATTTCCAGACGATTTCCCGAAGGTCAGCAGGCAAGGCCTCAAACCATCCGCGAGTCGTCGGATTGTCATGCGTGCCGGTATATCCCACCGAGTCATGCACATAGTTTTCGGGCAGATGCGGATTGTCGGCGTGGCCGTCGAAAGCGAACTGCAGGACGCGCATACCTGGAAGATGAAATTGATCGCGCAGGATGTACACATCCGGCGTGATTTCTCCCAGATCTTCGGCAATAAACGGCAGCCTGCCCAGTTCGTTTCGAACGTCACGAAAGAATGCCGCGCCGGGACCCGGCACCCATTCCCCAATTTTGGCATTCGGCGCACTCGCCGGCACGTGCCACGCCGCCGCGAAAGCCCGGAAATGATCGAGGCGAATCACGTCCACCAATGCAAGTAGCGCACCCAGGCGGCTGATCCACCAGCGATACCCTGTTTTGCCGAGGGCGTTCCAGTCATATACCGGGTTGCCCCAAAACTGGCCATCCTCGCTGAAGTAGTCGGGTGGCACGCCGCCGACGTCGCGAGGGCGGTGAAGATCGTCCAGCAAGAATAATCCCGGGTGCGTCCATACGTCGCTGGAATCGGGTGCCACGTAGAAAGGAAGATCACCGATCAGGCCGATGCCTTTGCCATGGGCGTAGGCCTTCAGCCGATCGGCCTGGCGGAATGCCAGGAACTGGTTGAAACTCAGCGCGCCAATCGCATCTGCCAGTTCGCGCCGCACTCGCGCGAGTGCCGAGGGCTCGCGCTCGACGAATTCCACGGGCCATTCGAGATACTGCGCTCCGTTGAATTTTTCGCGGAGCGCTACAAACAGAGCGTAGTCCTCCAACCAGTGCGATTGGTGATTGCAGAATTGTTCGAACGCCGGATGCAAATCGGCTCGGGCTCCCGATTTGAAGTTGCTCCACGCGGTTTGTAGCAGGCGGTCTTTATAGGGAATGACCGCGCCATAATCCACTGCCGAGGCGGGAAATGACGGATGCGCGCAGTCTCCTTTTTTTAGCAGGCCGTCTTCGATCAACCAGTCAGGACTGATCAGCAACCCATTTGCAGCGAAAGACGAAAACGAACTGTAGGGCGAATTTTCTTCGCCTGTGGGATTCAGAGGCAGAACCTGCCACCAGCTTTGACCCGCACGCTCCAGTTGATCCACAAACGATAACGCGGAGGGCCCCAGATCGCCGATCCCGTAGGGCGTCGGAAGAGAAGTGACGTGCATCAGTATGCCGGACGCGCGGTACCGTTCAGGGAACGGCGGCACACTGGCGGCGGGCACAGTCATGCTAGTCCTTTCGTGAACTCGGGTGTCACGCGCGAACACCTGTGGCGATTCAAAAAAGCAGCAAAAATCCAACTTCTTATCTTCGCGAGGGCAAACGCAAACATCGGCAGGTTCGAGTTTGCCTTGAGTCCTTTAGCATCTTACCGTACGTTGGTTCAGGAACCGCCTGGAACTCCGAACAATGCCCTACGCGCTTTTTCCCGCAGCCTTTTGATGCTCCGAGGGACCGGTCCCTGGCGAAACAGCTGGCAATTCCGGAACGGCCTGCTGTCCTGGAAAGATTCTCACCGTTCGGCGATTGGTCAAAAATGTCAGGGCCCACCGCACCGAGACGAGTAGACGATTCGCAAATCCGATCAGAAAATAAATGTGCACCACGGCCCACAGAAACCACGCGGTCACGCCCGCGGAACGCCAGAATCGCAGATCCGCAATGGCATATGTCTTTCCCACAACGGCCAGATTCCCTTTATCCCAATACCAAAACGCTCCCGGAGCGGGTCGGCCCGTCGTTCGCCGGTGAATCAGGTCCGCCGCGTACTTGCCTTCCTGGATGGCTACCTGCGCAACGCCCGGCATCGGCTGCGGCCCGGGAATTTTGAAACCCAGCAGATTCCGCGACTCCGCCGTGAGTTGCGCCGTGTCTCCAATCACAAATACGTCTGGCTTGCCGGCCACGGACAAGTCTAGCTGGACTTTCACCCTTCCAGATTTGTCTTTCTCAACTCCCAGCCATTGAGCGGCGGGAGAGGCAAGTACGCCTGCGCACCACAATACCGTCCGGCTGCGGATCGGCTTCCCGTTTGCAATAATTCCTCGCGCGTCCACTTTCTCAACCGCGCTCCCGGTGTGGATTTTTACGCCCAGCCCTAGCAGATGCCGTTGCGCCTGCGCCGCCAGCTTGTCCGGATAGGCGCCCAGAATGCGCGGAGCCGCCTCAAATAGCAGAATTTGCGTCGCGCGGGGATCGATGTGGCGAAAATCGTGCGCCAGGGAAATTCGCGCCATCTCCGCCAGCGTTCCAGCCATTTCCACGCCGGCGGTGCCGGCGCCCACCACAACGAAAGTCAGCTGCTCCTGAATCTCCTCGGGAGACGCGCCACCCTCGGCGGCCATGCGCTCCGCCGTCTCGAACGCGGAGAGAATTTTTCCGCGGATGCGGTCGGCGTCGTCAATCGAATCCAATCCCGGCGCATCGCGCTCCCATTCCTCGTGGCCAAAGTAGTTGTAGTGAATTCCGGTGGCCAGAATCAGAAAATCGTAGTGCAGTTCTCTGTTTTTCAGGCGAACCAGCTTCTTGCCGGCGTCAACGGCGGTGACTTCGTCCATCAAAACTTCCACGTTGCGCTGCCTGCTGAAAATGGACCGCAAAGGTGCGGCGATTTCGTCGCCGGAGAGCAGGCCGGTGGCCACCTGGTAGGTCATGGGCCGGAAGAGATGGTAATTGTGTTTGTCGATTAAGGTGACGCGCACCGGCGCGCGCGCCAGCCCACGCACTGCGTACAATCCCCCGAAGCCGCCGCCTACTACGACGACGTTGGGAACGCTGCTGCGGATCTCATTGGCCATCGCCGATTGCTCATCCTTCCGTATCCCAGGACATTCAACCTACTGTCTCTCGTCATTCCGTTACTGTATAGTACATTACCGCCACGAAGGCGAGCCGTGCCACAAAATGAAGGGAGCCTCCAGCGGCACGAAAGCGCGGTCATGCTGCGGGACCAACCGCGGCGTGTAGTCCGCCGCCGGCCGTATCGCGGCGATTTGCGCGCTGCATGAGAAGCTGTTCTCGGATCCCACGAGGCGCGCGCCGCGGGTCAGGGTGTGCCGCGAAGACTCATCGCCGTTGCGACCTTCCGCGTAGAGCTCCACCCTCACTGCATTGGGATCGAGGTCGTCCAGAAAGACCTGCACCTGAAAAATAAATTGCCCGTCTTTCTGTTCCACAGTCGCCGAACCGAATCGCAGCATCGGCCAGTGCTTCGCGAGTTGCGCCTGCCAATTCAGCAAGTCCGCGCCCAACTTACCCTGGTTCCTGGCGCGCTCCAGGTATGCGGATGCCGCCGAAAGGTAATGCTGCTCGGTGTACTGGCGAACCACGCGATTGGCGGAAAACTGCGGCGTCAGCGTGGCCATGCTTTCCCGCATGCGAGCCACCCACGCTCGCGGAATTCCGCGGTCGTCGCGCGTATAAAATTCTGGAATGACTTCCCGTTCCAGCAATGCATAGAGCGTGTCCGCTTCCGCCGCGTCCCAGGCCGGATCGGATCCGTGTTCGCGCCGGTCGCCAAGCGCCCAGCCGACTTCAGGCCGATAGGCTTCCGCCCACCAGCCATCCAGCTCGGAAAGATTTAATCCTCCATTCACCAGCACTTTCATGCCACTGGTGCCACTGGCTTCCCACGGGCGGCGCGGTGTGTTCAACCAAAGATCGGCGCCCTGAACCAATTGTTCGGCCATCAGCAGATCGTAGTCGCTCAGAAAAATCACCCGCGACTTCACTTCCGGGCGACAGGAGAACTCCACCCAACTTTGAATCATCCGCTGGCCTTCGAGGTCCTGCGGATGGGCCTTCCCGGCCAGAATCAGTTGCACCGGACGTTCCCGGCTGGAGAGGATTGCCATCAGCCTCTGCGGGTCGTGCAGTAGTAGATCGGGCCGTTTGTATGGCGCGAATCGCCGCGCAAATCCGATCGTCAGGGTATCGGCATCCAGCGATTGCGACGCCTGGGCAACATCCTCAGAGGGGACTCCACGTCCTTCAAGCTGGCGCGCGTAACGCTTTCGAGCGTAATCCACAAGAGCCCTGCGGCCATCACCTCGGAGCTTCCAGAGGTCCGCATCGCTCACTTTGCGGAAGCTTTCTCCTAAGGCCTCCGTTTCGTCCCTCCAGCGTTCTTTCCCACAAGTGACTTCCCAGAGGTTATCGGCCGGCGCGGAGTCCCAGGTCGGCGTGTGCACGCCGTTGGTGACATAGCTCACCGGCACTTCCGCCTGCGGCCATCTGGGAAAAAGCGGCTGAAAGATTTGCCGGCTGACCTGCCCGTGCAATTTGCTGACGCCGTTCACGGCGCCGCTTCCATGAATGGCCAGATAGGCCATGTTGAAGGGCTCCGAGGAATCCCAGCGGTTGCGTCGGCCCAGGGTCATCAAGTCCTGCACGGAAATAGAAAGGCTCTCCTCGGCGTATTTTTTCATGTACCACTCGATCAATTCGGGAGAGAAACGGTCGAACCCCGCTTCCACGGGAGTATGGGTGGTAAAAAGATTACCGGCGCGGGTGACGGTAAGCGCCAGGTCAAATGTCTTCTTGTGATCCGCCATGTAGGACCTGGCGCGTTCCAGAACCGCGAACGCCGCATGACCTTCGTTCAGGTGGCAGACTTCGGGCTGGATTCCAAGAGCCCTCAGCAGGCGCCAGCCTCCTATTCCCAGAACCAGTTCCTGCTTCAACCGTAATTCCGGGCTGCCGCCGTAGAGTTCCGTGGTAATCCCACGATTGGCCGGGACATTCGCGGGATCGTTGGTATCCAGCAGATACAATTTCGCGCGGCCCACTTGCACCTGCCACGTGCGGATCCAGAGCTTCGAGCCTGGAAAGTCGATGGACAGCCGCAGCCATTCGCCATTGGCCTCGCGCAACGGACGGATTGGCAATTGTCCCGGATCGTTAAATGGATAGAGCGCCTGTTGCCGACCCTGAGCATCGATTTCCTGCCGGAAATACCCTTGCTGGTACAGCAGGCTCACTCCCGTCACCGGAACGCACAGATTGCTCGCTGTCTTCAGCTGATCGCCGGCGACATTGCCGAGCCCGCCCGAATAAATCGGCAGCGCCTCGCTCAGCATAAATTCCATGGAAAAATATGCCAGCGCCGACAAATCGGAGCGCGGGTGAGCTCTTTGAAACCAGCCCTCCGACTTCTCAGTGGAAGATTTTTCCGTATGCAGATCGACCAGGAGTCTTTGGAAGTTTGGATCAGCGGTCACACTTCGTAGTCGTTCCCGGGATACGGTTTGCAGCACCACCCACGGATTATGGGTCAGTTCCCACAGTTCCGGATCGAGCCGTTCCCAGAGTTGGTCCGCCCCGTGATTGAAAGACCAGCGAAGATCCAATGCCAGATCATTGAGGGCGCTGGAGATAACAGAATCGGGGACCCGGCTGCTGGAGGCTGCGCTGCTCATATCGAACCCCTTCCCGCGGTCTAGTTGCCTGCCGCGGCCCGAGCGTTCCGCGCAAGCGTTTCCGAAACCATGGCCTGCGCTTCCTGTTGGATGCGCCGCAGATGTTCCTGGCCAACAAAACTTTCCGCATAAATCTTATAAATCTCTTCCGTGCCGGAGGGTCGCGCCGCGAACCACCCATTCTTCGTGGTCACCTTGACGCCGCCGATCGGACTACCATCTCCAGGAGCCGCGGTCAGGATCTGCTCGACCTTCTCCCCGGCAATATCGGCCACCCGAATGTCGGCGGAGGAAAGTTTGGCGAGGGCGGCTTTTTGCTCCAGCGTGGCCGGCGCGTCAATCCGCTCGTAGACCGGATCGCCCAGATCGCGCGTGAGTTCGCGATAAATTTCGCCTGGATCGCGTCCTACGCGAGCGGTGATTTCCGCGGAAAGCAATCCGGGGATGATTCCGTCTTTATCGGTAACCCATACATTTCCGTCGCGGCGCAGAAAGGAAGCCCCTGCGCTTTCTTCCCCCGCGAATCCCAGCCACCCGCCGAGCAAGCCTTCGACAAACCACTTGAAGCCCACCGGCACTTCGTACAACCGGCGTCCCATCCGCGCGGTGACACGGTCGATCATGCTGCTGCTGACCACCGTTTTACCGACTGCAACGCTTGGGCCCCAGTTTTTGCGATTTCCGAACAGGTAGTGAATGCAAACCGAAAGGTAGTGATTCGGTGGAAGCAAACCGCTGCTCTTGGTGACAATTCCGTGGCGGTCGTGGTCAGTGTCAGCCGCGAAGGCAATATCGAATCTGTCCTTCAGCCCGATCAGACTTTGCATGGCGTACGGCGAAGAGGGATCCATGCGAATCTTTCCATCCCAGTCCACGGTCATGAATCGGAACGTCGGGTCAACGGATTGGTTCACAATGGTCAGATCAAGCCCGTATTGTTCGGCGATCCGCGGCCAATAGTCGACGCCCGCGCCGCCCAGCGGATCTACACCAAGTTTTATTTTGGAATCGCGGATTGCCGCCAGGTCGATTACGTTTTCCAGATCGTTGACGTAAGCGTGCAGATAGTCATGCTTGTGATTGGTCGACGCTTGGAGCGCCTGGCGGTACTGGATTCGATTGACGCCGCTGAGCGAAGCCTTGAGATATTCATTGGCTTTCGATTCAATCCATGAGGTAGCGCGCGAATCCGCCGGCCCGCCGTGCGGAGGATCGTACTTGAACCCGCCATCGTCGGGCGGATTGTGCGACGGCGTGATGACGATGCCGTCGGCGAGCCCTGTTGTGCGTCCCTGGTTGTACCGCAGAATGGCGTGAGAAACTACCGGTGTGGGAGTATATGCGGTCCCTTCCGGGAGCATCACGTCAACGCCGTTTGCCGCGAGCACTTCCAACGCGCTGGCTTGCGCGGGTTCGGATAAAGCATGCGTGTCCATGCCCAGAAAGAGGGGACCATCGAATTTCTGCAGCTTGCGATAGTCGCAAATTGCCTGAGTAATCGCGAGAATGTGCCACTCATTGAATGCCCCATCGAAAGAGGAGCCGCGATGTCCGGACGTGCCGAAAACCACGCGCTGCCTTGGGTCGCTCAAATCAGGACGCAGTGAGTAATAGCAGGTGATGAGCTTGGGGATGTTGATCAGGATCGATGGATCGGCGGGCTTCCCAGCTTTGGGGCTAACATTCATTCATGGCCTCCAGCAGCAGTTGCGATTCCGGGGCTTTTACAAAACACCTTCACTTCCTTTTTAGTCCTATATCACTCACATGTCACGCGCGTGTTACTTGCAAACCTTAACGCGCTCCGAGGCTCAATTGCATCACGATGGCGCCGCCGATCGTAACCAACAGCGAGATAGGCATCACCAGTGCGCCCACCTTCAGGAAACTCCAGAAACTCACGTTTAACCCTTCCTTGCGTAGAGCGATGAGCCACAAGATGGTCGCCAGCGAACCGGTGATGGCAAGGTTCGGTCCAAGATCAACACCGATCAGCACGGCACTGGCAACCAATCCCTTGGCATGGGCGGCCTGCAAAGTGCTCCCGGCGATGAGTCCGAGGGGAAGGTTATTGACCAGATTATTGGCCACGCCGACGAAGAATCCGGTGATCAGAGCCCCGGCCGCGGGAGTGAGGCTTTCCGCGCGGGAGAGCCATGCCTGCGTCAGCTTCCCCGCGCCAATAGCTTCCACCGCGTCCACAAGGATAAAAAGTCCGGCGACCAGGGCCAGGACGCTCCAACTGATTTCCCGCAGGAGCGGAAGCGGGTTACAGCGCGCTCGAAGCGAAACGATAACCGTGACCGCCATGGCCGTCACACAAGTTGGCAAACCCAAGTCCCACCCAAGTGCGGAAGCCATGAGCAGGACGACAACTGTCGCGGCCAATCCGCCAACTACTAATTTTCCATGGTGATTCAGCGCGTGATCGACGACCTCGCATTCCATGTGCCCCTGGAGTTGCTTGCGGAAAATCCAGCGCAGTAGAAGGAACGTCGAGAAGATGGACAGAATCGACGGAACACCAAACCAAAGCAGCCATTGTTCGAGTGCAGGCATCTGGTCGCGGAAAACCACCAGATTCGCGGGATTGGAGATGGGCAGTACAAACGACGCCGCGTTGGCAATGAACGCGCATATAAAAAGATATGGCAAGGGCTCGCCTTTGGCCTTGCGAACAGCGGCCAGGATCGCCGGCGTCAGCACGACGGCCGTCGCGTCGTTGGACATCAAAATTGTAACCACCGTTCCCATTGCGTAGACCAGAAGAAATAATCGGGAATAGGAACCCTTCGCGCTGCGCACCGCTGCGGATGAAAGCCAATCGAAAACCCCGTGCTCGCGGGCAAGTTCAGACAACAACATCATGCCCATCAGGAAAAGATAGACATCCATTCCTTTCGCGGCAGCGCGGCCAGCGCGGCCCAAAGGCACCAGTCGGAAAGCCAGAAGCAAAACAGCCCCTGCGCTAATCCAATACACTTCCGGAATATTCCAGGGCCGCACCAGCATCAGGACGATGCTGACCAAAACAATGATTCCAAGCACCAGGTGGGCAAGCGGCGGAGCCGGCACTACGCCTTCCTCCGGTTCATCGCGGGACGGAAATCGGTGACAGAGATTCTTTGCCCCAGCCACTCGCTCCGGATAGCGTCGGGGTCGCGACGTGTTTGCTGCTGTGCACCGGCCTCGGGAAGAGAATGGGGAGCGGGCTGCGCTGAGAAGTGCCGCGTCATAGCACTCGCGAAAAATGGCGGAGAGGCGGGGATTCGAACCCCGGTCACCCTTTTGAGGTGAAACTGATTAGCAGTCAGCCCTGTTCGGCCACTCCAGCACCTCTCCGCGGAATCGTTGGCCGAAATTGCAGTCTGGCGACTGCACTACTCGCCGCAAAGTATAACACTGAGCGCGCCGCCGCATCTATCGCTACTGATTCGGTTGTGCGCGGGTGAACATCGATCTGTTGAATTCGTCCTTCAAAAAAGGCGTATTATGTGGAAACCTCGGAGCATGGCAGACCTCTTATTACTGGGTAGGAATTAGGGCCGGCATCGCATGACGAGCCCACTTGTGCGAGGAGGATTCATGTACATCATTACAGGGGCCACCGGACACACAGGAGGTATCACGGCGGAAAGGCTGCTTGCCACCGGTGCGAAAGTGCGCGTCATCGGCCGGGACGCCAAGCGGCTGGAGCGGCTGTCACAGAAAGGCGCGGAAGCGGTGGTAGCCGACATGAGCGACACTGCGGCGCTGGAAAAAGCATTCGCTGGCGCGCGCGCCGTCTACGCCATGATCCCGCCCAACATTTCCGCACCCGATGTGCGGGCGTACCAGGGGAAGATTACGGACTCGTTGGCCGCGGCTGTGCGAAACAGCGGCGTTCCGTATGTTGTCGTCCTCAGCAGCACCGGCGCAGACAAGACATCTGGCACCGGTCCCGTCATGGGCGCGCGCGATCTGGAGCAGAAGCTTGGAGCGATCTCCGGGATCAACCTGCTGTCCCTGCGCTGCGGATATTTCATGGAGAACCTGCTGCCGCAGATTGGCATCATTCAGTCAATGGGGTTCATGGCCGGTCCGATTCGAGGGGATGTGCCGTTGCCGATGATTGCAACGCACGACATTGGCGAAGCCGCGGCTGGAGTGTTGGCAAAGCTGGATTTTTCCGGAATTCAGACGCGCGAATTGCTGGGCGCGCGCCATGTGACTTACAACGAAGCGGTCAAGATTATTGGCAGCGCGATCGGAAAGCCGGATCTGTCCTACCGGCAGCCACCGGCATCCCTATTGAAGCCGGCGATGATGCAGATGGGATTGTCATCGAGTTTGGTGGACCTGATGCTGGAGATGTGCGACGCGCTGAACACCGGCCACATGAAATCGGAAGAGCCACGTTCGGCTCGCAACACCACGGCTACCACGCTCGAAACCTTTGTCGCCGAAGTGTTCGCCCCGGCCTATCGCGGAAAAGCGGCGGGAGCGTAGCCGGGGGAAATTCCTACGCTCGAAGATGGAAGTATCGCCGAAGTGAACGAGCGCACACGTACGGCAATTGGCATTCCGCATTGGGATGCTGGGCTGGGTAGTGCCGCGTGACCCTGATTTACTTGGCTGCCGCGGCGACTTTTGCTGCTGCGGTCGCGCCGGCTTTCTTGCTGCGGCGCCGGGGCTTCGTGGGCCGCTCGGGGGCTTCGCCCACCAACTCCATGGCCATGAGGCCGGTGACAAACTTCTTCAGGCCAACGCTGTCAAAATCGATCGTGGTTCGCTCACCATCAGACTCTGCCACGATTCCGTACCCGTACTGTTCGTGCTTGATGCACTGCCCTTCGGAAAGAACCTGCACACTGCCTCCTTATTTGCTACTGGCAACTACGGAGCACTTACTGCGAGGGAGCGAGTCCGCCCAGGAATGCCTGGACGGACCCACGTTTGTCAGACTAGAGGCCGGTAACGTTCTCCGCCTGCAGGCCCTTGGGGCCCTTGCGGACCTCGAATTCAACCGCTTGCCCTTCGTTGAGAGATTTGTATCCATCCATTTGGATTGCCGAAAAATGGACGAATACATCCTCGCCAGACTGGCGCTGGATGAATCCGTAGCCCTTGCTGGCATTGAACCACTTTACTGTTCCTTGTTCTTTCACTGCTACTACCTCGCTTTAAGCTATTTGTGCTTCTCGTACCGGAGCGACGCTTCTCGCAGGGCGGGGAGCGGGGCCTTGGCTGCCTCTAGCCCGTGCAAACGAACAGCTGCCCGGTGTTGACCTGCAGCTCCGTTGAACGAGTTAAAAGGAATCACAAGAGCAACAAACGCAACCCAATTTTACCAAAAATCAGCATTTATTGTCCAGATGGATCGTATTCACGAAAGCAACCGCTTTCGGAGCTGTTGAACTGGTCTAAGTCCCATTCATTGCAATATTTTACGAGATTGTGAACCGATTTTAACGTGGAGCTTTAGGGGGCCCTGCAGGCTCCCATTTTTGCATTTCACGCACGATTTTTTGGCCAAATCTCGCACGCTTAGGCGAATTGGAGTTACTCTTGTTTTGAGACGCCGCCCATTCGGGAGGAGCTCAACTCAGCCATGTCCCGCCAGTCGTTGATTGATTACCTTCGAGATTACCCGAAACACGGACGCGACACCGCATTTGTGCAACGCTCGGGCTATCGAACGGTGCGATGGTCTTACCGCGAGGTGGCGGATTTCGCCGCGCAGTGCGCCCGGGAATTTTCTCGGTTGGGAATTGCGCCCGGCGACCGGATTCTGATCTGGGGACGCAATTCCGCGGAATGGGTGGCCGCTTTTTTCGGCTGCATTCTCTGCGGAGCGGTAGCGGTGCCCATGGATCAGGGCGCGAACGCGGAATTCGTCCAGCGCGTGGCGCAAAACGTGGAAGCCAGACTCGTTCTTGCCGATCGGGACGATGTGCTAATCCGCGAGGAACGGCCGATGCTGGCGCTGGATTCGCTTCAAGACGCCGTGGCTGGTCATTCGACCGAACCTTACCCGTCTCCGCCGCTTTATCGCAACTCCATTGCGCAGATCATCTTTACGTCGGGCGCGACGTCCGATCCGAAAGGCGTGGTCATTTCGCACGGCAACATCCTTGCCAACCTCGAGCCGCTCGAATCCGAGATGAAGCCTTACCTCAAGTGGGAATGGCTCGTACATCCTTTGCGGTTTCTGGATCTGGTTCCCTTGAGCCATGTCTTCGGTCAATTCATGGGCGTGTGGATTCCTCCACTGCTCGGGGGTTGCGTGTATTTTCAGGATTCGCTCAACCCGTGGGAAATCATTTCGACCATCCGGCGGGAGAGAATATCGGTGCTGGTCGCGGTGCCGCGCGTCCTGGAAGCGCTGCAGAGCAAGACGGAGCGTGATCTGGACACGGCCGGTGAACTGGAAACGTTTCGCAAAGATTTGGACGCGTCAGAGTCCGACAAATTATCGCGGCGCATGTGGCGTTTCCGCAAAATTCACCGGCAATTCGGCTGGAATTTCTGGGCCGTGATTTCCGGCGGCGCAACGCTCGACCCGGAAGTGGAGCGTTTCTGGGGCCGCACCGGATTCGCGGCGATCCAGGGCTATGGGCTGACGGAAACAACTTCGCTGGTCAGCGTAAATCATCCATTTCGCATCGGACGCGGCTCGATCGGGAAAGTGTTGAAGGGCCGCGAAGTCAAGCTGGATGCCAACGGCGAAATCCTGGTACGCGGGGAAAATGTCGCCACGGGGTATTGGGAAGACGGCGAAACGCTGGCGGTCGCGAAGCACGGAGGGGATGCGGGGTGGTTTCGCACCGGCGACCTTGGCGCGTTGGACGCTGAAGGCAATCTGTTTTTTAAAGGGCGCAAGAAAAACGTGATTGTCACGTCCGCGGGGATGAACGTTTTCCCGGAGGACCTCGAAGCGCGATTGCGGCGCGAGCCGGAAGTGAAGGATTGCGTGGTCGTCGGACTCGAACGCGGCGGAAACGCCGAGCCTTGCGGCGTGCTGCTGCTGCGCGACGAGACGCGCGTCAAACCACCGCGCCACGCCGCGGGAATCGTCGCGCGCGTGAATGAGTCTCTGGCGGAATATCAGCGCATGCGCTCGTGGTTTCTGTGGCCCGAGGCGGACTTCCCGCGCACGTCTACCGGCAAGCCCCGGCTCGCGGAGATTCGCGCCGCGGTCGAAGCACAGTGGGGCGCCGGGGATGGCGCCACGAACTGGCCCGCGACCACCGGCGGAATTGGAGAGCTGATCGCCAAAATGCACGGCGGAGGCAGTGAGGTCGATGAAAACGCAAATCTTGAGAGTGATCTGCACTTTAGTTCGCTCGATCGCGTCGAACTGCTTGGAGCGCTGGAAGACCGCTACCAGGTGGACCTGAACGAAACGGGATTCGCTTCCGCCAGAACCGTTGGCGAACTTGAGAAGCTGGTGCGCGGTTCGTCGCCCGGGCGAACGGATGATGTGTTCCCGCGATGGGCTCAGCGCTGGCCGGTAGCGTGGCTGCGCACATTCGCTTATTACTTCCTTACCTGGCCCGCGACGCACTTGATGGCGCATCCCCGAGTCTTTGGGCGCGACAATCTGCGCGGTCTAAAGGGACCAGTGCTGGTTATCTCCAATCACGTGATCTATCTTGACGTTGGGTTTGTGCTGGCGGCGCTGCCGATGCGGTTTCGCCATCGCCTTGCGGTGGCCATGGGCGGGGAACGGCTCGCGGAGATGCGGCGGCCACCAAGGGAATGGCCGTTCGCACGGCGCTGGCTGCAGCGCATGAATTATTTCCTGCTCGTTTCACTGTTCAACGTATTTCCGCTGCCTAAGAAATCCGGATTTCGAGAAAGCTTCCGTTTTGCCGGAGATTTGGCGGATCGCGGCTGGAATATACTGGTATTTCCTGAAGGCGAACTTACGCCGGACGGAAAACTGCAATCGTTTCGCGCCGGCATCGGCATGCTCGCGAGCAAGCTGAAAATTCCCGTGGTTCCGATGCGCATCGACGGCGGCTATGAGATCCGTGAAGCGGGCAGCAAGTTCAACCGTCCCGGCCGGATTCAAGTGCATATTGGCAAACCCGTGGAATTTCCAGCGGGCTCGGACCCGGAGGAAGCCGCCCGAATTCTCGAGCAGCGCGTCGCGGATTTTGGAACTGGCCAGGGAAAAAAGAAAACTGCCAGGGCGCACGCGGCAGGTGAGTAGTTTTGTTTTCTGGTGAACGTGTGCCGCGCTTCGGAACCCCGCAGGCTGAAGCCCGCGCCACTTAGCCCGCAATCGAAATCATTTTTAGGATATGGAGGCCCAGAACGTGGTCTCCCGTAACCTGCACTTGGGTTCTGGCTTCGTCTGCCGATATTCCCTTCGTAAAGATACGCCAGGCGATTTCCTGGGGAATGGTTGTCTCGGAAATCTTCTTGCCGCTGGGTGAAGCGATCAATTTCCACTCGTCACCGTCACGAAATAGAAACCAGCCGCCTCCACAATCCCCGGCGACATTAAATTGCGCCATGGTTCCGGGTTCCGCGGAAAGTCTTCTGTAGGTATGCGGCAGAGCACGCATGAAACAATCCAGCACGGGAAAGTACAACTCGCGCGTCATGATTCCCGGCTTATTTACAGCCAGCCGAATTTGCTGTTGGTGATGCCAGCGTTCCGTGAGTTCGCGAGCGGTATCAAACCAGTTTCGGGATTCTTCTTCGCCGGCCCAGCTCACCGGGAACATCGCCGTTCCGAAGGGGTCGAGTGCCTGGTGATAATCGCCGCTTTCTCGCGAGGCAATTTCCATCCTGGAAATCAGTTCGCTCGGATGCAATTGCCGGTACCGGCGCACGCCTTCCGCATTCAGGGTGTTGATCAGCGCGATAAGCTTCTCGGGCGAAAGTTTCTTGGAGTTTTCAGATTTATAGCTGTGGCGGGCCGCAGCGAGCTTGCGGATTTGCGTATCCAGCAGGTGCGCTGCTACGTCCTTCACTTTCCACTGAGGGGCGAGGGTCTGCTTTTCCCAATCCTCCGGGCCAAGCGAACGCAGTAGCTCGATGAGCCGCCCTTCCAATTTCGGGAAGAGGTGGCCAGTGAAAATTGGCGGCAAGGATTGGGCTGACGAGTCCATCCTTGTTATTTTATTTCCTCGGCGCGGCGTTCCTCTATTTCTTTTCTCCCTCAACGTCGGAGTCTTCCTGGATTGACGCGGCGGCGGCGATCTTGTCCTCTTCTTCGAGGCGCAGCAGGCGCACGCCCTGCGTTGAGCGGCCTGCCTCCCGGATTTCGTTGGCGTGGACACGGATCACCTTGCCGTATTCGGTGATGATCATGACGTCGGATTCCTCGGTGACCTGCAATGCCGCGACCACCGGGCCGTTGCGGTCCGTGGATTTCAAGTTGATGACGCCTTTGCCGCCGCGCGAGGTGATGCGATATTCGGCGAGCGGCGTGCGTTTGCCGAAACCCTTCTCGGAAACCGTCAGCATCAGCGAGGTGAGCGAATCCTTGATGGCCTCATTTTCGATTTCATCGAGATTCTGCGTGTCGGACTTTGCTTCCTTCTTGATGATCTCGTAGTCCGGCTGCACCGGCTCCATGCCCACCAGATAATCGCCCTTGGCGAGGTCCATTCCGTTCACGCCGCCGGCGTTGCGGCCCATCGAGCGCACTTCGGTTTCGCGGAACAGGATGGCCTGGCCGTCATGACTGGCCAGGAAAATCATCTGCTTGCCGTCGGTGAGGTGCGCGCCGATCAGCTCGTCATCCTGATCGAGGTTGATGGCGATGATGCCGGTGGAGCGCGGGTTGGAGAATTCGTTCAGCGCCGTTTTCTTCACCGTGCCGTTGCGCGTCGCGAGGAAAATAAACGTGCCTTCCTCCTCCAGATTGCGCGCGGCAACCACGGCGGTGAGGTGCTCGTCCTCCTGGAATTTCACCAGGTTGGAAATGGCCTTGCCGCGCGTGGCCGCGGCGGCTTCCGGGATTTCGTAGACCTTGAGCCAGTACACGCGGCCCTTGGAACTGAACAGCAAAATGTAACTGTGCGCCGAGGCTACGAATAAGATATTCAACGAAATCTTCATCGCGCGTTTTCGCGCCGATGCGCCCCTTGCCGCCGCGCGACTGGTGGCGGTAGACGTCCACCGGCGTGCGCTTGATGTAACCCGCATGGCTGACCGTGATGGCCATGTCCACGTCGGCGATCAGGTCTTCGAGCTTGATCTCCTCGACGTTTCCGACGATCTCGGTGCGGCGCGGGTCCGCGTAGCCTTTCTGGATTTCGCGCAGTTCCGTGGTGATCACGGATTTCAGTTTCTTCTCGCTGGCCAGGATGGATTTCAACTCGTCGATCAGCGCGCGGATTTCCGCCAATTCTTTCAGAATTTCGTCGACGGACAGGCGGGTCAAGCGGTGCAACTGCAATTCCAGGATGGCGTCGATCTGAACGTAGCTCAGCCCGATTCCAGCGCCGGCTTGCGTTGCCCCGAAGCCCACATCGAGCAGTCCGTACTTTTTGCGATCGAGTTTTATGCCCTTGAGGGTTTCTGTCTTGCCCCCGGCGGTGAGAATCTTGACTTCCTTATTCTCAAAGAAGTCGTGCAAATTCTCACGCGCGTTGGCCCGGCTGGAAGACCCGCGGATGATCCGGATGACGCTATCAACGTGATCGAGCGCGATGTGGTATCCGAGCAGAGTGTGCTCGCGCGCTTCGGCCTTGCGCAGCTCGAACTGCGTGCGCCGCCGCACCACTTCCACGCGGTGATCGATAAACAGTTTTAACAACGGGATCAGGCCCAGCTCCCGCGGCTGCCCGTTCACGATCGCCAACAGAATCATGCCGAACGATTCCTGCATCTGCGTAAGCTTGTACAGGTGGTTCAGAATAATCTTCGGCTCTTCACCGCGTTTGATCTCAATCACCATGCGCATGCCATCACGGTCCGATTCGTCGCGCACGTCGGAGATGCCTTCGATCTTCTTGGTCTGCACCAGTTCGGCGATGCGCTCAATCAGGCGCGATTTATTGACCTGGTAGGGAATTTCGGTGATCACGATGTTCTCGCGATCCTTGCCCACGCTTTCAATCGCGGCCTTGGCGCGCATCGTGAGGCTGCCGCGCCCTGATCGGTACGCGTTCAGGATGCCTTCCGCTCCGGAAATATATCCGCCGGTCGGGAAATCAGGCCCGGGAACCAGCTTCATGATTTCTTTGAGCGGGGTGTCCGGCTTGTCGATCAGCATTACCGTGGCGTCGATGATTTCGCCCAGGTTGTGCGGCGGGATGTTGGTGGCCATGCCGACGGCGATGCCGCTGGCGCCGTTCACCAGCAGATTCGGCACCTTCGACGGCAGTACCACGGGCTCTTCGCGCGTTTGATCGAAGTTGGGAATGAAATCGACGGTTTCTTTTTCCAGGTCGGCGAGAATTTCCTCGCTGATTTTCGCCAGCCGCGCTTCGGTGTACCGCATCGCCGCCGGAGGATCGCCATCGACCGAGCCGTAGTTTCCCTGGCCGTCGATTAACGGGTAACGCATGTTGAACGATTGCGCCAGGCGCACCAGCGTCGGATAAATGACGGCTTCGCCGTGCGGGTGGTAATTGCCCGACGTGTCACCGCAGATTTTCGCGCATTTGCGGTAGCCGCGATTGGACGCCAGGCCCAGGTCGTTCATCGCGACGAGAATGCGCCGCTGCACGGGCTTCAAGCCGTCGCGCACATCGGGTATTGCGCGCGCCACGATCACGCTCATCGCGTAATCGAGGTACGACTTCTTCATCTCGGCCTCAATTTCGACCGGAATCATGTGTGACTGTTTTGGTTCGTCCGCCATCGTTCCGTCCTTCGTTGTCGTCTAACGCTTTGCCATTCGCAGGAAGACGTAATCTTTTACCGCGTCAAATGCGGCGGCGGTATTCAGAAACCGTTGCGGCCCGAATTTCGCTTCGAGCTCCGCGAGTAGCTCGTCACCCTCGGCGTCGCTTGCGCACTCCACAGCCACGCCGCGTTCATTGTCGGGTGCGGTTGTGGGCATTGCGCGAAATTCCGAGCACGAAAGGCCGCGCAGACCGGGCAGTGTCGTCCAGGAAATTTGGAAAATCATCTTAAATTATTAGGCAGCCTCGCATCCCACGAGGCGCCACCGTTTGCCAAGGCTGAAGCCCTGCCCTACAAAACTCTCAGACCCCGCCCAACTTCTTGGAAGACGAACTAAATATCCAAATTCACGACTTCCAGCGCGTTTTCCTCGATGAATTTGCGGCGGCTTTCCACGTTTTCGCCCATCAAGGTCGAGAAAATTTCCTCGGCTGCGGTTACGTCGTCCAGTCGCACCTTGAGCAGCGTGCGCGTTTCGGCGTTCATCGTGGTCTCCCAGAGCTGATCCGGGTTCATTTCGCCCAACCCTTTAAACCGCGTGATGGTGAAATCTTTTTTGGCGTCTTCCAGAATGTAGGACAGAACGTCCGACGCTTTTTCCTTCACTTCCTTGTCGCCGTTGCGCGTCACGGTGAAGGGCGGATGATCGAATTCGCTGATCAGTTTCGCGGACGATCGCAGACGCTTGTACTCGGGTGTCGAAGCGAAGGCCCAGTTGATTTTTTTGTCGCCGGGCCGCGCCGCGTTGCCCGGAATCAGCAAGTCATAGAGGCTATGCTCTTCGTCGTAGACAATTTTCGAATCGACGTCGAGTTTCGCCTTATCGATGGCCTTGGCCAGCTTTTCGAGGGCTTTTTTGTCCTCGAAATCGGTTTTCTTTTCGAAATCGCTGGCGGCCAGCAGATCGACCAGCGCCGGCTCGCGGAGTTTACGGGCCATCTTGGCCGACGCCGAAACATATTCCTGCACGTTCAGCAGAAACTTTGTGAGCGCCGGGCCCTGGATGGATCCGCCTTCCTTGGGTTTCACGATGTGATCTTCGGTCGCGCGAGACATCAGTTCGTGGTTGAATTCATCTTCGTCGCGGATATAGCGATCCATCTTGCCGCGTTTCACGCGATACAGCGGCGGTTGCGCGATGTAGATGTGTTCGCGCTTGATCAGCTCGGTCATGTGGCGGAAGAAAAACGTGAGCAGCAGCGTGCGGATATGGCTGCCGTCGACGTCCGCGTCGGTCATCAGAATGATTTTGTGATAGCGCAGCTTGGCGATGTCGAAATCGTCCTTGCCGATGCCCGCGCCGAGGGCGGTGATGATGGCGCGAATTTCTTCGTGCCCCAGCATCTTGTCGTAGCGCGCTTTTTCGACGTTAAGAATTTTTCCCTTCAGCGGCAGGATGGCCTGGTACTTCCGGTCGCGCCCGCCCTTGGCTGAGCCTCCTGCGGATTCTCCCTCAACGATGAACAGCTCGCAGCGCGATGGATCGCGTTCCTGGCAATCGGCGAGTTTTCCCGGCAAGCCGCCGGAATCCATGGCGGATTTGCGCCGGGTCAGCTCACGCGCTTTGCGGGCAGCTTCGCGGGCGCGCGCGGCGTCAATGCACTTGCCGACGATGCGTCGCGCCACGGTAGTGTGCTTGTCAAAATATTCGCCGAGGCGCTCGTTGATGAGCTGCTCGACCGGCCCCTTGATGTCGCTGTTCAGTTTTCCCTTGGTCTGGCCCTCGAATTGAGGCTGCGGCAATTTAACGGAGACTACCGCAACAAGCCCTTCGCGCACATCATCGCCAGTGATGGTGACTTCGTCCTTTTGCTCCTTCAGCATGTTGGACGCGGAAGCGAAATTATTAATCGTGCGCGTCAGCGCCGAGCGAAAACCGGAAAGGTGCGTTCCTCCATCAACTGTGTTGATGGTGTTGGCGAACGCATAAATATTCTCCGTATAAGTATCGTTGTACTGCAGGGCGATTTCGATTTCGACGGTGTCCTTCTTGCCTTCCATGTACACCGGAGAATCGTGGAGGACTGTCTTGCCCTTGTTCAAGTGCTTGACGAATTCGGCGATGCCTCCGGAGAAACGGAACTCCGCGGATTTATCGCTGCGCTCATCGGTCAGCGTGATTTTCAGGCCCTTGTTCAGGAAGGCGAGTTCGCGCAGGCGCTGCGCCAGAATGTCATAGCTGTATTTGTGGCCTTCAAAAATCGTGGGATCGGGATGAAACGTAATTTTCGTCCCGGTCTTACGCGTTTTCCCGGTGCTCTTCAGCTTCGCTTTCGGCTTGCCTTCGTTGTAGGTCTGTTCCCACACTTCCCCTTCGCGCCAGATTTCCAGCTCGAGCCAGTCAGACAGCGCGTTCACTACCGACACGCCGACGCCGTGCAATCCGCCGGAAACTTTGTACGTGTCGCTATCGAATTTTCCGCCGGCGTGCAGCACGGTCATCACGACTTCCGCCGCCGCCCGTTTTTCCGTGGCATGCATATCGACGGGAATGCCGCGCCCGTTGTCAGTCACGGTGACACTGTTATCTTCGTGCACCACAACATTGATCTCGTCGCAAAATCCCGCCAGGGCTTCGTCAACGGAGTTGTCCACCACTTCCCAGACCAGGTGATGCAGTCCCATCTCGCCCGTCGAGCCAATGTACATGGCCGGACGTTTGCGCACCGCTTCCAGACCGCCCAGCACCTTGATCGATGCCGCGTCATAGCGGTGTCCTGCCACTTCCGTGCCTATCACCGGTGCTTTTTCTGCCATAGTTTGCGTGCTCCTGCGGATTC
Organism: uncultured Acidobacteriota bacterium; assembly: GCA_963695945.1. Taxonomy (GTDB): domain Bacteria; phylum Acidobacteriota; class Terriglobia; order Acidiferrales; family UBA7541; genus Palsa-360. Next base: position 21,302 of record CAVOIX010000042.1, on the reverse strand, counting down.
TGGTTACGGGCGGGCTCCAAGTAGGCTTCGGTAGGAAGCCTCAGCCTAAAGAGACCGCACCCGAAGGGAAAAGGCGCTGTTATTTTTGCTGGCGAGCTTGTCTTTTAGACAACTCGCAACGATCGAATCGACCGCCGCCTTACCCTGTGGCCCTCGGCGATTTCCCATTGCCGGGACTCGAAGGGTTTCTTGCTCCATCCCGTCCGGATTCCGATCGAGCGGAAGCGGACGCGGCGAAGACTTCTTCCTCCAGGCTTTCCAAGACGTCCGGTTTACCCTAACCCGCAAATTGCCGGGAAGGGCGCGGGCATGCAAATCAGGGCGCTGAGAGCCTGGCCGACGTGCCGTACTGGAGGAAATTTAAATGTTCGTCTGACCTCAATCATTGTACCTTGAACGCAACGATTTCTCAAGCCGAAGCCAACCAGTAACGTCAGGTTATCGCCTTTATTTTCAATTCAATACAACAATATGCCAGCGAGGTACAGAGATTCTAATGGCAGCAGAGTTGGGGTGTTGTTTACTGAACGATTTTGCGTTTAAAAGTGCATGGTTCAAATCCGCATGGGCATGATGACATAGCGGTAGCGATAGGCTTCGTCGGCCATCGGGCGCATTTGTCCGGCGGATTGCTCGTCTTTTAATTCCAGGCTGATGGGACCTTCCGGGGCGGCGGCCAGGAAATCGATCATGTATTGCGCGTTGAAGCCGATGGAGAGCGGCTCACCTGTGAACTCTTTTTCCAGTGTTTCTTTTGCTTCGCCGTACTCCGGACTAGAGGCGGAAATTTCCACGCCTTCTTTGGAGACGGAAAGTTTTACGGCGTGCGAGCGCGTGTCAGCGAGTTGCGCGACGCGTTTTACGGCGTCGTTTAATTCTCCGCGTTCGATGACCACTTTTCGATTATTGTCGCGCGGCAGGACGGCTTCGTAGTTGGGGAATTGTCCTGTCAACATTCGCGAAATCAGCAGGCGTTCTCCGGCGCGAAAGAAAAGATGGCTCTCATCAAGCGCGAATTCGATTTCGGCGTCTTCACCCGCTTCGCTGGCCAGCCGCTGTACTTCAGCCAGGGCCTTCTTGGGGACCAGTGGACGCACTTCCCGGGTCAAACCTTCAAATTTGTGATCGATCTCGGCTACGGCCAGGCGGTGGCCGTCCGTGGCCACCATGGTGATCGTCTCCGGCTTCAGCAGCATCAGAGCGCCGTTCAACGTGTAACGTGATTCCTCATTGGAGATCGCGAAGGCCGTCCGGGAGATCAGGGATGACAGTATTTTTGCCGGGATTTTCGCGATGGGATGAGGGAATGATGGGATCGCCGGAAAATTATCTTTCGCCATTCCGACCATCTTGTAAGTCTTACGGTCGGCGAGAATCTGCACCCAGTGATTTTCGAGAAGCTTGAAACGGATTTCGCCTTCGGGCAGGAGGCGCACGAGTTCCAGAAGTTTTTTCGCAGGGATGGTTCCGGCACCTTCTTTTTTTACTTTGGCTTCGCACGACGTGCGGATGGACAGCTCCAGGTCGGTGGCCGTCAGCGTGATTTGATTGCCGGAGGCTTCGCAAAGTATATTGCCAAGAATTGGAATGGTGGTTTTCCGCTCGACGACTCCCTGCGTCAGGCTGAGCTCCTGGAGCAGGTCAAACTTTTTTACACTGAATTCCATTGCTGGATTTCCTCCGCGGAAAGGGCACAAACACTACTGCTACTGTGAAAAGCTACTCTAACCTGTTTTATAGGAAGGATAAAGACCGTAGTAGTAGTCGTCGCTGTGGAAATGAGGAAAAGACGAGCAACGCGCGGCAGGGATGCGTTGCGCCTGTGAATTCCCTAAAGCGGGAATCGAGGATTGAGAGGATAAATCGGCGCTGATCCGCCTGCAGAGCCTGATGCGTTTATATTTTTCCTCAGCCATTGCGATTGTTGCACAGGTTCAACACAGTTTTATGCGCAGGATTTGAACAAGGCCAACAATCGGATTCCAAGCCGTCGTTACTCGACGGATTCGATCCCAGTAGCACCGCCACTCTTGGCTGTGCGGTTTTTGCCACGGTCAACTCAAGGAACGCCGCATTTCAACGAGCAGCCTACGAAACTGCACAGCCAAGAGTGGCTGTGCTGCTCAATGCAAAAAAAAACGCCCTGAGGAATCGGGGCGTTTGGGAAAAAACAGGCGCATTAAAATTAAATTGAGGATCAGCCGAACGAATCCATCAGCTTATTGATGGTGCGGTTCAGGTCCTTGTCACTGCGGCGCAGGGCGTCGATCTTGTTGATCGAGTGCAGGACGGTGGTGTGGTGTTTGCCGCCGAACTGGCGGCCGATTTCCGGCAGCGACGCGGAGGTCAACTGCTTCACCAGATACATAGCCACCTGCCGCGGAAACGCGATGGCTTTAGTGTTGGAGCGAACTTTCAAGTCCTGTTCGCGGAGGCCGAATTGTTCACCGACTTTTTTCTGGATCAGATCGATGGTGATGCGCTTTTCCTGCGTGGCGATGATGTTGCGCAACACTTGCTGGGCGGTCACCAGGTTCAAAATGGAACCGGTCAGCGATGCATAGGCGATGAGCCGCGTCAGCGCGCCTTCCAACTCGCGCACGTTGGACTTGATGGCGCGGGCGATGTATTCGGCGACGTCGTCGGGAATCATGACGCGCTCGTTCTCCGCTTTTTTCTGCAGGATTGCGATCTTGGTTTCAAGATCGGGCGGCTGAATGTCCGCGATCAGACCCCATTCGAAGCGCGAGCGCAGGCGTTCTTCAATGGCGGAAATTTCCTTTGGCGGGCAATCGGAACTGATGACGATCTGCCGTTGCAGGTCATACAAAGCGTTGAAGGTGTGAAAGAATTCTTCCTGCGTGCGTTCCTTGCCGGCGATGAACTGGATATCGTCCACCAGAAGGACATCCACGGACCGAAAGCGATCGCGGAATCCGATCATGCGGTCAAAGCGCAGCGAGTTGATCACTTCATTGGTGAATTTTTCCGCGCTGATGTAGGTAAGCCGGGCGGCCGGGTTGCGCTTCTTGATCAGGTGTCCAACCGCCTGCATCAAGTGCGTCTTGCCCATGCCCACGCCGCCGTATAGAAACAGCGGATTGTAAGCCTTCGAAGGCTGTTCGGCGACTGCCCGGGCCGCGGCGTGCGCGAACTGATTCGATGCGCCTACCACGAACGAATCAAATTGATAGCGGGGATTCAGTTGATGATCGACGGAATCGAAATCCAGGCGTGTCTGCTTCAGTGGGTTTCCCGGATTTACCGCGCCGGGCAGGGGCTCATTTTCCGAGCACAGAAAATCGAGATGGGTATCACTCATGCCCACTTCCGCCAGAACGGCCTGCAATAACTCGCCATAAGTTTCCGTCAACCGCTTGCGGAAGATCCGCGAGGGGACGCGAACAACGAGCTTGCCGTTTTCCGTTCCTTCCTGACGCGTAGGGCGAAACCAGGTGGCAAAACTGTGCGGGTTTACCCGCCGCTCCATGTGCTGCAAAATCTTTTCCCAAGAATTCATGCCTTCAGAACCTCAAAAATTGCGAAAAACTTCCGAGCCAGCTATTTCCACAACTGTGGAAATACTGTGGAAAACACAACCACAAGAGCCTGTTGTGGCTGCAGTCAGTTTCTGGGTTGACCCCGTGACCTTCGCCCCTTCGTCCGATAGGCCCAAGATGGGCCTTGCCACTCGGTCCGCTTGGTTCGTATTCGCGTCACGGCGTCCAGGGGGTGCCAGTTGCGAGACTGCTCTTCCTAAGACGAGGGTGGATTCTCGCTGAAGGTTCGCTACCCGGCAAGGGGAAATTTTGCGCCCACCCGTCGTCCTCCCACAGAACATTCACAGCTTTTCCACAACAATCTATCTCACACAAAGCAAAAGACTTTCCTCTAAGTCCTACATGAGTTCCTGTATTTTCGCGTGGCTGACACGGAAGGTGTCCGGCTTTCCGCCTTATCGCCGGAGTTAAAGGGATAATCAGGGTGACACGGGATGATTACGGACAGGTAAATTCATTGTGGAAGTTTTTTCGGTTTCGGGAATTCGTAGATGCCCTGGGGATCAGCCCCCATCAGCAATCGGTCGGCTTCCACCAGGATCTGGGATGGCTCAAGGCGGCCCCCATGCGGCAAATACGTCCGGAAACTCGACACTCTCTGGCCGTCCTTATCGAAGCGCATCAGCAGCGTGCCTATGGAAATCCACAGCTCCTGCGTCTGGGGATCCACGCCAACGGCGCTGATAATGCGGTGCAGCGAGGGGATACTATTCTCGGTATTCTCCGAACGGGCAATAGCCTTGCGGGCCGCCTGGGCAGCCGGCTCAAATTCCAGGGTCTTGAGCGAAATTTCCATGGCCAGGTAACCGACGCGGTCAAATTTGCGCACCGTGGGCTCAGGCAGGTTGTCGAACGAAAAATAGTTATTGCCCATCTCATCGACATCGAGATGGCCGAAGTTGACCTGCGTGTTGATGTCGGCGCGGTCGGCAATCTCTTCGCGATCGCCGTAATCGCGAACCATTTTTCCCTGGAGATCATAAGCGGTAACGAGATGTTCTGCTTCGGGACTGGCTACGGCAATTTCATCTCCCGGAAGAAATACGACGGAGACAGGCACGGCCATGGGAATCGTGGCGGTGAGCACTCCGCTCGGCGAATAAATTTTTACGGCTTTGGCGCCGCGATCACACACGGCGACGCGGCCGTCGTGGTCGACGTCAAACGATTCACCGTAGACAAGCGCGGCGCCTTTTGCCGCAGCCGCGGCGGACGTGGGGACCTCTCCTATGCGTTGCCCCGAGGGCCCGTAGACGAACACGGCCCCGGCGGGGGCGGTGAGCACATAATAATTTCCATTGGGCCCGCGGCGGATTTCGCGGAAACCCGCGCTCACCGTGGCGTAAATTTGCCGCTTGGCGACCAGATCACTTTCGTACTGGTAGGGTTCCTGCGCCAGCACAGGGATGGAACAAAAAGCCAGCGCGGCAGCCAATGCTGCTGCGGCGCGTACGGAATGCCAATGCTGCATGATCAATTCGCCTCAGTCGATGCGGAAGCGCAGGCGTTCGATGCCGCGGGCGTGCCCGGTGGTTTCGTCCACGTCAATCAAAACGGTATTCATCTGGATGTCGCCGGTGGCCACCTCAAACCGCGCCGGCTGGCCGTCAAGAAAACGGCGCAAGATCGCGGTCTTGTCCATGCCGATGACGCCGTTGTGCGGGCCGGTCATCCCCACGTCGGTCTGAAACGCAGTCCCGCCCGGCAGCACGTGCTCATCGGCGGTAGCCACATGGGTATGCGTCCCGATCACCGCTGACACACGCCCGTCCAGATACCACCCCATGGCTTCCTTTTCGCTCGTAGTTTCTGCGTGAATGTCCACGAAGATCACGCGGACATCTGCTGGGATGCGGGCAAGCTCCCGATCGGCTGCCCGGAAGGGACAATCATTTGAGGACATGAACACCCGGCCCTGCAGGTCGATGACGGCATAGGGCACGCCATTGCGCGCCGTGCCTACATACAGGCCTGAGCCGGGATTGCCTTCCGGGAAGTTTGCCGGCCGTACCAGACGGGGATGCTGTGAGATGTATTCCAGGATTTCCTTGCGGTCCCAGATGTGATTGCCACCGGTCAGAACTTCGATGCCTGACGCGAATAGCTGTTCGGCGATCCGTGGCGTGATGCCGAATCCCGCGGCTGAGTTTTCGCCATTGGCGATTACCAGGTCAATCTGGCGCGATTCGACAATGTCGGCCAGGCGGCCGACCACAATATCCCGGCCCGGCGAGCCGACAATGTCGCCGATAAACAGAATTTTCATTGGCTCTCTTTATCAGGCTCGGAAGATTTCCGAGACCTGAAGTCCCTCGACAGATACGTCTAGGTGTCACCGGTGGTTCCACAAAAAATGGAGCGGTCCACTTCGCCGTGCGGAGCTCGATCCTGAACCTCCGGTAAAAAGTGGGCGCCCTGCGCCGACCGTTAGGCTTTCCCACAGCGAACCGAAGTCCGCCGCGGGACGTGCACACGGGCCGTCTGACTCGGGTACCCGGGGGTCCAGTATTGGTTCAAAAGATCGTCGCGTCCGTCACCTGCGTTGCAGGCCAACTCCAGATTTCATTCTAGCAAATCTTCCCGGTTGGCACCGGAAAGCACGTGACGTGGTTTCTGAAGGCTTTGTCGGGGTATGCGATTCACGTCGGTCGGACGGGCAGCCAGGTGTGCTTGTGCCATTTCCATCCCAAGCCGGGTAGCAGTCGGTGCTTGACATAGTCGCGGGAATACCGGACGCGAAAGCGCCGCCATATTAAATCGGCGACGCGCTCGGTGGTCCACACAGGCGTATCAAATCCGTGGACCGAAGGGCCCTGCGCGAGAAGTCTGCGGAGACGGATCAACTTTTCGCGCCGCAGCTTGGGGCGGGGGCCGGTCTTCGCACGACGGCGCAAACCGTCGTCGCCATGCAAGCGGTAGCAGAGGACCCATCGCTGAACTGATTGCACGCAGACGCCCAGCGAGCGGGCGATGGACGCGGCGGATTCGCCGCTCTTGAATCTCGCAACAGCGCGGAATCGGCGATCCTCCAGCTTTTTCGCGTCGCGGTATTTGTAGCCTAGTGGTTTCGGCATCACCCTAATCCCCGCTACAAAAAGGACTTTCTCTCAGGAGTAAATGCTTCGATACATTCCCGGAAGGGCCAGCCGAATATTTCGGATCGGCCAGCCCTTCCGGAGGCTATTTAGAAGTGGAAACCGAGTTCGGCGGTAAAGGCGCGCGGGGTCACGTAGTGCGTGCCGCTAAAGGTGGAAAGGAAGTTATACACGGCTTGTTTATTCGTGATATTGATGGCGGTGAGCCGGATGCTCCACTTGTACCGGTCCTTGTTGAAAATATTGTCGTCGCCCAGCGACACGTCGAACAGGCTGCGGGATGCAACGCGCGGGGGATTGTGGTCGTCGTCCTCGGTGTCGGGAGCGGGAATTTTCAGATATCTGGACCCGTAACTTGTTGCTGGGCACAGATTCGCGCCGAGAGATGAGCCGATCGGTGTGGTTGGTGTCGCGAAGACGGTGCCACAGAAGAGACCGGCTTCAAATTGCTGGTCCGGGGTGAGCCCCGAAGCATCCACCACGTTTGAGGAACCTTGGCCGTTGATTCCAGCCGGACCGTTGGCGCAATTCCCCCCGGCGCACGGCAAGGCCCCGGCCACTAGCCCGCTGTCATAGCGCCAGTTCATGGCAACCCAAGGAAACTTCTTGAACGGTTGGTATTGCACGTGGGTCGTCTGATTGAAATTTTCATCGTGGTCGATGCGGAACACCCCTCCTGCTGCCCCCGGCGTAGCCCCGATTCCGCTGACTTGCGGAGCAAAAAACCGAGCGGCAACGCTGGACATGACCACATAGGCGCTTAAACCATGGAATTCGGGGACGCTCGCACGAATGGCGTAGCCAGGAATCTTTGAGCTTGCCCATTCGATCGGGTAAAAGATCGGCGTGTTTCCGAGGACGCTGAAATCGAAAGCGCGAGTGGTGTATTTCCAGATGTATTCAGCATCTATAACCAAGAACTTTCCGAATGCCTGTTCGAGGCCGGCATGAAATTCATTGCGTTTGCCGGGCCTAAGCGGCGGAACCGACGAGGAGACGCACTGACCACCGGGCACAGAGGCCTGAATGTCGAAGATCACGGGGTCATTGCAGCCGGTACTGGCGATAATCAGGTTTTCGTTGAATGGAGTTTCCATCGTGCGCGCATAGGAAACGCGGAGTACGGTGTTTGTTGGCTTGACGCTGTACGCAATTCCAAGCCGCGGTTCCAATTGTTTGGCGCTGGAGAGTCCGTTGTAAATGTCAGCCCGCAACCCGAGGTTAAAATTCCAATTGTGGACCGTCATGGAATCTTGCACGAAAAGCGCGGTTTCCTTGATATCGGTGTGACCGTGAAACAGGTCTGAGCTGCTCGTGGTCTGGCCCGCAGAACAACCGTCGGAAACGGGCAGCGCAGCAGTTCTAGTCAAGTCATAGCAGCCCAGAAGGGGAATGAATGGTCCGACGGTGGCTCCTAACGCAGTATTGTTTACGGCTGTGTTTGGCGAGAGCGCGCCGGTGCATTGGGCCGGATCTGTAATCGCTGGGTTGGTGTTGGGGGTGCCATCCAGGTTCAGACAAACAGGATTCACCGTCGGATCGACGATACCGAGATTATCATTTTCCGTGAGGAACTCATGCTCGTAGGTGACTCCGGCCTTGATGTTATGGATTCCTTTGACATAGGAATAGCTGGTCCGAAGGCCGGCATCCGTCAGGCTACGGCTCTGAGCTTCCGTAATGAGTTGCAGCCCGGGTGTTTGGTCGGCGAAAGGGTTCGCGCTCGGGTAATAATTGAATTGGTCACGCCTCACAAATCCCCCGAAGGTGAACACGGATTCATTATTGAGTACGCGGGTCCATGTCGGTGAGATATTGAATGTTCCAATTTTGGAGCGCTGATCCTGGGGCCCGACTGGCTGACCATTCGGTCCAAGTCCGCCGCAGGAGCCGAGTTGCCCGGGCGGGCACACCGGTGTAGCCGAGAGGAAAGTCCAACCTGTCACGTTCTGCGAGTCCCAGGAATTTGGAGTCTGAAACCAGGATCTGCTGTAGTTGAAGTCCAGGCTGATGGAATCGGCTTGGGAAGGTTTTAAATCGACACGGTCGAAAATGTTCTGTTCATTGCCGTGGTCGTGCAGAATCGCCAGCTCCGGGCCATCGAGAAACCGTCCGGTGTTCAGACCGCTAACGGAAATAAAGTTGCCGATACTCTGTCCGCCGAAGCCCAGATCGAACCCTCCGCTAGGGGAACCGAAACTACCGTAAGACGCTGTGACTTCGCCGTGAGGCTCCGTAACGCCTAATCCGGAACGAGTGGTTACTACAATAACCAGGCTGGTTTTCCCGCCGTACTCTGCGGGAGGCGCTCCCGAGATGACCTCCAGGGATTGAATAGAATCCTCAGGAATCTGGTTGGAAAACACTTTGCTTTGCTGATCGGTGATAGGCTCGCCGTCCACCGAAAACGAGTTGGATGCATGGTCACCGAGTCCGTGAAAGAGCCCGTTCGAATCCGCGGCAACTCCCGGAGTGGCCAGAGTGACGAGAGAACTGACTTGAGACGATGCACTCTCAATGGGAAGCTTGTCGAACAGTTCGCGGTCCACGTCGGTGTGATACGTTGGCTCGGTTTCGACCAGATCCGCTCCGGAAGCCTCGACCGTCACCGAACTCGTCGCGCCGGCGACGTTCAGGACGATTTTCAGATTCGCCGGCACGGTGGATCGAATGTCCACGTCTTGCGAAAAGGTATTGAACCCGGACAAAGTGACTGTCAGGTGATAGGGATTGAAAGGGATGTTGGCGAAGCTGAAATCCCCGGAAGTATCGGTGGTTGTCGATCGGTCGTATTGGCTGACGGGATTATGAATTTTGACCGTTGCCTTCGGCACGACGGCGCCAGTCGCGTCCGTGACCGTGCCGGAAATTCCACCCGAATTTTGAGCGAAAACGGCCTGCGGGCAACTGAACACCAAGCAACACAGCAAGAACAATATGACGGTGGAAAGCTTGCGGATCATTGCGTCTCCTTTAAGTTGCAGCCCATCGGGCGGTGAGGGCAGATGCTGGGATCAAATAAGTGCAAGGCGTCCGCGCTACCCTACGCGGAGCCAGCAATTCCGTGGATGGATCGAGGCCAAATCCGTCAAATCGTTGAATCAGAAGGCGGGGGGCGGCGCACGGGGAGACGTCTGCGAAACGAGCGGCGCGGCGACCGGGACACTATTCTCTGATGGCGGCAACGAAGCGACCCGCTTCAGTAACAAAATCGTCCGCGCAACTTCCAACTGCGCCGGCGCCTGATGGCCCATATGGCAATACGGGCACTGCTGGTCGTTCGTGGAATTGGAGTGGTTCCAGTCACTGACGACACCGGTGGCAAAAACCAGCAGCGCAATCAGCGACAGTGAAACGACAAGAAGGCGGATACTCTTTCGAAGAATCATTGCGTCGATCCTGTCATGGCGTCTCCTCGAATCTCGCAGTGCGAGGCCGATTGGGCAGATGCTGGAGGAAAATAAATAAAGGACCTCCGCGCTACCCTACGCGAGGCCGCGAAACAGTGGGTGGTTTCAGCAAGGAGAGGCTTTAGACAGGAGGTGCGCGTGGAGCGGTTTGCGAGAAAACAGGAAGAACGACCGAAGCGACGTCTCCCGGCGAAGGCAGAAATGCGATTGGCTCGAGGACGGAAACGCACTGTGTAAGTTCAGGCTCCGGAGGAGCCTGATGGGACAAGTGGCAGTAAGGACACCGCGCATCGTCCGCTGCGTTGTGACAGTCGAAGTCGCTGACGACAACGGTGGAAAATGCCAGCAGCGCGAGGAGCGCCACTGAAACCCCGAGAAGTCGAACTGTTTTCCGCACGGTCATTGCAATAGAATCGAACCAGGACGATCAAGGCTAACTCGATATGAAAACCGAGTAAAGTTCATTGTGGCGTCCACCGCCGGAAAGTAACAGCTGCTCGCCTGCGTTTGTATAGCGCGCCGTTGCGCTTACACTTGCAGAACGTCTCCCTCTTTGGCCACCATTTCATACAGCACCGGATTTACGAAGAATCCGAGGAACAGCCGCGAAATCAGCCCGGCGACGATCACGATGGCGAACGGCTTCTGCGTATCCGAGCCGATTCCCGTGGAAAGCGCCGCCGGAAGCAATCCCAGGCAGGCCACCAAAGCCGTCATCATGATGGGCCGCAGCCGCAACAAGCGGCCTCGCGCGTTGCCGTGCGAATGTCATGGTTTTCCAGACGCAGCTTGTTGATGTAGGACACCAGGATGACGGCGGTTTCCACTGACACGCCCATCAGCGCCAGCAGGCCCAAGACCGAGCTGACGCTGAATGGCGTGTGCGTCAGTTTCAGGGCGATCAGGGCCCAACCGGCTCCGTCATCACCACGCCCGATCACCACGGTCACCGGAAATTTGAAGTTTCCGTACAGCGCGAACAGGATCATGAAAATCAGCAAAACGGCCAAAGGACCGATGATGGCGAACTGCTGCCGCGCGGCGACGTATTCGCTGTACTCGCCGCCCCAGTCGAGCGTGTATCCCTGCGGCAATATCACCGATTGCTTCACTGCTTTCTGCGCGTCGTTCACCGCCCGCGCCAGGTCGCGGCCCTCGATGCTGAATTGCACGCCGATATAGCGGGAATTATTTTCGCGGTAGATGAACGAAGCGCCATTGCCCTGGCTGAATCTTGGCCAGTTCCGAAATGGGCACCTGCTGGCCAGAAGGAGTGGGCACCAGCAAATTGCCGATCTCGTGCGTGCTGGAGCGGTACTCCGGCTTCATGCGCACCACCAAATCGAACAACTGCTCGCCTTGAATCACTTGCGTCGCTGCCTGCCCGCCCACGCCGGCCTGAATCACGCCTTCCACGTCGGACACGTTGATGCCGTAGCGGGCGATCTTTTCGCGATCCACATCAATTTGCACGCTGGGCTGGCCCAATTCGCGAACGACGGTCAGCTCGGTGAAGCCGGGAACCTGCTGAAGCACGCGCTTGATCTCGACGGCCTTGTTCTCCAGCACCTGCAGATCGTGGCCGTAGATTTTCACGGCGAGCGCGCTCTTCAGGCCGGTCAGCGCTTCGTCCACGGCGTCTTCGGCCGGCTGCGTGAAATTGAAAATCACGCCGGGATAGGCTGCGAGTTTCTTTTGCAGATCCGCGGTCAGCTCCGGCCTTGTTGTGGATGTTCCCTGCGCCAGGCCTTGTCCTTGTACGGCTTGAGCCCGACGTAAAACTCGCAGTTGAAGAATCCAGTAGGATCCGTGCCGTCATCGGGACGGCCGAGTTCCGAGCCCACCTCGGTCACCTGCGGATACGACATCAGGATCTTGCGCATCTTGCGGCGCGAATTTGGCGGCCTCCTCGAATGAAATGGTGTACGGCATTGTGGCGCGCATCCACAGCGCGCCTTCATCGAGGTGCGGCATGAATTCGCCGCCGATGTAGGGCACCAGGAGCAGCGTGGCGCCGAAAATGATCGTCGCAACGACCATCGTGAGTTTTCGGATGATCCAGGCACCAATCGAGTTCCGGCGTACATATTCCCTTGACCCATTCGTAAACGGCGTTGACTTCTCTTTGACGCCGTGATTGAACCAGTACGAGGCGAGCACCGGCACGAACGTGAGAGTGAAAATCAGCGAGCCCAGCAGCGCGTAGGACATGGTCTCGGCCATGGGACGAAAAGCTTGCCCGACGGGCCGGTGAGCGCGTAGATCGGAAGGTATCCGGCAAGAATGACCGCGATGGAATAAAAGATGGGCCGGTCCACGTCGTGCGCCGCCGCGACGATGACTTCATGCAGTTTGTATTCCTGCCCGTGCGCGTTCGGCCGAGTTCGCGATAAATATTTTCCATCATCACCACGGTGCCGTCGATGATGATGCCGAAATCGATGGCGCCGATGGAAAGCAGATTGGCCGGGACGCCGCGCCCGTGCAGAAAAATGAATGCGAAGAGCAGGCTGAGCGGAATCGTGAGCGCCACGATGACGGCCGCGCGCACGCTGACCAGGAAAAAAATCAAGACGATCAGAACCAGCTCATGCCGCGCCACAGGTTGTGCTTCCACCGTGTCGATGGTCAGCCGCACCAGGTCGCTGCGATCGTAGAACGGCCGAATCTTCACATCCGGCGGCAATATGCCGTTATTCAACTCCTCGGTTTTCTTTTCCACGCGCTTGAGCACATTCTGCGTCTGCTCGCCGCGCAGCATCAGGATGACGCCTTCGACCGCGTCGTCATTCTTCTCGAAGCCGAATTCGCCCAGCCGCGGCGCGTTGCCGATGGTGACTTCGCCGATGTCGCGAATGCGCACCGGCACGCCATTATTGTTGCCGACGACGATGTTGCCGATGTCTTCGGTCTTGTCACCAGGCCCAGGCCGCGCACGTAGAAAAACTGCGAGCCCTGCGAGTAAAAGCCGCCGCCGGCGTTGGCGTTGTTCGCGGCCAGCGCGGCCATCACCTGCGGTCACGGCGATGTGGTAGTTGTAAATCTTCGCCGGGTCGAGCAGCACCTGGTATTGCATCACCGTGCCGCCGAAGCCGGAATCGTCGGCCACGCCCGGAACGGACTTGTAGGCGCGCTCGATGACCCAATCTTCGAAGCGTCTTCAGTTCCTGCGGACTGCGATCCGGGACTTTCGATGACGTAGCGATAGACCAGGCCCGAGGGCTGGATAGCGGCGACAGGCTGGGCGTCACGCCGGTGGGCAGCTGCGCTTCGGCCAGCCGCTCGAATACCACCTGTCGCGGCGAAATAGTTGTCGGTGTTTTCTTCGAACGTCATGATCACGTCGGAGAGGCCGTAGAGCGAAATCGAGCGCATCACGTCCATGTGCGGCACGCCATTCATCTGCAGCTTCGATCGGCAGAGTCACCAGCCGCTCGATTTCTTCGGCGGCATGGCCCGGCCATTGCGTGATGACTTCCACCATGGGCGGCGAAAGATCCGGATAGGCGTCCACGGGCATGCGCTGAAACGACAGCGCGCCCGCGACGATCACCAGCACCACCAGCATCAGCACCAGGAAGCGCTGGCGGAGAGCGAATTGAACGACATGATGAATCATTGGGCGTGTGCTCCCCGCTCAGCGCTGCAGCGAATTCTGGAATTGCAGGAACAGGCTGCCGTCTCCGACGACGTGGTCGCCGGCCTGCAATCCGGAGGTCGATCTTGCGTTTTGCCGTTCTGGCTTTCGCCCAGCGTCACCATCGCGGCGGGCAAACTGGTTGTTGGCCGGTTTGCACGTAGACGTAGGGCATGTTTTGCGCGTCGCGCAGCACCGCCGGCGTCCGGCACGGTCAAGGCGTTGGGAATCACGCCCGCACGCACCAGCGCCGTGACGTACATGTCTTTCTTCAGCCGCTCGCCGGGATTGGCGGCTTCGATGCGCGCCTGCAGCGTGCGCGTGGTGGGATCCAGGGCGGGAGCGACGTATTGGATTTTGCCGCGCATCTGTGCCGGGATAAGCTTCGTTCTCGATGGTCACTTCGTCGCCGACGTGCACGTACGGCACGTCATTTTGATAGATATTGACGAGCATCCACACGCTGCTCATGTCCGAAAGCGTGAAGCATTGCGTGCCGCCGGCCTGCAGCAATTGGCCGGGCGAGCAGAGCCGCTCGACGACTTCGCCGGCCAGGGCGCCAGCAAGCGCCACCTCGGCGCGGGCGGTCTTGTCGATCAGGTCATCCGGATTCGGAAATGCCCAGCACGCGCATGGCTTGCTCGCTGGATTCCAGGTCGGCCTGCGCCTGGCTGCGCGTCGATTCGGCTTGCTCCAGATCGGCCTCGGCGATGGCTTGGTGCGCATACAGATCCTGCGCGCGCTTGTAAAAGCGGTCGGCGAGCTGCATAAGCGTCCCGCGCTTTCAGATAGGCCGAGCGCAGCAGCGAATAATCCGGGCTGGTTACGTATAGCATCGGTTGCTCCGGCTTCACCTGTTCGCCCGGAGCGACCATGATGCGACTCACCGGACCGCCTACCTGCGTGATCACCGGCGTCGTCTGGAAGGCGTTGTATGCAACGGCGCCGGTAAGCCGCAGAGTACGCACCAAGAGGCGCCTTCGCGACTGCATAAATCTGAATGTGCGACATCTGGTCGGCAGGGACCGAGAACAGTTCCGCCTTGTTTGCCGCGCTCTCGGTGGTCGAAAACGACGTCATCTTGCCGGCCTGCTCGTTCGACCGCCGCATCCGGCGATTACGGCGCGCAGCAGCGCCAACGCCAAATAATGGCGACCCGGCGCGTTTTTGGAAATTGCGACGTGACCGATCTCTCATTTTCATGGCAAGCTCCTGGTGCCTACGGCTTGGCGTAACTGCTCGAGAGAAACCATGTAGCTGGCTAGCGCCTGCGATACGCCAAGCTCGGTCGCGCGATAACTGCGTTCGGCATCGAGGAAATCGAGCAAGCTGGCGGCCCCGCGCTGGTAGGCGCCGCCGTTGTCGGCAACCCCCGCCTACCAGCGCGGAGCTGCCAGTTTGCTCGATTTTCTCGATGCCGAGCGCAGCTATCGCGCGACCCAGCTTGCCTATCGGCAGGCGCTGGCCGGCTACATGGTTTCACTCGAGCAGTTGCGACAGGCCGTAGGCACCAGGAGCTTGCCATGAAAATGAGCGACGCACGCGAACTTCGAAATTCACGCCGGCGAATGTCGCCGTTCTATGGCGGGGCGATACTGCTGGCCCTCGGACTCGCCGGATGCGGCGCTTCGAACGAACAGGCCGGCAAGTTGACCTCATTCTCCACCACCGAAAGCGCGGCGAGCAAAGCGGAACTGTTCACCCTGCCGCCGGAGCAGATCTCGCACATTCAGGTTTACGCGGTCACTCAAGCACCTTTGACGCGCACTCTGCGCCTTCCCGGCGTTGTGGCGTATAACGCCTTCCTGACGACGCCGGTGATCTCCCAGGTGGGAGGTCCGGTAAGCCGCATCATGGTCACGCCGGGCGAGCAGGTGAAAAAAGACCAGCCGCTGCTTTACGTCACCAGCCCGGATTATTCGCTGCTGCGGTCCGCCTACGTCAAAGCGCGCGACGCTTATCAGCTGGCGGACAAATTTTATAAGCGCGACCAGGACCTGTACGCGCACAAAGCCATCGCCGAAGCGGACCTGGAGCAAGCGGAGTCGACGCGTGCGCAGGCAGATGCCGATCTGCAATCCAGCGAACAAGCCATCCGCATCCTGGGCATCTCCACCCCGACGACCTGGTGACCAAGCCAGTCACGTCGGAGGTGGCGCTGCTTTCGCCCATGGCGGGCGAAATCGTTGAGCGCCTGTGCTCGCCCGGACAACTGCTGCAGCCGGGAGGCACGCAATGTTTCACGCTGTCAAACATGAGCAGCGTCTGGGTGTTGGTGAATATTTATCAAAATGACGTGGCCTACGTGCACGTCGGCGACCAAGTCTCCATTGAAAACGAAACCTACCCGGGACAGGTGCGCGGAAAAATCCAGTACGTTGCGCCGGCCCTGGATCCAACCACGCGGACGCTGCAGGCGCGCATCGAGTCCGCCAATCCCGGCGAACGCCTGAAGAAGGACATGTACGTCACGGCGGATGTTCGCGCCGGCGTCATTTCAAATGCGCTGATGGTTCCCGATGCCGCCGTGCTGCGCGACAGCGACAACATGCCTTACGTCTACCTTCAGACCGCCAGCAACCAATTCGCCAGGCGCATGGTAACGCTCGGCGAAAGCCAGGGCGGAAAAACACAGATCACCGCCGGACTGCAGGCCGGCGACAAAATCGTGGGAGACGGCAGCCTGTTCCTGCAATTTCAGAATTCGCTGCAACGCTGAGCGGAGGGGCACACGCAATTATGATTCATCATTTCGTCCAATTCGCTCTACGCCAGCGCTTCCTGGTGCTGATGCTGGTGGTGCTCGTAACGGTCGCGGGCGCGTTGTCGTTCCAGCTCATGCCAGTGGATGCCTATCCGGACTTGTCTCCGCCGATGGTCGAGGTGATTACGCAGTGGCCGGGCCACGCGGCCGAGGAAATCGAACGGCTCGTGACACTGCCGATCGAAGTGGAAATGAATGGCGTGCCGCACATGGAAGTGGTGCGATCGATTTCGCTCTACGGCCTGTCGGACGTCAGGATGACTTTCCAGGAAAAGACCGACGATTATTTCGCCAGGGAGGTGGTGTTCGAACGGCTTGCCGACGTGCAACTGCCCACGGGAGTCGCGCCCGGCCTGTCGCCACTGTCGAGTCCGTCAGGCCTGGTCTACCGTTATGTCATCGAAAGTCCCGATCGCAGTCCGCAGGAACTGAAAACGCTTGAGGATTGGGTGATCGAGCGCGCCTACAAGTCGGTTCCGGGCGTGGCCGACGATTCCGGATTCGGCGGCACGGTGATGCAATATCAGGTTCTGCTTGACCCGGCGAAGACCTATAGCTACCACATTGCCGTTCCCCAGGTGGTGGCGGCGCTGAACGCGAATAACGCCAACGCCGGCGGCGGCTTTTACTCGCAGGGCTCGCAGTTTTTCTACGTGCGCGGCCTGGGCCTGGTAACCGATGTGGCGGACATCGGAAATATCGTCGTCGCCAACAATAATGGCACTCCGGTTCGCATTCGCGATATCGGCGAGGTGACCATCGGAAGCGCGCCGCGGCTCGGCGAATTCGGCTTTCAGAAGAATGACGACGCCGTCGAAGGCGTCATCATGATGCTGCGCGGCGAGCAGACGCAAAACGTGCTGAAGGGCGTGGAAAAAAAGACCGAGGAACTAAATCACGGGATCCTGCCGCCGGATGTAAAGGTCCGGCCGTATTACGACCGCAGCGATCTGGTGCGGCTCACGATTGACACCGTCGAACACAACATGCTGGTGGGCATGGCGCTGGTGTTGGTCGTGCTGATCTTTTTTTTGGTCAGCGTTCGAGCGGCCATCATCGTCGCGTTGACCATTCCGCTCAGCCTGCTTTTCGCATTCATTTTGCTGCACGGCCGCGGCGTGCCGGCGAACCTGCTCTCTATCGGTGCGATCGATTTCGGAATCATCATCGACGGTACCGTGGTGATGATGGAAAATATTTATCGCGAACTCGCCGAACGCGCCGGGCAGGATTACAAATTGCACGAAGTCATCGCCGCGGCTGCGCGGGATGTGGACCGGCCAATCTTTTATTCGGTCGCGGTCATTCTCGCCGGATACCTGCCCATTTACGCGTTAACCGGCCCTTCCGGAAAGCTGTTCGTTCCGATGGCTGAGACGATGTCCTACGCCCTTCTCGCTCGCTGATCTTTACCCTCACACTCGTGCCGGTGCTCGCTTCGTACTGGTTTAAGAGCGGCATAAAGGAAGTTGTCAACAAGCCGTATGAATGGGTAAAAGGAATTTACGCCGGTGAACTTGACTGGTGCCTTGACCATCCGAAAACCACGATGATCGCCGCGACGATTATTTTCGGCGCGACGCTGCTGTTGATTCCCTACATCGGCGGTGAATTCATGCCGCACCTCGATGAGGGCGCGCTGTGGGTCCGCGCCACCATGCCCTACACGATCTCCTTTGAGGAAGCCGCGAAGTTCGCGCCGCAAATCCGCAACATCCTGATGTCTTATCCGCAGGTGACGGAGGTTGGTTCGGAACTGGGACGTCCGGATGACGGCACCGATCCCACCGGATTTTTCAATTGCGAATTCTACGTCGGCCTGCGGCCGTACAAGGACAAGGTATGGTCGCAGGGATCGATCCGCACCAAACCTGATCTGACCGCGGACCTGCAAAAGAAGCTCGAAACCTATCCCGGCGTGATTTTCAACTACACGCAGCCAGCCGAAGACGCCGTCGACGAAGCGTTGACCGGCCTGAAGAGCGCGCTGGCTGTAAAAATCTATGGCGAGGATCTGCAGGTTCTGGAGAACAAGGCCGTCGAGATCAAGCGCATTCTTTCCCAGGTTCCCGGCTTCACCGAACTGACCGTGGTTCGCGAGTTGGGCCAGCCCAGCGTGCAAATTGATGTGGACCGCGAAAAAATCGCGCGCTACGGCATCAATGTGTCGGACGTGGAAGGCGTAATTCAGGCCGGCGTGGGGGGGCAGGCGGCAACGCAAGTGATTCAAGGAGAGCGGCTATTTGATCTCGTGGTGCGCATGAAGCCGGAGTACCGCTCCAGCTCGCGCGCGATTGGCAATCTTCTCGTTCCCACTCCGTCTGGCCAGCAGGTGCCCATTTCCGAGCTCGCCACCATTCGCCAGGGGAATGGAGCTTCCTTCATTTACCGCGAAGATAATTCGCGTTACATCGGCGTGCAATTCAGCATCGAGGGGCGCGACCTGGCGCGGGCGGTGAACGACGCGCAGAAAGCGGTGAAGCAATCGGTGGTGCTGCCGCAGGGATACCGGCTCGATTGGGGCGGCGAGTACAGCGAGTACGTCGCCGCGGTCTCGCAGTTCGCCATCATCGGACCGTTGGCCGTCCTGCTGATCTTCATGATTCTCTTCGCGCTGTACGGAAACCTGAAGTTTCCGGTCACGGTCGTGATCGGGGTGGTGATGACCGAGCCGGTTGGAGCGTTGATCGCCCTGAAACTGACGCATACGCCATTCAGCGTCAGCTCCGTGTTGGGGCTCCTGGCGCTGATGGGCGTGTCCGTGGAAACCGCAGTCATCCTGGTGTCCTACATCAACAAGCTGCGCCTGGAAAATCATGATATCCGCACGGCGACGCGCGAAGCCGCTTTATTGCGGCTGCGTCCCATCATGATGACCGCGCTGGTCGCCTGCCTCGGATTGCTTCCGGCGGCGCTTTCCACGGGAATCGGCTCGGATACTCAGAAGCCGTTCGCCATTGTTATCGTCGCCGGGCTGATTTCGCGGCTGTTCCTGGGATTTTTTGTCAATCCGGTGCTGTATGAAATGGTGGCCAAAGAGGGAGACGTTCTGCAAGTGTAAGCGCAACGGCGCGCTATACAAACGCAGGCGAGCAGCTGTTACTTTCCGGCGGTGGACGCCACAATGAACTTTACTCGGTTTTCATATCGAGTTAGCCTTGATCGTCCTGGTTCGATTCTATTGCAATGACCGTGCGGAAAACAGTTCGACTTCTCGGGGTTTCAGTGGCGCTCCTCGCGCTGCTGGCATTTTCCACCGTTGTCGTCAGCGACTTCGACTGTCACAACGCAGCGGACGATGCGCGGTGTCCTTACTGCCACTTGTCCCATCAGGCTCCTCCGGAGCCTGAACTTACACAGTGCGTTTCCGTCCTCGAGCCAATCGCATTTCTGCCTTCGCCGGGAGACGTCGCTTCGGTCGTTCTTCCTGTTTTCTCGCAAACCGCTCCACGCGCACCTCCTGTCTAAAGCCTCTCCTTGCTGAAACCACCCACTGTTTCGCGGCCTCGCGTAGGGTAGCGCGGAGGTCCTTTATTTATTTTCCTCCAGCATCTGCCCAATCGGCCTCGCACTGCGAGATTCGAGGAGACGCCATGACAGGATCGACGCAATGATTCTTCGAAAGAGTATCCGCCTTCTTGTCGTTTCACTGTCGCTGATTGCGCTGCTGGTTTTTGCCACCGGTGTCGTCAGTGACTGGAACCACTCCAATTCCACGAACGACCAGCAGTGCCCGTATTGCCATATGGGCCATCAGGCGCCGGCGCAGTTGGAAGTTGCGCGGACGATTTTGTTACTGAAGCGGGTCGCTTCGTTGCCGCCATCAGAGAATAGTGTCCCGGTCGCCGCGCCGCCGTTTCGCAGACGTCTCCCCGTGCGCCGCCCCCGCCTTCTGATTCAACGATTTGACGGATTTGGCCTCGATCCATCCACGGAATTGCTGGCTCCGCGTAGGGTAGCGCGGACGCCTTGCACTTATTTGATCCCAGCATCTGCCCTCACCGCCCGATGGGCTGCAACTTAAAGGAGACGCAATGATCCGCAAGCTTTCCACCGTCATATTGTTCTTGCTGTGTTGCTTGGTGTTCAGTTGCCCGCAGGCCGTTTTCGCTCAAAATTCGGGTGGAATTTCCGGCACGGTCACGGACGCGACTGGCGCCGTCGTGCCGAAGGCAACGGTCAAAATTCATAATCCCGTCAGCCAATACGACCGATCGACAACCACCGATACTTCCGGGGATTTCAGCTTCGCCAACATCCCTTTCAATCCCTATCACCTGACAGTCACTTTGTCCGGGTTCAATACCTTTTCGCAAGACGTGGACATTCGATCCACCGTGCCGGCGAATCTGAAAATCGTCCTGAACGTCGCCGGCGCGACGAGTTCGGTGACGGTCGAGGCTTCGGAGCGGATCTGGTCGAAACCGAGCCAACGTATCACACCGACGTGGACCGCGAACTGTTCGACAAGCTTCCCATTGAGAGTGCATCGTCTCAAGTCAGTTCTCTCGTCACTCTGGCCACTCCGGGAGTTGCCGCGGATTCGAACGGGCTCTTTCACGGACTCGGTGACCATGCATCCAACTCGTTTTCGGTGGACGGCGAGCCTATCACCGATCAGCAAAGCAAAGTGTTTTCCAACCAGATTCCTGAGGATTCTATTCAATCCCTGGAGGTCATCTCGGGAGCGCCTCCCGCAGATTACGGCGGGAAAACCAGCCTGGTTATTGTAGTAACCACTCGTTCCGGATTAGGCGTTACGGAGCCTCACGGCGAAGTCACAGCGTCTTACGGTAGTTTCGGTTCCCCTAGCGGAGGGTTCGATCTGGGCTTCGG
>CAVOIX010000041.1:0-8782 GCA_963695945.1 uncultured Acidobacteriota bacterium | reverse complement strand
TCACGACGTGCTGTTCAAAGACCATGAATTCGCGAATCGATTCGGGGCGAGGAACAGGGGAAAACAGTTCGACGCCTGCGTGATCCATCGTTACGCTGTCGGGGCGCTGCGACTCTGAGAATTCAATCGCCCGCTGCGCCGCTCACCGCGGCGCCAGCACCGTTCAGAAAAGCGAGCATCGATTGGAAATGGGGATTTATTTCGCCGCTGCGGAGTTCCTCAGCGTTCTGCAAGCGGATAATTTTTGAATCTGCATCGACAAGGGCGCCGATTTCTTGCTGCCCCTGATGGCGAAACGTCACCAGCCGCATTGATTCATCCGGTCGCTCTTAGTTGCCATGCACGGTCAGTAGGGAACGGTGCCAGCGGAAGCGGCGTCCCCGGCGGCAGGGGAGTCCTCGCCACATTCATCAGCATGGCGAGCGTGGTGTAATAGCCGCACAATCCGGCGATGTCGATCACGCCTTGTTCGCCGAAGCGATTCAGTATGCGTTCGTACGTGGGATCGCTGACGCTTTGATGCAGGCGAATCTCGGTGACGAATTCGTAGACCGCTTCCTGATCCGGCGACATGGCCACGGGGCGCTGCCCATCGGCAATCGATTTGATCGTCTCGGGTTTAATGTCCGCCTTCAAAGCCAGCGCCTGGTGCGAATACCACTCAAACTGTTGGGTCCACTGCGCGACATCAGCAGAATAATGAATTCGCTGATGGCCGGTCCAAGTTTGGTGTTGTAGCGCAGGTATTCGCCCACTCGTTGCAGGCGGCTCATGTACTCCGGGCTGCGCAGAAGAGGAATGAACGGACCCACCAGTTCCTTGCGCGGCCCGGAAGTTATTTCCAAGGCGGCTTTCTTCTGGGCGTCGGTCCATTTGTCCGCCGGGATCGGCGGCATGCGATCCGCTGGGGCATCGCCGGCCGCAGCGGCCGCCGAAGCCGGCGACGCAAGTCCGAGTAGCGATGTGCTGGCTAGCGCCGTCGCGCCACCCAGGAAATCGCGCCGGTCCACCAGCGCTTTGGGGTCGGCATTCTTCAGTTCGTTTGATTCGTCCATAAATTTCACCATTTTCGCCTTCGCGTGTTGGAATCCGTTGCGGGGTTGCGCCCAAAAGACTGAACGCATTATATGCGCCGGATTCCAAATATCAAATTGCTGTTGTAGTGGGTTGCCGTTGTAGTGGGCGGGCTTCAGCGGGTGGTGGTTAGGCCTTGCAAGAACAAAATCCACAGGCTGAAGCCTGCGCCACGATCGCCACAGCGCTTGACAAACGGACACAATCGAAAGAAAGTGGCCCCAGCGGACCACCGCATTTCCAATTTTCTTATTCGTTAAAGGACAAATCAAATGAGTCTGAGCGCGCTCCATGTTCGAGCAACGGCGGTCCGATCGATCGCCACGACTTCTTCGGTGATCGCGGTTTTCGCGATCCTCTTTGTCGCCATGCCACGGTTCGGCGTCCGGTCGCTGGCCGCGGCTCCTCCCCAGGCTGACAACGGTGACTGGATCTATGCGGATCACGATTTCAATGGGACACGTTACAGCCCCCTGAATCAGATCACGCCGGGTAATGTGAAGCAGATTGCGAAAGTCTGCTCGTACACATTCCCTGAGAAAGTGCCGTCGGAGTCCGCGCCGATCGTTTCCGCGGGAGTGATCTATGCCACGAGTGATCACTACACCGTCGCTCTGGACGCAGCCGACTGCCATCTCTTGTGGTCCTATGAATGGAAACCGCGCGATACCGATCGTGTGCACCCCCACCGCGGCGCCGCGCTGGCGAATGGAAAAATTATTCGCGGGACAGGAGACGATTATCTGATCTCGCTCGACGCCGAGAGCGGAAAGCTTCTGTGGGCCAAGCAAATCGCTGATCCCAAGCAGGGTTTTTTCATCGCCATGCCTCCGCTGGTCACCAATGACACAATCTACATCGGTCCCGCGGGATCGGAACGAGCCGGCACGGGTTGGATGGGTGCTTTCAAGTTGAGCGATGGCCAGCCGGTCTGGAAATTCAACATCATTCCGCAGGACGGCGACCCCGGCGCCGACACTTGGGGCCCCAACCCGGAAGCGCGCAAGCATGCCGGCGGAGCCTTGTGGACCGCGCAGTCCTACGACAGCGAAAAGGGAATCCTCTACGTTGCGGGCGGAATCCGGCTCCTGATTTTTACGATGACGCACGGCCCGGTGCGAACCTGTATACCAATTCCATGATCGCGCTGGACGGTAAGACCGGCCGGATGCTTTGGTACAACCAGTTTATTCCGCACGACGTGGACGATTACGACATCACGCACGTCAATCCGATCTTCAAGGTGAATTCCCGCACCATGATCGCCTCGTCCGGCAAAGACGGCGTGCTGCGCGTGGTGGATGGCGAGACTCACAAAGTCGTCTATAGCGTGCCATTTTCGACGCAACTCAACTCGGAAGTGCCGCTGACCACATCTCCGCTGAAAGTTTGCCCCGGCATTTTGGGAGGGGACGAATGGAACAGCGCGGCCTACAGTCCCAAACTCAGCATGATCGTCATGCCCGCCAACGACCAGTGGTGCTCCACCAACATGAAAGACAAGAATCCCCCGAGCGTTGAGAAGGCCAACTCCGGAGAGACAAGTTATTTTGGCGGGCCCATTGATCACGGCGCATTCGCCGGAGCCCGCGGCCGGTTGACCGGATTCGATGCCGCCACCGGGAAAGAGCGCTGGCGCTATGAAGCGCCCACGCCGCTCGTCGCCGGCGTTGCCATCACCGCTTCCGACCTGATTTTTACGGGCGAAACCGGAGGATTCTTTGATGCCGTGGACGCGACGTCGGGCAAGGTTCTGCTGCACTACGATATGGGAGATTCGATCCAAGGCGGCGTGATCACGTACTCCGCGCACAACAATCAATACGTGGCGGTCACTTCAGGCGATGGCAACGTGATTGGCAACAAAAACTTTCCTGAAATCAAGGGCGGAAATCCTACGGTGACAATTTTCGGTCTGCCCAAGAAATAGTTTTCAAGTGGCGCAGGCTTCAACCTGTGGGTCATCCTTGCAAAGACCAACATCGACAGGCTGAAGCCTGTGCCACACTTCTGGAAGTGCCGCGCGAAAACTGCTAGCATGTGCGCATTCAATCGCTGCAACGCGGAAATCGCGCCTCGGGTGACGACGCCGTTGCAATGAAGATCGCACGCCCGGCATTTGCAGTTTCAAACTGGAGGCCAGGTAATGGCGTATATTTTCAAACAGGATGAACTGCCCCGATTGCTGTCCAACGGCCGCGAGCGGGTATTCTTCGTCAACAAGGAACTCACCAAGATCGACGACATGTTGGCGGGCATCATGTATTACAAGCAGGGCGCCGCCTCTCCCTACCACCTGCATAAAAATTGCGAGCATTTTTATTTCATCATGGACGGCAAGGCCACCGTGCAGACCGAAGAAGGAACCCGCGAAATAGGCCCCGGCACCATGGTTTTCATTCCCGCGGAAGAAAAGCACCGCCTGCGGGCGCTTGAGCCGCTCTTCTATTTTGAATTTCAGGCTCCCAACCGCTTTCAGACCATCATTCTCGAAGGAACTCCCGACGACTTGAAGTGGGACCGCGTGGACGGCGGAGTCTGGATCCAGAGCTAAGCGCGCCAGATTGCACAACGGCGGCCGCGACAGCGGAACGCCCCAAAATTTACGATCGAAGCATCGAAAGGATTGGCCGCAAATGTCTCTGACGTTCATCGATACGAATAAAATTCCGCACAGCAAGACGCCCGGTTCCGGCGAGTTCGCTGAAATTTTGAACCAGCAACTCTGCGGCGCGGAAAATGTGGTCGGTTCGCTGCGATGGCTGAAGGCCGGCGAGAAGCTGGAAGTCCGCTCCGACAAGGACACGCATCAATTGGTGTACCTGATGGAGGGCGAGGGCGCCATCACGCTCGATTCCAAGGAACACAGCGTGAAGAAAGGCGCCGGCGTGTACGTCGGTCCATCGGAATTCGTGGTAGTTCAGGCCGCCGGCGCTGCTCCGCTGAAGCTTTTCCATTTGGTCGTGCCTCACCTGCAAAGTTAGGGCGGCTGGTGCTGCTGGCGCTGTCGCGCTGGCGCTTTTCCCCGCAGGACCGATTGCACGGCGAAGGTAGCGAGTTACCGGACCAAGTAGAAAAAAGGGAGACACATAATGTCGAGTCATAATAAGAGCTCACGCGTTGCCTTGGTCTGCTCGCTGATTCTGGGAGGCGCAATTCTGGCGCCGGCGATCGCGCGCGCACAGCTCAAGCAGCCCCTGCTCTCGGAAGACAACGTGAAGAAGGTGTCCGATCACGTCTACGTGATCGAAGGCTTTCCGAATGTAGCCATCGTGATTGGAAGTCGTGGAACGCTGGTGGTTGACACCGGCCTCGGCGAGCGCAACGGCGCCACCGTCATGCGCGCGGAACAAAAGCTCGCCAAGGGGCCGCTTCTTTACCTGACGACGACGCACTACCATTCCGAACACACCTCCGGCGAATCCGCGTTCCCGGCGAGCACCATCATCATCCGCAACCGTGCGCAGCAGGAAGAAATGGATAAAAGCGTGGCCGCGCACATCGAAGTGTTCAAGAAAATGTCGGCGCAAAACATGGAACTCCTTCAGAACGTAAAGTTTCGCCCGCCAGACGTGGTCTTCGATCGCGAAGCGAAAATCGATCTGGGCGGCGTGACCGCTCGCCTTTTTTGGCTGGGGCCGGCGCACACCAAGGGAGACGAATTGACCTTTGTGGAAGAAGACGGCGTCCTGATCCCTGGAGATATCGTGCAGAAGGGGATTTTCCCGATCATGCCGAATCCTGATGCCAGCGTGAAAGGTTGGCTCTCGATTCTGGATAACGTCGAAGGCCTGCATCCGAAAGTCATCGTGCCGGATCATGGCGCGGCAATCGTCGATGCCTCACAGATTGGCGTGGAGCGCTCCTACTTAATTGCCTTGCAGACCCGCGCGCTGGAGCTGAAGAAGCAGGGCATCCCGGTCGATGACGCGGGAAAGACGGTGACTGCGGAGCTGAAGGCAAAGTATCCGGATTGGCCGAATCCCAATAACGTCGCCGGGGAAGTCGCCCGGGTCTACGAGCAGTCTCAGTAACGGGGATCTGCGCCCTTCTGCATCCTGATGAAAATCTCGGGTGATGTTGAGGCGCAACGAAGAAAAATCCTCGCCGCTGGAGAGGCTAGCCACAGCACAGGCTACGTTTTCAGGCGCGGTA
Source organism: uncultured Acidobacteriota bacterium (assembly GCA_963695945.1). Taxonomy (GTDB): domain Bacteria; phylum Acidobacteriota; class Terriglobia; order Acidiferrales; family UBA7541; genus Palsa-360. Next base: position 3,553 of record CAVOIX010000041.1, on the reverse strand, counting down.
TTAATTGCAGCGCGTTTTCCCGCTGGATCATTCGCAAGTCACTGGCGGACACGTCGAACTTGTTCACCGCCGTCGCGATTCGTTCCATCGTAAAAAACGGAATGTCAGACCCAAACAAGAGATGATCCTTGGGGATTCCCTTGAGCACGGCGGCCATCGGTACCGGGCTGAGCGCCACGCTGGCAATGTCATAGTAAAGTTTCTGCAATTCGTGTTCAAAGCCGTTCGGAATCGTCGCGGCACGCTCTTCGGGCGTCAGGTTGCCGCCCGCCAACCGAGGCGTCAGCATCAAAATCGTCCCTCCGCCGTGCGAAAAAATCCAGCGTATGTTTGGAAAGCGAATCAGTGAACCGCTGTAAATCAGGTCGGTGATGCTGCGCGTCGTATCGGTTGGAAAATCGATCTGCACCCGGTTCAAATGGCGGATGGGCATCGCGCAACACGAAATCGTGGGATGCACGAAGACCACGGACTTGCGGCGATTAAGTTCCTCGAGCACGGGCGCAAAATTTGGATGGCCCAGCAATTTTCCGTCATCGTAGCTGGTCAGCAGGCCAATGCCGTCCAGCTTCAACTGGTCATAAATATTTTGAATCTCGCGCAGACTTCCGTCGATATCCGGCAAGGGAATCGCCCCCCACATCCCAAAGCGTCCCGGAAAATCCTGCGCCAGCTTGGCGCCATATTCGTTGCAGTCGCGCGCATTTTGCCGTCCCTCCGCGTTATCCCCAAACCAGATTCCCGGGCTGGTCATCGAGCCGATGGCCGTAGCAACGCCCTGCCGGTCCATCTGATCGAGTGAGTAACGCGGCGTCCAATTCTGGTAGAACGATCCCGGGAAAGTGGGCGAATCATCCGTCATGCGCTTCAAATTTCGGGCAGTGAATTTGGGCGGAAAAATGTGGTGATGCGTATCGATGATGCGCGGCCCGGCCACGGCGGTCTGCGCGAACGAGCGCGGCGACAGAACCATCCCGGCGCCGGCCGTGGACAGCATGCCAAGCACTTTCCGGCGTGAAAGGCCCCGTTCCCCGGTTTGAGTATTTGGCTCGGGATTATCAGGAGACACAGTGAGGCGCTTCATACTTGTTCCTCTCACGAATCCGATTGGAGTGAGCGACGCGGCTTTGACCCCGTGGCCCTGATTGTCACCGGCAGTTTATCTCAAGTCACAGCCGGTTCAGCGAAGTTTCAAAGACATGAAATGGTGTTCGATGGCCGTTTGCTTGGACGAGCCTTTGCATGGGAAATGCAGAAAGCAAATCGCGCGGGAAGCATTTTGGACTATCCAAGGCAGTACTACGGATAGCGAACTTCCTATCCATCTCGTACTACTCAAACGAAACCGACGCGCTATGGTGCGGACCGCTTGCCCGACCTAGACTGAGCCCTGATTCGGACAGTCTCAATCGTCCCGGAGGATACTCCATTGATAGTCGACGAGCGGCGAGCTTCAGAGCGATATCAGTTTCATCTACCCCTGGTGGTGCGCTGGACGAATGACTCGGCGATCGGTGAAGCAAATACCGAGTCGCGGGATGTAAGTTTACGTGGGGTTTCTTTCGTCCTGCCGCAAGAGGTTTCCAGCGGTTCGCAGGTGGAGATTCTGCTGACGCTGCCTCACGAGCTTACGCTGGCTGGTCCGGTGAAGGTTCGCTGCATCGGCAGCATCAAGCGCGCGGAAGAGGACACTCCCGGCTGCGTCGGAATGGTGGCCCTGATTGAACGATTTGAATTCCTGCGGGGTGACGAAGGCTCGGAGCAAGCCGAGTACTAGACTATGCGGGTTGGCAGGATGCCGCGCCCGGGCAAAGCGCGCAGGGACCGGCTAGGCTGCCACAGCCAGGTATTCCCACTTGCCGGCGGTCGATTTCAGCTGGTGGACCTTACCCTCGTCGGTATACAGGAAATAGCTGCCATCCGGAAGTTGCCCACCGTTTTCAAACTGAACGGAACACTTAGTCCATTCGGCTGAAGGAGTTCCGCGCCCGCGCTTTGGGACGTCCTCCACGATGTGGATTCCGTAGCGCACTTTATAGGCGATTCCCGTTTGCCGGGTTGGCACCAGCCGTCCGCTTCCTTCTTGTTTTTTCAGTCTCATACTCAATTAGACGCCAAAACTGCCCCAAGGTTGCACCCAGGCAGTAAGGTTGCCATTGCCCCCCTCATCGTCAGCCGCGGCAAATGCGGCCGCGACTTCACGGAGGCCTCTGACTTGCAGAAATAATTGGGGTGAGCGACGGGGTGTGAACCCACGACCCTCGGTGCCAGAGCACGGAGTATATGTTGCGTGGCACGTATTTTCAAGAGGATAGAGTATTACCGCGAGACTGAAATCGTGGTGTTTGGGCTGCGGTGGGGGAGTTCCGTGCAACGAATTGTACATAACCCATCGCACAGAGTTCGTTCATCCGGATTGCGCGGAAGAAAACTCCCTGCTCGACAAGCCAGTCGAGGTAGAACAGAAAACGAGCTGCACTTATAACTGAAATCAAAGTCCAAGTCCATTGATGTGGGTCGTCGTCCAGGTCCTGCGTAGTCCGCTTATCGGTAAATGGCCCTGCCCCACAAGGATGGAAAGTCATTTACCGATAATCATATTTATCTGAAGATAACCCTCGAATGCCAAACGAGTCCAAGAATAATAGATAGCCCATTTCAGAATATTTTCAGGCTGTTGTGTTCTGATTGGAGTAGGTCAAGCGATCGCGATAGTTCTACTCAAAGGAGTGTGCTCATGACCCTTTGCAGCAAGTTGGTTACAGCGTTGGCCCTGATCACCTTGGTAACGCTTTCGGCCGTCCAGGCGCAGGAGAGGAGGATCAAGAGAGCAGACCTCCCTCCCGCTGTGGAGAAAACCGTCGCGGAAGAAAGTGTGGGCGCGACGATCCGCGGCTTTTCCACCGAGATCGGTAAGGGCAAGAGGATTTATGAGGTCGAACTCGCGGTCAACGGACACGGAAAAGACATCTCGATGGATGAACGGGGCAAGGTTGTGGAGACAGAGGAAGAAGTTTCGACGGATTCACTGCCTTCAGCCGTCAAAGACGGACTCACGAAGGCCGCGGGAAGCGGAACGATCGGCAAGGTCGAATCCCTCACAAAGAAAGGAAAGCTCGTTGCCTACGAAGCTGTAGTGAAGACGGGAACAAAGCACTCCGAAATTCAAGTCGGACCGGATGGAAAGAAGCTAGCCCGCCCGGAATAGTTTTGACGAAGTATGCTGGCACCAAACCGCTTCTTTAGTCGTGCTAGTCGTGCCGTTAATAGGTGTCTGAGAAAAATGTCAACTTCGTTTCACAACGGATTATATTGTTCGGTCTGTGCTTTAGTCAGTGCGGCTTTCTTCGGATTCTTTGGTATATCACTACTAATTGAACCTGGAGCGGGACATGGTAGCCGTGCAAGTAACGTTCTCGTCGAGGGCTTTGGAGTTCTTCTCCTTTTTGTTTCGCTAGTCATAATTATTTTTGGCGTCATTGCGTGGAAAACGTCAAAATCAACTCGAAGGGATAACCATACTTCCGGAGCCAACTCCCGATAAGCGCTGTGG
>CAVOIX010000040.1:0-88466 GCA_963695945.1 uncultured Acidobacteriota bacterium | reverse complement strand
GCCTTGCATTGGACAACTCCATGGCCAAGGAGATGGTGTCGTGGGACAACAACATGGCTCCCAGCAGCGACTCTTCGGCTTCGAGGTTGTGCGGCGGGATCCTCCCGGCCGGTCCGCCCCGGCTGCTTCGGCGGAGTCAGCGGCGCTCCGTCGCTGAATTTCACTCCCTCACGCAAACGAAATTGCCAGCGTTTGGCCTGCGCATCATGTTGCCAGGAAATGGCCAGCGCGGGTTGCGGCGTCCCATGTTCGTCCAGCCGCGTGAGTCGATCGAAAACAAGCGAGCTGACGCGCTCGGCTGCGGCAGCCTCGCCTGGGGCCGAGGGCCATTGGCGCGGGTCAAGGTTATCGACCCGCTCGAACATTTGAACGCGCAAACTTCCGCCGACTTGCGGACGCGTCGACGGCGCAGCCCAGGCGTTGGCAATCATACCGAGCGCCAGCAGCGCGATGACTCGCCCCGCGAGACTATTGAGCACACGAAAAGGACAAACGATACGCTTCATAATTTCCAGTTTTGAGGTTTCGCACGATCGCTCGCGGCGATTCTAGTGACGAATGCAAATCCAGGATAGGCCCGGGAAAATTCAGCTCCGCGCTGATCGCTACGGGGCCGCTGGGCTCCGTTTGGAATAATTGCAAGGAATCCGTGTGCGTATAGTCGCCCGCACCCGTGGCAAGGAATTGCTGCAGGGCCCCGCATTTGGTGTTGAGTGCGAGTTCAATGCCCTTGCCCGGCGGCGGCGGTCCCGCGGGCGCGCCATCGATCATTAGGGGATACCGACCCGTGAAGGGCGCGTTCGACGATCCATCCTGCGGAAGGCATTCAATCAAACTGTGCGTCGACAAATCCACCGTGCAGACCTTCGAACGCGCGAAGCCAACGGTAGTTCCAATCCTTCCAAAATCGATTTTCCCTATCGGCGCACGGTTGTCGGCTGGATCCGAGCTCAGATCTATCGTGCTGGTCGACCCGCTCTGCTGATCCGCAATTCGCAGACCTTGAGGCAATAGCAAGACCATCCAGGATTTCCCGGCGCCGTCCGAAATTTCTCCCGCGTCCAGAATGCGCACGGGCCCTTCCCAGAATTTTTCACTGTGAATGGTGACCGGCAGGGTGTTTGGGGTGTTGCCATTTTCCGAGGAGCGGTCCACGGCGAGCAAAACGACCTGAGAAGTTTCACCCTTACGAATCTGTGCCGTCCAGATTAGCTGTTTGAAGTTCTCCGAGAGCGTGACCTCCACGGTGCCGTCCGCTCCGCCGCCCAAATGAATCCCTCGTTCTTGAAGCTCGGCTCTTAGCGCCTGCTCGATCCTCGCGACCTCTCCCGGAGAAAGCGACGAAATATTGCGAACTTCGCAGGAAACGTTCTGCCCAGCCGGCACGGCCCCGCTGATTTTTCGGGCGAATTCCTTCGCGGAATCCTCGATCGTCGCAGATCGCGCCGCGCATGGAATTCCAATCACGATGAAAAGAAATACAGCCGCTCGGCGGGAAAGTTTAAATCGATCTGGGGCCATCATCAGAGTGCTGCGCCCGGCATCGCATAACACCACAACGAACTTCGTGCGATGACGGGAACTGGTAGAAATCATAGCATAGCCTTTCGTGAGTGCCCTGGTTGCCAGCTTGAACTTTGCGCAATGTGCATCGGGCGTCGGCTTTTGTGACACAGACTTCAATCTGTGGGCGATGGTGCTTGCAAGTTCTAAAATCCACAGGCTGAAGTCTGTGCTACCTGGGGCCCGAACGCACGACCGCGTCCCGTTGTGACGGGACGCGGTTCGCGCACTGGCCACCGGCCGGGTGGCGCTCGCATTCGGAGTTCCTTCGCAGGGGCGGCGGTCCCTGTCCCGGTGTCCGGCGAGCGTCCCGCAAGGGTTTTGGCCGGCGGATCTCAATCTCATTTTGTTTTGACGACCTGGGCTTGCTTGCGGGCCAGAGTGGAACCATCCTGATCGGCATCTTCCGTGTTGTTCGACGGCAGCCCGCCTGAGAACGCCGAGCGCAGGACGTCCGAAGCGAAGAAGTTGCGCCCGTCGGTCGGCACCATGATGATTTGCAATTTGTCTGAGAGCCGCTCGGCAATAATTTTCTGGATGAGCATGGGATTCTGCTTCAGCACCGCCGCTTCTCCCTGCAGACGCTCGGCATCTGCCGCGGCGGTGAGGCGGATTGTCTCGGCGTTGGCCGCCGCATTCAATCGGACGGTATCCGCATTGGCCGCGGCGCTCAGGCGGGCGCTGTCGGCATCGGACACCGCCAGCAAGTGTCTGCGCTCAACTTCGGCCTTGCTATCGATCAGTTTCGACTGCGCGGCAGCCTCGGCATTTTCCACAGTGGCTTCCTTGCGCGCCTGCGCTTCGAGCTTGGACTCCTCGATTTGTTTCTGCTTCAGCGGCAGAGTGTATTGCATGGCGTCAGATTCCCCTTTGGCCGCAATCACGCGCGATTCGGCGTCAGCTTGCGAATGCTTCACCTGCTGGGCCTTGGCCGCTTCGGCCTGCAGTTCGGCGATCCGTACCTGCTTCTCGTAGATAGCGGTTTCAAATTCCATGCGCTCGCTCTCCTGCTCCTTCAGGAGAATTCCTTCCAAGCCTCTGGCGTATTCCTCGGGCAGGTGAACATCGCGCAACAGGACTTCTTTGACGACGATACCGTCTGAGTTCAACCGGTCGGTAATCGCCTTGGTGGTGCGGGCGCGAAATTCATCACGCTTGGTGGAGAACACTTCCCGAACAATATAAGCAGGAGCGAGATCGCGGAATGCCGTCGACACCACCGGCGCGACGATTTCCGAATCGACCGGCTGCGCGAGGTTGGCGTGGATGTATGCAAGCCTTTGGGGATCGAGGCGGTAACGCACCGATATCGCCAGGCCGATGGTCAGGCCTTCACGTGTCTGCACGGTCAGGATTTCGTTCTTGGCGGCGGCCTGCGCCGTGGCGTTGGTGGTGAACAGATGATCGCGCAAATCATATACGGCCACGCTTTGCACGAACGGCACGATCAGATGCAAACCGGGATACAGCGTTTTCGGCTGGACGCCGGACATCTGGCTGATGCGCACGCCGCCCGATCCCTCCGGCACCATCGCGATACTCAGCGCCAACAGCAGCGGCACCCAGGCCCAGGCAAATAATTTCGCGGCGAGCTGCCAGCGGACGGGACGGCTCGGCCCCGCCCCTTCGGCCGCCCCAGGGCCCCCCGAGCCCATCAGCTTTTGAAACTGCATGGCCAGATACACGTCATACGCAACCACACCCGCGGCCGTGCCAAACATCGCCAAGCCCGCCGCCATCAGCAACCACTTTATTGCCAACATGACTTGCTCCTTTCATTCCCCGGGGTTCCGCGCTTCCGTTGAACGTTCAGCGTGAAACCGAGTCCTTGCGTGCAAAGCGATCGAGTTGCGCGGGACGCGCGTTGCCTGGAACGCTGGCGACCGGCATCAGGCGAAACAGGCCGCGCAGGCTCAGCCAGGTCATCCAGAGCGCCAGTAGAAACGAGAGCAGTAAGCCCTCGATTAGCGTCGTTCCGTTCAGGAAGGCTTCCATCACAGCACCTCGCTTTCTTCGCAGTGGGAATTGCAGGTGGCCAGCCAACCTGCGCGTCATTGAAGAGTAAGGAGATGCGGGTTACGGTGTTCGCCTCATGTGGTTCGGATGACACGTTGTGTGTGGGTCATGCCCGATGGAAGGTGCGCCACGTCAAACTACGGCGCCGGCGATTCGCAGACGCGATCATTGGCGTTATACTGGAAGTGAGGTCGCCGGGAAGCGGGCCACGATGAGCAAAGAAGGGATCCAAATCGGGCGAATTTACGGGATACCGATCTTCCTGCACACCAGTTGGTTCATCATTTTCGGACTGATCGCGTTTTCATTTGTTTCTGAATTTGACGCCCTGCAACTGAATATCCCCACTTCGCGGCTATGGGGACTTGGACTGATGACCAGCGCGCTGTTTTTCGGCTCGCTGGTATTCCATGAAATGTCCCACAGCATCGTCGCCAAGTACTACAAAATTCCTGTCGTTTCAATCACGCTATTCGTCTTCGGCGGCGTCTCGCGTATCGGCCGCGAACCGGAGCGCGCGATGGAAGAATTCAACATCGCCGTGGCCGGCCCGCTCTCCAGCCTGTTTCTGGCGGGGTGCTTCTGGCTGGTCGCCAGGCAGGCCGGTTCCAACGCCATATTGAGCACTCTCGCAGGGTCGCTCGCCTGGATTAATTTCAGTCTGGCGCTGTTCAATCTGATTCCGGGCTTCCCTCTGGACGGCGGCCATATTCTTCGGGCGATCGTCTGGGGCTTCAACAAGGACTATGCCCGCGCTACAAGGATTGCCGCGCGCTCCGGACAGGTAATTGCGTACGGAATGATCGCACTGGGCGCGGTGACAGCGATCCGGAATTACGCGCCGCTCGGGGGACCTGTCGGCGGGTTGTGGCTGGCGTTCATCGGCTGGTTCATCCTGTCGGCGGCCAAGCAAAGCCAGGCACAAGTGGAGGCGCGTAGCGCGCTCGAAGGCTTGCGCGTGGCTGACATCATGTCCCCGGAACTGCACAGTGTGGGCCGCGAAATTTCACTGGAAGACTACGCGCGCGAAATGGTGCGCACGGGGCGTCGCGCGCACCTGGTGGTGGCCGGCGATCAACTCGTCGGACTGGTGACGGCCGAAGCGCTAAACACCGTGCCGCAGCAGGATTGGGACGTGACTTCCGTGCAGGCCGTTATGCTTCCCAAGACCAAACTGCACTGGGCCGCTCCCGAGGAACCCGCGCTTTCGCTGCTGGATCGCATGCGCACGATCGGAATGCAGCAGATGCCGGTGATTGCCGGCGGAAGCGTGGTGGGCATCGTGACGCGCGATTCCATTTTGAGGGTATTGCAGTCGCGCCACAGCGTTGGATCGTTCGCGAAGTGATTTGTAGGATAGGCTTCCGCTATTCTGGTTTATGGTTTAGATGTTGCTAATAGCTGCAGAAGTTAAGCATAGACAGGCTGAAGCCCATCCTACTTGAGTGCCGCTCCCACCTTGCGCATCTGCTTTGAAAAATCAGCGGGATTGTAATTCGAGGGATTTTCCAGCTGCTGGAACAGGCCGTTAATCGCGGCGCGGACTTCCACGGCATTGGCAATTTTCTCTGAACGCGCGTAAGCGATGAATAGTGAATCGAGCGGTTCACAAATTTGCGGAGCGTGGGGAGCGCGCCGCGGAACAAGCGGCCATGGCAGGCTTCAGCCTGTTGGGTTTGCATTGCGACGACGTTACATCCGATGGCCAAAAAACAAACGATCATCGGCCGGCGATTAGCGATTTTTCAATTGCCCTGCCAACCCGTCGAGACTATGAACGATGATGTCCGGCTGAAATTCCCACGGATCGAAAATGCGCTTCGGATCGCGCTGCACCCACGCTGTGCGCAAACCGCAGGCCGTGGCGCCGATCACATCAAACGGATTGCTCGAAATAAGCCATACCGCGTCTTTGGGAGCATCCACTTCCGCCGCGAGATGCTCGTAGACGGCTGGGTTGGGCTTAAATGTGCCAATCGTATCCACGCTAATAATTTTGCTGAAGCGTGGCAGGATTCCGGCGTGGTTGAGCGAGCCGCGCACGGCCTCCGCCGTGCCATTGGAGCAGGCAACGATTTCCATTTTTTGCGCCGCCAGTTCATCGAGCGCGGCGTTTACGTCCGGGTAGGCGGGCAACTGCTGGTACCTAGCCATTAAGGCCTGCTGCGCTTGCTCCGAAAGAGAAACTCCCAATTGCGCGCTCACAAAGCGCAGAGCCTGCGCCGTACACACTCCGAATGTCTGATACTTCTTCATCAGCGCGCGGCGAAAGGAATATTCGATTTGTTTGCTGCGCCAGAGTTCGGACGCTTCCTTGGCCCGTTCTCCAAACGCGGCGCGCAGGTGCTCCTCCATGCGAAACGGATCGATCAGGGTGCCGTACACATCGAAGGCCAGGACCGGAGCGTGCTGCACGTTTGCCATGAAGTATCCTCGGGCAGCCAGCATAAACGCGCGCGCCCGTGCGGGGAACCGCGAATTTTAAATATTATTTTGCCGGCCGCCGGTGGGTTCCCAACTCGGCGCACCAGGGGCCAAAATCTCTTCCCGCCACTTCCAGATTGTTGTTAGCCAATTTGCGGAGGGCCCAACACCTCTCACGGGCAGCAGAACCCCAATGCAACGGATGCCTCGCGCATCCGAATGCAAGGGAATTTCCGAAGGGCGATGCGGCTTGGAACCGGTGGCGGTCAAAATCGCTTCCCCGCGGAGGGAACGCGCTGCGCCATGCGAATCGACAACTTTTACCGTGTGCGGATCTTCAAATTCAGCCATGCCGCTGATTAATTGAATTTTATGCGCGGCCAGGTTCGATGCGATCTTCAGCCTCTCGGCGGAGACCACTGCATCCTTGCGGTGCATGAAGCCTTGGACGGTGAGTCCTTCGCGCAAAGAGAAATCAATACCGTACAAGCCGCGCTGCCGCAGGCCGGAAAAATAGAGCGCTGATTCACGCAACGTCTTGCTTGGCACTGTGCCGGTGTTGACGCCCGCGCCGCCCAGATTCGGTCCGCGCTCAATGACGGCGACGCGCTTGCCAAAATACGCCGCCTGGGCCGCGCCTTTTTCTCCAGCGGGTCCGGAACCGATTACAATCAGGTCGAAGGATTCCACGTCGAGGACTCCTCGGTTCAATGAAACACCCGCCCCGATTGTGGTGGAACCGAACTCGGCGAAAACCGATTTCTGTACTTGCTGGTTGAGAATCCTCCGAAGCTGCCTGTGTAGCCTGAGATGTGCGCGGAAAAGAAACGATCAAGTGGACAAACAGCGGCGCGTTAGCCCTATTTCACCGATTTCAAGTAGGCCACGCCGTGCCGGTGCGAACCGTCCGGCAATGCGCGGTAGTAAGCGATTTTACAGGCTACGAATATGTTTACGCTGCCTTTCGCATAGGGGACCGCTGCCTCGATTTGCGTACCGATCGGATAGACATTGCGGCTCTTAAATCTGAAACCGCCACGTGACATGTCTTCCAACTCCACAACATTTTCCCGCCCCGAGAAGCGAATGCAGCCCGCACCCTTTATTGCCGTGCGCTTTTCCCGCCGCTTTTCGGCCGGCGCTTGCGAAGTTTCCTCCGCCCGCGGAGCCGTTTGCCTGCGATCCGTCCCGCCACGATCCGCCGCCCTTCGTTCGCTCACTCTTCGGTCGGTATGCTTCCAGATAGTGGAAGAGTTGCTGCATTGGCAATGACGCGTCAATGCCTGTTTCGACTCAAAGATGAGGGCCTCAATTTCGCTGAGGGAAACACATTCAACGGCCTGGCACCGGCTGCAACCCAGGACAATCGACTTTTCCGCCGGCGCTTCGGGGAATTCGACTGGCCAGAGATTGGCAGAGGGTTCTGAAAAGGCGATGCCATACACATGGACGTGAACGTCATCGCGTATGAGGCCAATGACGCGCGCCGTGGTTTCCCGGTTGGTGATCGGGTTGGAGACGGTCAACTCGGATTCCGGCGCCAGCTTTTTGCTTAACTGAATGATCGCGCTGTCCCGGGTAAGGGTAAGAATTTTGGTGCGCTCCATGATCGGAAAACCATCGAGGTCTGACCCAAAGATGGCGATCTCGAACTCTGTTGCAGGCGGCGTAGGTGGCGGATTGGCGGCCATATGATTCGTCCGTGCCCGGGTCCAAGTTTCGGCGGTTCTTTCGACATCTAGTTTGGCGTCCTCATACTTCCCGTGTCTATACTACAGATGTCTTAGCCATGCCGGGGGAGCAGCCATCGAAGATGTCTAATGTCCAATAGTTCCCCACTTCGTCCGTCGGTTTGACGCCTGCAAATCTTAAAATCGGTCCGTTTCGTGCACTGTTTCGGCGTGAATGGCCGATGGTCGCGGAAAGGATTGCTCCTTTGACCTAACCGTCCATTGACAACGTTTCTTCGCTCCGACATTCTAGGCGCACAGGTCAGGGAGAAAAGCTTGGAGTTGGAGCAGCCTTAGGCTTGAACTTCTACGCGGAGTTTTGCCGAAATGTCATTGCCCAGCGAAAAAAGTCTGTCCGCCCTGCTCGATGAACGCCGGACATTTCCTCCTTCCGAGGATTTCCAGCAGCACGCCAACTGGAACGATCCGGCAATCTACGATCGGGCGGCAAAAGATCCGGAGGGCTTCTGGGCGGAACAGGCCAAGAACTTGGACTGGTTCACTCCCTACGAGCGCGTGCTGGAGTGGAACGCGCCGTGGGCCAAGTGGTTCGTGGGTGGAAAACTCAACGTCACGCACAACTGCGTGGACCGGCATGCGCACTCCGCGCGGCGAAATAAGGCGGCGATCATCTGGGAAGGCGAACCCGGCGATTCGCGCGTGCTGACTTTCGGGATGCTGGAGCGCGAAGTGAATCGCTTCGCCAACGCGCTGAAATCGCAAGGTGTGGCGAAAGGCGATCGCGTGGCGATCTATATGGGCATGGTGCCGGAGCTTGCGATCGCCATGCTGGCGTGCGCGAAAATTGGCGCGGCCCATTCGGTGGTGTTCGGCGGATTTTCGGCGGAGGCGCTGCGCGAGCGCATCAACGACGCCCAAGCAAAAGTGTTGATCACGGCGGATGGCGCCTGGCGCCGCGGGACAGTTGTACCGCTGAAAGCCAGCGTGGACGACGCGCTGACCGGCACGCCGACCATCGAAAAAGTAGTGGTCCTGGAACGCATTGGAAAAGCGGCGCAGATTTCGATGAAGCCCGGGCGCGACTTGTGGTGGCATGAACTGGTTGCCAACGCTTCCGTCGAATGCGCCGCCGAACCGATGGACGCCGAGGACATGCTGTTCATCCTCTACACCAGCGGCACGACCGGAAAACCGAAAGGCGTGGTGCATACCACGGCCGGATATCTCGTTGGGCGTCAGCACTACTCATCGCTACGTTTTTGATATCAAGGAAGACGATGTTTATTGGTGCACGGCGGACATCGGATGGGTGACGGGACATTCGTATATCGTGTATGGTCCGCTGGCCAACGGCACAACCACCGTAATGTACGAAGGTACGCCCGATTTTCCCGACCGCGGGCGTTTCTGGGAACTGATCGACAAATATGGCGCCAATATTTTTTATACCGCGCCAACTGCGATTCGTACGTTCATGCGCTGGGGCAAGGAATTTCCCCGAAAGTACAAACTTTCTTCGTTGCGGCTGATCGGAACCGTGGGCGAGCCGATCAACCCCGAGGCGTGGATCTGGTACAACGAAACGATCGGCCATGGGCGCTGCCCGATCGTCGATACCTGGTGGCAGACGGAAACCGGCGGCATCATGATCTCGCCGCTTGCCCGGCATGACGGCAACAAAACCCGGTTCGGCCACGAAGCCGCTTCCCGGAATCGTCGCCGAAGTCGTGGATATCGACGGCAAGCCCGTTGGTCCGGGCGGGGGCGGGTACTTGGTGCTCAGCAAGCCATGGCCTTCGATGCTGCGTACCGTGTATGGCGACCCGGAACGCTACGTGCAGAATTACTGGTCGCGCTATCCCGGAAAATATTTTACCGGCGATGGCTGCAAGATGGATGAGGACGGATATTTCTGGCTGCTGGGCCGAGTGGATGACGTGATGAACGTTTCCGGCCATCGCATCTCCACGTACGAGGTGGAAAGCGCGCTGGTGGATCATTCCTCGGTGGCCGAAGCGGCGGTGATCGGTAAGACGCACGAAATCAAGGGCCAGGGGATTTCCGCGTTCGTCACTTTGAAAGAAGGCATTCAGGCCAGCGACAACCTGAAAGACGAATTGAAGAATCATGTTGCCACCAAGATCGGCTCGATTGCCAAGCCCGACGATATTTTCTTCACCGCCGAGCTGCCCAAGACGCGCAGCGCAAAAATCATGCGCCGCCTGCTGCGCGATATCGCCGAAGGCCGGGTGCTGGGCGACACCACGACGCTGGCCGATCCTACAGTGATCGCGAAACTCAAAGAACAGGCCAAGGACGAGGGTTAGGAGTTCGCTTCGGTTTACCCTTTGTTGACCCTGCTCGGCGAAGCCCCGTAGAATAGGGTGATGTCTGGCGGGGTTGATAACGCGCAAGGAAGGTCATTGGGCGGGTCGCTTGCCGACCAATACGGCCGGCCCCTGCGCAGCCTGCGCGTCTCGGTCACCGACCGCTGCAACCTGCGCTGCAACTACTGCATGCCCCAGGAAGAATACGTCTGGCTCCCCCGACAGGAATTGCTGACCTTCGAAGAAATTGCCAGGCTGGTTGAGGTGTTTACCTCGCTCGGCGTGGAAGACGTGCGCCTGACCGGCGGCGAGCCACTGCTGCGCCGCGACCTGCCGCAACTGGTTCGAATGCTGGCGGCCAATCCGCGGATTCGCGATCTGGCACTGACGACAAACGGCGTCCTGTTTGCCGAGCAGGGCGAGGCCCTGCAAGCAGCGGGTTTGCATCGAGTCACACTGAGCCTGGACACGCTGCGGCCGGAACGATTCGCGGCGCTCGCGGGCCGCGATACGCACGCGCAAGTGCTTGCCGGCATTGCCGCCGCACGGAGGTTGGGTTTTCCGAAACTCAAGCTGGATACTGTCGTGATCCGCGGCGTCAATGACGATGAGCTCTCTGACCTGATCGAGTACGGGCGCGGCGTCCAGGCCGAGGTTCGCTTCATCGAGTACATGGACGTGGGCGGGGCGACGCAGTGGTCGCTGGAAAAGGTTTTTTCTCGAGCCCAGATGCTTGATGGTCTCGCGAAACGCTACGGCCCTATTACGCCGCTAAACGAAAATTCTTCCGCACCCGCCGAACGTTTCCGGCTTGCGGACGGCACCGTGTTCGGGATCATTGCCTCGACGACCACACCGTTCTGCAGGACCTGCGATCGCAGCCGCTTGACCGCCGATGGCCTGTGGTACCTGTGCCTGTATGCGCAGGCGGGGATCGATCTGCGCCAGATGCTGCGGAGCGGCGCTTCAAGCGAAGCAGTTGCCGCGCGCATTGCCGACATTTGGCGGGGGCGCACCGATCGCGGGGCGGAATTGCGCGCCGCTACTGGGGAGCGTGGCGTGCTGGTTGGCATTGAGCAACTTCGCCTGGATCCGCATCTGGAAATGCATACGCGCGGGGGTTAGTAGGATAGGCCCGCAAACCTAAAGCGTAAAACTTGTGTAGACCGAAGTGCGTATTGCATTGGAGAAAAGCTTGTCCGACCAATACCGCCCGAAGCGCCAGCCAATTTCCCAACGGTCGCTCACCCTCTTCACTTTGTAGGCCCACGCTGAGTCCAGTTCGCTTCCGTAATGTAGGTGCAGGTTGTCCGAGTGGTAGTCGTAATAGATGAGAGTGGCCACAACGCCATCCAGATGGGGAATTGGCCCTCTGGCATAGAGGTAGCGCGCCTCCAAACCGTTGCCGCCGTCGACGCTGGGATTATTGACAAACAGATCGGTCCAGCCGTTAAACGGAGGAGCCAGCGGTGTCGTCAATTTGTCGGTGACGCTGCGTCCCCCGAGCAGTGCGTAGCCCGCTTTGAAATAGAACTCGCGCCAGCCCGGCCCGAGTTCGCCCAAATAATAATTGGCATCCACACGATTTGGATTGGTGCCGTAGTTCTTTTGCTTGGCGTACTCCGCCGTGTAGACCACGTTCCAGTCCTTGCCAAACCGGTAGGGGCCGTTCAGCCGGAGGCCATACGTCTGCGTGGAAAACGTAAATTCCCCAGGCGCGCGATAATCGAGCAACAAGCCGTAGAGAGCGGCATTGAGCTTGCCAGGCTTGTTCCACTTCAGATTGATCATATCGGTATGCATCTGCGGCTTGCCGTCCGTCGCGTCGTAGCCCACCACCCGATAGGCGCGATTGATAAATGCGTAGGTGAACGAAAAATTGAACGGCAGTTCCGTATCGATTCGCGCAGCGTCAAAAGTTCCATGCACCTGGCGCCAGTACGAAACACTGAGGAAGCGTCCATCGTTGAGCGTAAGTTCCTGGCGGCCCAAGGTAACCTTAACGCTCTTGTCGGCCACGCCGTGGTTCCACTGCAGGTATCCCTGATTCAGTTGCAGGCTTCTCGGGTCCAGGATCGCGGGGCGGTCGGGACGATTTTGTGAAGGACGGGAGGGATCACTGTAATCCGCGGGGCCGAGGACCGTCACGGATTCACCGGAAGCAAAAAGCGAGAAGCCATGAACGCTTGGCGTTTCGTATCCGAGCGCAATCCGCAGCGTCGGAGCATAGGCCGTGCCGGTAAAGGGCGCACCGTCGCGTTCAAATCCCTCGAAGCGAAACCGGGAGTTGAACGATATTTTTCCTTCCTTAAACCAGGACCACCGCCAGCGGGAAGTTGGCTCTTGTGGCGACGGGTCCTGCGCAGCCTGATCCTGAGGGGCCGGGTTTTGCGGTGTGGAAACCTGTGGAGTCCGATCCTGAGCCGCCAGACGAGCGGGAACGGCGCCGCAGAAAATTGTCCCGAAAGAAAGCACGGCGAGCGATGAAAACAATTTCAAATTCATGCACGCGCCGCCTTGCGCGGATGGAGCGAATAGTCCTGGGCGAAGGTGCGCGTCGCAATTTTAAATGGGCACACATAAAAATCCCCGTGAACAGAAACTTTCAACTGAATTTCACCCGTACACCTATCCTACATCAAGAATCGCCGCCGTGCATGGCATTAAGAGTGCCGCAGCATCGGCTTTATTCTGTCAGGCTTTAATTCACAACGGTTGTAATTACTGCCACACGCAACGCCATTCAGAACCAACTGGTTCGCGTGACGGAACCCTTTGCGTGGCTCGAAACGCGACCGATGGTCAAGCCAATGTGGGGCCACGAGCGTTACGGGTGAACAGTCAAGGGAAGAATGGTAGGCGGAAAAAACCGTCGAATAATGTGGGAAACTCGCACGCGGTATGAAAGGGAGTGCGTCCCGCGTTTCAGACCGTGGCCTCCGCAGCGGATGCGAAGACGCGGTCGCGACCTTCGCGCTTGGCGCGATATAACGCCTGGTCAGAAGCTCTTAGAACATCGCCAATGGTAGTCCCATGGTCGGGAAAAAGTGCCACGCCCATGGACATGCTGACCTGCCCGAGGAGTTGTCCGGCGTATTCCACGCTCAGTTGTTTCACCTGCTGCCGAAGGATTTCCGCGCGCTGCATGGCGCCGGTCAATGAGGTGTCGGTGAGCACCAGCGCAAATTCCTCGCCACCGTAACGGCAGGCAATATCCTGTCCTCGCGTGTTTCGTTTTAAAAAATCTCCTAGCGTGCGCAGCAACGTGTCGCCCGCCTGGTGGCCAAACGTGTCGTTAAACCGCTTGAAGTGGTCCAGGTCCATCATGACGATGGCCGCCGAAGTCTTGTTGCGGTTCGCGCGGCTAAATTCCCGCTCCAGCGATTCTTCCATGTAGCGCCGGTTGAAGAGCCCGGTAAGCGGATCACAGATGGATTGATTCTTGAGACTTTCCCGCAATTTCAGATTTCCCAGCGCCAGGGCCACTTGCTCGCCCAGCACCGCCGCCAGCTGGCGCTCGGATTCCAGGGAAGACCGGGTCGTGGATTCCAGTTGTTCCGGAGTGCCCATCCTTTGCAGGCTCACGATTCCGATCGCTTCACCCAGGGCCATCAGCGGGACGCAGAGTGATTCCGTCACTTGCGTGGTGTCGACATGCTTGCAGGGAGCCACCCTTTCACCGCTCCGGAAGGATTGCGGTTTGCCGCGGCGCAGCGCCCAGCACTCATCCGGGGCGAATACGCGGGTTCCGTCCGCGGCGCTTCCCCAATGCGATACCGTCTCTACCGCGGTCCTCGATGCGCTGGTGACGCAGACTGCGCCGGACCAGCCCGGAAATAACTGCTCGGCCGCATAACTAATCTCCTCGTACGCCTCGCTGGTCCCGTTACAGCCTTGCAGACGGCTTCCCATTTCACTCCAGATTTGAATCTCCTTTGAGCGTTTCTCGAGTTCCTGGACTTTTTCAGCGAGTTCCTGATTGGCGCGTTGCAGTTGGATTTCCGCCTGCACGCGCTCCGTGACGTCCTGAACGCTCCCAACAAGCTTTAAGGGTTTGCGCGTCTTCGGATCGAAGAGAATATCGCCGCGTTCGTGCAAATTCCGTTCCGTGCCATCCGGCCGAATGATCCGGAAATCGATGGCGTAAGGCTTGGCTTCGCGAAGGGCGTAATCCAACGACTGCCGAACTTCGTCCTTTTCATCTGGATGCACCAGGCGGAAAAATGCGCGCCGTGATGGCGCAACTTCGCCGGGATCGTATCCGAAAATCCGAAACACTTCATCGGACCAGCGGACCGGATTTTTTTCCGGTTCCTGCAGGTTGACAAGATCCAGCTCCACGCTTCCAAAATGGGCGATGCGCTGCGCCGCGGCCAGATTAGCTTCGCTCTGCTGCAGCCTTTGTTCGGCCTCTTTGCGGCGAGTAATGTCCCGGTGCACACCGACGACGCCCACCACCGTCTCGTTCTGATCAACCAGCGGAACTTTGGTGGTGTGCAACAGCTTCACATTTCCTTCCGCGTCCACAGCGGCTCGCTCGGATTCCATCACCGATCCGCCCCGCATCACCTGTACATCGTCCGTGTGCAGGGTGTTGGCGCGCTCTTTTGGAAATAGATCAAACACCGTCTTTCCGATCAAGTCGTCCGGAGATTTCGCTCCGTGAATCGCCGCGAACGATTTGTTGGCCAACAGGTAATGGCCTTCGATATCCTTGGCGAAGATGCTGTCAGGAATGTTGTCGGTGACGGTTCGCAGAACATTGCGCTCAAGCGCCAATTTCTTTTCCACCTGGGCGTGCGCGGCGAGCGCGCGGTCGAGTCGCCGCGTGACGTAATAGGTGCCAACCACCGCGGCGACAGTGCCAATGCATACGGTCACGGCCTGATGCTGCAAGGAATTTAGATGAGGGAAAACAGCGTGTTCCAGCTTTTCAAATGCGGTTAGTCCCACGGCGACCAGAACGGTCAGCCAGGCGAGGCCGGCCCAATCGGCGCTGTGGCTGTCGCGCGCTCCGGTATCCGTTCCCGAAAGGGCTGGTTGCAATTTTTCCCGCACCTTGCTGATCTTCATGACACCCACCGACGCAATTCCGCTCAGTGCTATCGCTGCGGACTTCAGAGGGAAGTTAGCTCAAATAAGAATATCGTGACTGCCGGGGAACGGCGCAGAAACGTTGCGCATTGTGATCAATTAGACAATTACCGCCAAAGAACGAAGGCGGAACGAATTGAGTCTGTCTTGAGTCTGTCGCGCCGCGGAAGAGGCCGAGAATGCTGATCTTGGGCCTGCAGAGCCATTGAAAAAAACAGTGATAGGAGTTCGCAGTTGAGTTCAAAACCGGCGCAAATGGCTGTATAGTTTAAGGATGCCGTTCAGCACGAAAACCCGCAGACGACTGCGTTCCTGGCGCACACGCGCGCGGGAATTACGTGGGGTTGTCAGGGGTCTATTCTCCACTCGCCATCCTCTGCTGGTGCATATCATTCCAATCCGGCGCTGCAATCTGGCCTGCACGTATTGCAATGAGTTCGACGATTTCTCAAAGCCCGTGGAAATCGCGGAAATGCTTCGCCGCATCGACCGGCTCGGAGAATTGGGCACGTCCGTGGTCACGATCAGCGGCGGCGAACCGCTGCTGCACCCGGAACTCGACGTGATCATCGCGCGGATGCGCAAAAACGGAATTCTTTCCGGAATGATCACTAACGGCTATCTCCTCACCGCCGAGCGCATCGAGCGTCTCAACCGCGCCGGCCTGGAATACCTGCAGATCAGCATCGACAACGCGGTGCCCGATGAAGTTTCAAAAAAGAGTCTGAAAGTCCTCGACCAAAAATTGAAGCTACTGGCGGATCATGCCGTGTTTCAGGTGAATATCAACTCCGTGCTGGGCAGCGGCGTGAAAAATCCGGAGGATGCTCTCCGCGTGGCGCGGCGTGCGCAGGAACTTGGGTTTACCAGCACGGTCGGCATTCTGCATGACGGCCAGGGGCAACTGAAGCCGCTCGGCGGGCGCGAGATTGAAATCTTTGAAGAAATTATGGGAATGGGCAAGCGCGGATTCTCGCGCATCAACGGCTTCCAGCACAATATCGCCAAGGGCAAAACCAACGACTGGCGGTGCCGCTCCGGTTCGCGCTATCTCTACATCTGCGAAGACGGACTGGTGCATTGGTGTTCGCAGCAGCGCGGGTATCCGGGTATCCCGCTGGAAAGATATTCAATGGAAGATCTGCGGCGTGAATACTTTACAAAAAAGCATTGCGCGCCGCTGTGCACGGTTTCCTGCGTGCAGCAGATTGCGGTCGTCGATAACTGGCGCGGGCCGCAGACGTTGAAGCCGGTCGCGACTCCACCATCCTCGCCGGAATCGCTGGTGCAGCTGCGGTAGGGGTTGAGATTTGAAATTTGAGATCTGAGATTTGTGAAAGCCTGCGATCGTCTCACCTGTTTTCTTCCCCTCTCCGCTTGCTCCGTGTAAACGCTTGTGAATTTTCGCGCCGCGGGCACACTTCATGATTTTTAGAGGCAGAAATACGACGGAGGAGTGAGTAGAGCGAACCTAAGAACGCACGCGAACCGCTTTTGCGTCACGCGCGACGGCGGCACTGCCCAACTGCAAATGCGAGCGCGCCCTCAACCACGGTTTGAGCACCCGCGTCCACCACATGAGCGCGCCGGTGACGAATAATACGGCCGGGATGAGCCCCAGCACGGTCCAAATCAGCTTCACCCAGATTCCGGCAAACCGTCCGAAATGCGCCTGCGCCAGCCAGTACAAAACCCGATCTCCAAAGCGAAGCGTGGTGCGCGATCCATTCAGCGGCTCCAGAAAGTCCACGGCAGCGTTGAAGATCCCGGGAATCGAAAGATAGATCCCTGAAATCGCCCACATCAAAAAAAGTCCCAGGCTCCAAAATCCGAGCGCGCTGTGCACCGTCCAATTGAATCCCTTGGGATTTGTGTTCCAGCGAAAACTGAGGCTGCGGCGCCAGGCATCGATCCCCGGCCACCAGATCACGGCGCCGGTGACTCCCAAAAGCACGGTGACAATCCCGCCCGCCGCATTCAGCAGGCGGCCCGTCTTGGCGACTAAAAGATTGTCGTGCAGGTCCACCAGCCACAGCACAAAACGAAAGCTTGACCGAATGGAATCGCCCAAATCCGCCCCGGTATACGGATTGAACAGACGCTGCAATTTCTTGCCGCCGTGCGCCAGCCAAACTTCCGCGGCCTGATCGGGATTCTTTCGCAGAGAGACGCGGTCCACGTCGTACCGGGGATACGCGCGCTGCGCAACTTGCCTGAGCGCGGCTTCGTCCATCCGCATGCCGGCACCCACGGCAACTCTTGGTTCGCGCGCCAGCGCGCGCGTCACCTCACGTCTGAAAACCAGCGCAGAACCAGTGACGCTCATGAGGATCACATAGAGACCCAAGCCGATCCCGGACCACAGATGGACTTGAAACAGCGCTCTGCGCAGCCAGATATTCTGCGGGCGCTTCTTCCATTTTTCCCAGGCGCTCATCCGCTTGTCCCCGTAAAATGTGCATTACAGCATAATATCTAACCGATGGCTTGCTTCGCGTTCGGCGGCGGGGCGAGACACGGTTCGTGTTATGCTTCGCCTCCCTTGATCTTCAATGTTTCCCGGCAAGATGACATCCGCCTGTCGAGGAGAGTGTAATGGATAACCCGATGGCAGTTATGATCTTCGTCCTGGTGGTTTTTTTCGCGGTGATCGTCCTAGGGGCGCTGTTGGGTTCCTTTTTCACCATCAACACGGCGGAGCGCGGCGTTGTCGAGCGATTTAACAAGTTTTCACGCATCGCCGGACCCGGCCTGTCCCTGAAAGTTCCCTTCGTCGAAACGGTGCATCGCGTCGACATGCGCGTGCAGGAACTTCCGTTCAAGATCGAGACAAAAACGAAAGACAACGTATTCGTGGTGATCCCCGTCTCCGTGCAATATCAAGTGCTGGCCGACAAAGTCAGCGACGCCTACTACAAGCTGACCGATCCGCAGAAGCAGATCGAATCTTACGTTTACAACGTAATCCTCGGGCACGTCCCCAAGCTGGCGCTGGATGAGGCTTATCTCGAGAAAGATCAGATTGCCAAGGCCGTGAAGGACGAACTCGACGCCACCATGGAAAATTTCGGCTTCGCCATCGTACGCGCGCTGGTGACCGACATCGTGCCGGATGCGCGAGTGAAAACCGCCATGAACGAAATCAATGCGGCGCGGCGCGAACAGGAAGCGGCCCTGGCGAAAGGCGAGGCGGATAAAACCATCGCTGTGAAAAAGGCGGAAGCAGAGGCCGAGAGCAAGCGCCTGCAGGGCGAAGGCATCGCCGCGCAGCGCAAAGCCATCATCGCCGGACTGAAGGAATCCGTGGAGGATTTTCAGAAGGTTGTTGAGGGCACGACGGCCCGCGATGTAATGACGCTGGTGCTGCTCACGCAATATCTTGACACGCTCAAGGAAATCGGCGCTTCGGCCAATACCAACACATTGATGCTTTCGCATGCGCCCGGCGAGATGCGCAATCTCCGCGACCAAATCAGCCAGGCCATCGCGGTGGGCGATCTGATCGGCGACAATGTGGGGAAGAAAGCATGACTGGTGACTGATGACTGGTGACTGGTGACTGGTGACGATTACCTCGATTCGATCGAGTAGGTCCTGAAATTCTTGTGAAAGAAACTTTCATTCAACCAGTCCGAGTGCGGCGCCGGCGTCAACCGAACCACCCTGATCAATATTCGCGGATGTCTTCCACATCCCGTGCTGCGGCCCTTTCAATGCTGGCGTTGATTTCTCCCCCGATCAGAAATGCCAGCCCCGTTACGTACAACCAGACCAACAGAATCGCCGCAGCTCCCAACGATCCGAAAATCACGGTGTAATTGTTCACGAATCGCAGGTAACCGCGAAATCCGACGGAAACAGCCAGCCACAAAAGCGCCGCGAACACCGAACCCGGCGTGATCCAATGCCAGCACTTGTTCTCTACGTCTGGCCCAAAAGTATAAATCAGCGCGTAAGAGAAAATCACAAAGACCAGGGCGGTCGGCCATTGCAGCGCCTTCCACAGCAAGATCATTGCCGGCGCGAGTTGCAGCTCCCGGCCGAGCCAATCGACGAAATTTCCGCTTACGAGGACGATGCCCACGGCGGACAGGATGAAGACCGAAATGACCAGGGTCAAGAGCATCGCGATGGCCCGCACCTTGAACCAGCTTCGTGTCTCCTCGACGCGAAAAGCCGCATTCAGCGATGAAATGATGGAGGCCACGCCGCCGGAAGCGAGCCAAAGACCCACCACAATTCCAATCGCCAACTTCTCCCCGCTGGTGGTCGCCGCGAGTTCTCCGGTAGTCCTGTCCAACAACTGAAACGCCGGGGTGGGAAGCAAGTCCGCGAAGTAGGCCAGCAGGCTGATTCGCAATTGAAGGCTGTGGGCGGTGAAAAGATTAAAGACCGCGAGAAGGATGAAGAGCAGGGGAAAAAGGCCAACAGGAAGTCGAATGCGAGACCGGAGGCTCGCTCAACCAATTCGTTTTTGCGCGCGTCGCGGATGACGCGCTGAACGAGCGCGCGCAAAGTCAACCCGCCTAATTTCCAAAGCGATTCGGCGTTGCGCCCGCCGGGGCGAAGGGAAAACCTTCATATCAGCCATTGGACGGAATCCGCCGTTCGCGATCCATCCGGTGATTCATTTACTCCAGCGGAACTACTTATTGAGAAGGGGAATATCCTTGCCTTTTGGGGGCATGGGAATCGATTTCAGGTACGCGTAGATGTCCGCCAGATCCGCATCCGGAATCGCCTTGCTGGTGTATGGGGGCATCTGATTTTTCGGAGCGCGGACGTAGCTCTGAAATCCGTCAAACGAAAGCATCGGAGGACCGATGCGCGCAGCGCCTGTTTGCGCCGCGCCCTGTCCCATGCGCCCGTGGCACTCGTAGCAGCCGTCGCTGATGAAAAGTTTTTTGCCGTTCTGGGCA
The DNA here is from genome assembly GCA_963695945.1 of uncultured Acidobacteriota bacterium. Lineage (GTDB taxonomy): Bacteria > Acidobacteriota > Terriglobia > Acidiferrales > UBA7541 > Palsa-360. Next base: position 68,432 of record CAVOIX010000040.1, on the reverse strand, counting down.
TTGCCGGCGGGAGCGGCATCGGACGATTGTTGCGCCCGGGCGGAGGGAATCCCGAATAGCAGGAATGCGAAAAGAAAAACAAAATGGACAACGAATCGGGTCAGCCGCTCCACACTCAGCTGATTTCATCACGCGCATCTCCTGGTCAAGATCACTGTTTTTTCTTTAGCGAGGCTGCGTGACGACGTCGACCAGCGCCGGCTCTCCGCGCTTCACCACCTCGATCGCGCGCTTGATCGCCGGGCCGAGGTCTTTCGGATCGGAAATTGGTCCTTCGCCGTACATGCCCATGCTTTCGGCCAGCTTGGCGTAGGAAATGTCCGGCCCCGTGATGGTGGTGCCGGTGCCGCAATTGGTGATGCCACGGCTGTGGCGATCGGCCATGATCTGCACTTGCATCACTTCCTGATGATAGGCGCGATTATTGTGCATGATGTGCAGCACCGGAATCTTGTGATGCGCGGCGGTCCACAAAATTCCTGGCGCGAACATCAGATCGCCGTCGCACTGAATATTGACCGTCAGGCGTCCGTATTTGCGGTTGGCGAGCGCGGCACCCGTTGCCGCCGGCGCATTGTAGCCGATGCCGTAGCCGCCCGCGCCGCCGATGTAGCTGGTAGTGCTTATCAAAATTCCACAAGCGCTGCGGCCATTTGCTGACAAAGGTGGTGGCGCCGACCAGCGACCAGTCTTCATCCTGAATTTGTCCCCATAGTTCCATGCACATACGCGCCGTGCTGATCGGGCTGGCGTCCCAGGCAAAGGCCGCCGCGTCCCGCGACCGCCCCAGCGCCTGCATATGCGCGGCCTTGAGCCGCACGCCGCGATCCTGAAACGAGCGCTTGCGGTCATCGGTGCTGAGACGCTTGACCGCTTCGAGTCAGGGAAGGCAGCGTGGCCTCGGAGTCCGCGGCGATGGACAGATCCAGCTCGTTGAAGCGCTGGAAATCCTGGTAATTGGCCTTGATGAAAAGATCATCCGCGCTGATGGTGATGAGCTTGGCGTTGGACTGCGTGCCGGAACGCGAAGTGCGTTCGATCTGATCGCGGTAAGTGTGCGTGATGCCGTAAAAATCGGCCACATCGAGGCCGAGGATCACATCCGCTTCAGCAACCGCTGTCCTGGCGCGATCGGACTGGTTGAGCGGGTGGCGCGTCGGGAAATTCATGCGCCCGGCCTGGTCGATTACTGAACATTGCAGCGCCTCCGCCAGATCGACCAGGCAAGCGAGCCCAGCCGGCGTTCGCGCGGTGCGATCCGCGATAATCACGGGATTCTCGGCAGCCACCAGCATCCGCGCAACTTCATTAACCGAACCCGAATCGCCCACCGGCGGCATCTCCGTGGTCAACTTGGGAATGCGAATCTTCGTGTCAGCCGGAATAGGACTTTCTTGCAGATCGCCGTCGGCAACAATCACTACCGGCAAGGTCGGCGGAGTCATGGCGATGCGATACGCTCGCGACGCGGATTCCGCGAAATGTTCGAGCGAAATCGGAAGGTCGTCCCACTTCGTGAAATCGCGCACCAAAGCCGCGGCATCCTGAACGCTGTGAAACCATTCCACGCCGGGTGCACGCTTGGTCTCGTCGATAATGTTTCCGAGAATCACGTAAACAGGAACGCGATCGCAGTAGGCGTTGTAGATCGCCATCGCGGCATGCTGCACGCCCACCGTTCCATGGGCAAAAACGGCCAGCGGCTTCCCTTCCACCTTGTAATAGCCGTGAGCCATGGCCACCGAGGATTCCTCGTGGCAGCAGGTGATGAATTCGGGACTTTTGTTTCCGCCGTAGTTGATGACCGATTCGTGCAAGCCGCGAAAGCTCGATCCTGGATTTGCGCAAACATATTCAAATCCCAGCGACTTGATGACGTCGACCATGAAGTCGGAACCGGTGCGCTCCGCGGTCAAAACTTCCGCAACGGCCGGAACTTCCGTCTCCGCCGCTGGAGACATGGCCGGGGGCGCGGTACGTTTCGGCTCTAAGGCAGGTTGCGCTGCAATACCGGAGGGAACGGCCGCTAAGGCCGCGGCGCCCGCCGCAGCGCCCTTCAGAAAATTTCGACGATCGACAACCGGCTTGGTTCGCTTGGCCATGGGCTGCACCTCGGATTCGCGGTATTTGGCCTTTATATCACAGGGATTAAGGCAGATGCCACACTGCAAGTCACGGGTTTCTATACCCTTGTGTGACGCTTCCGAAGCGATTTTCGTTACGCTCGATCGCACACCGAATCCGCGCCCAGCGCGCCATTGCTATCCCGGAACACTGTACCTCAGCAACGTTGACGCTTTCATAACGGGAGGCTATGTTCGATGGGAAGGCCGTACGGCGTGCCGGCGATTCCCCCAGGGCAACGTTGCCTTGGCGCTGGCGCTGCCTGAGCAATTGAGTACGGCAACTGCTACGCCAGTTCCGCGCCGACCTGCTGCCAACCAGGCTCTTCCAGGTTGTCGTGCGTTGGTATTGCGCCCGCGTGCCAAAACATAAGTGACCACCCTGACCAAAGCCGGCCGGTACGATCTCCGTGAAGAATTAGGCCGCGGGGCCATGGGCGTGGTGTATCACGGCTTCGACCCGGTGATCGGCCGGGACGTTGCGGTGAAGACTCTGCGCCTGTCCGAAGCGGGTACGGGATTGTCCCGCGAAGAGCTGATCGGCCGCTTCCAGACTGAAGCGCGTGCCGCGGGCCTGCTGACCCACCCCAACATCGTCGTTGTTTTTGACGCTGGCGAAGAAGACGGGCTGTTCTACATCACCATGGAATTTGTTCAGGGACGCAGTCTGCAATCCATGATCGACGCGCATCAGCCGTTCCCGGTGCCCCGCGTCCTGAAGCTGATGGAGCAGGTTTGCTCGGCGCTGGATTTCGCTCACCAGCACAATGTGGTGCATCGAGACATCAAGCCCGCGAACCTGATGCTCACCGCGGATGATGCCATTAAGATCACCGACTTCGGTACCGCCAAGATCCTGCAATTTGGCACCGCGCAAACGGCGCACGTCATGGGCACACCGTCCTACATGTCGCCCGAACAGGTAAAGGGTAAGCCGGTCGACGGCCGCTCCGATATTTTTTCGCTGGGCGTGATTCTCTACGAATTGATGACCGGAGAAAAACCGTTTCCGGGGCAGAACATCACCACGGTAATTTACAAGATTATTAATGAAGAGCCGGTTCCGCCGCGGTCTCTTGATTCCTCGATTCATCCTGGCCTTTCTTCCGTGATCTCACGGGCCCTGGCAAAAGATCCTGCGGCGCGATACCAGAGCTGCCATGAATTGCTCAGCGCGCTGAAGAATTACCACGAAATGACGAATCCGGACGTTACGGTACGAATGACGCCGTCCAATTCACAAGCCGCACCTGGAGCAAGTCGATCAGCAGCAGCGCAACCGCCGCGGCCCGCGCCTGTTCAAGTGACTGCAACTCTCAATCCTCCGGAGCAGCCGGTGCAGTTCATGCTGCCGGTGGGCATTGACGAGGAACCGCCGAAAAAACCCGGAGGCCTGTTTCTTACGTTCCTTCTCCTCGGCATCATCGGCTACGCGGGATATCGCGTGTATCCCCCGCTGCTGGACTTATGGCAGCGCGCCCATGCGACTGCGGAAGGCCCTTCCGCGCCGGCGAAAACGGACGCTCTGCCGCAGACGCCGACTCAGGATAATTCCGATGTGAAACCGGAAGCGCAATCTGCGAACCAGGCTTCCATTCCTGCTCCGACAGCAAGCAATGCTGCCGCGCCCATGGACAATACTTCGCCGTTGCCGGTCACGCAGCCGAACGCCGCGGCCGCAGCTCCCGCGAATGCTCAGACGACAAGTCCAGCAGCCGCTAGCGCTCCAGCCGCAGCGCCACCGAAACCGGCCGCTCCGCCAGCGCCGACGGCGGCGCAAGTATTCGCGTCAAAACTGCGGTCGGACTTAACCGGAAATATTTTGAAAGACAAAGTCTCGATTCAGGCCACCGCAACCGCGCTCATACTTTCCGGATCGCTGAGTCTCGCTGAACACCGCGAACTTCTCGGGCACCTGCGAGCGGTTCCGGCGGGAGTTCGCGTAATTGACGACATCGAGTCCGCAGACGGGACGAAAGAAGCCGCTCCCGTGAATACCAATGTGGGCTGGGTGTGGGTTCGATCCACGCCCGCGGGCGGCACGATTCTTGTGGACGGCGCCGTCACCGGGCTGACGACTCCCGCACGGCTGGAATTGAAGCCGGGCCAACATGAAGTTCGGGTGGAGCGCGATGGAGTTGGAACGGCCAAACGCAGCGTGGTTGTGAATCAGGGTCAGACCATGCAGATCACTGAGTCCCTCGAGTAACCAAATCCCATCCCAGTGAGACAGGCTACAGCTGCCTGGTTTAGATTTCAGTTGAAACAGGGGGCACGCAAAAGTCGACAGGCTGAAGCCTGTCCTACCTATAGACCCAACTCCCCGCCTTGTAGCGAATCTACCCAGCCTTTTCCGGAGCGTTGATTCTTAGGCATCCAAGCACCAGCAATTCCTTGTATTTCAATAACCTACCAGTGCATCCTGACGGAAGGAGGCGTGCTCTTATCTTCGCATAGCCGAAGGCTCGTCGGTTGCGGCACTCGCAGTTCCTTGTCCTGGCGGCACTGCACAAGCGCCTTGTGACAGATCCAGTATCCTGACGCTTTTTTGCACGAGAACTTTCTCTCGATGAAGATCCTCGACAATTCGAAGCCTCAGGCTGGCGAAGAAGTTCCGGTCGTCAGCGCCGTTCCGTTCGCTTCGCGCAAGCCGGAACCGGTGCGCGCCGAGGTGATCCCCGTGCGCCCGGCATTCTCCAACGCCGAGACCGCCGTTGTCTTCTTCCTCCGGCAATTCCGGGTTTTGCTCGGCGCGTCGCGCCTGTACCAGCGAAATCATCCGCGGCTCGTGGAAATCCTGGCTTCGACCGAACAGCAACTGCGCATCGCACTGGCAGCACGTTCTCCCTTGGTAGTGGCCGTCGATCCGAACGGAATGCTTCTGCCTCGTCAGGAAGGCAGCACCACCGAACTCCTGCATGACCCGCGCGGCGAATTGAAAACCCTGGCCGACGAGCTCCTGCGCAGCGGAATCTGTTCGTTCCTGTTCACCCATCCGATCAACGTGGGCGAACTGGACCTGCTGGCCCATGAAATCAGCCGGGTTCCGCGCAGCGGAACGCCAGGCGATACGGCGTCGCGAAAATTGTGGGACAACTGGCTGAAAAATAATGGCGTCGTCGGCATTCGCATCAACATCCCGACAGAGCGGCGCGATTCCCTGCTGCTGGCAAGCCTGATGTCCGCTGTCCTGGCTTACGATACCGCGGCGCAACATTCCTCGCACTCGCGCGCAGTTCGGGCCATGCCGGATGCGAATTTTGATCAGCTCGCGGCCACTTTGCGGATCCTCGCAAAACTGGCGCCGCCCAACGACCCGGAAATGCAACCCACTACGGAAGAGCTGGCGAGACGCTTTCATTCCGTGGTGTCCAAGAGCGAACCATCTTCGATCTCGCTGGTCGTCTACGGCGTAACCCACGTTAAGCCGCGCGAAGGCGAAACGCTGGAGCCGTATCTTGAGAGGCTCACCGACGAACTGGTGCTGGCCTTTGTAAAACAAGAGCTCAACGCCGGCCGCATCAGCGCACCAGGTCTGGCTCCGTTGTTCGTGCGCCTGGATCGCGAACGCGGCCAGCCGGATAACACCGGAACCAATCGCTTTGGCGGAACGCAACACGACGAAGTGCGGGTGGCCACTCTGTGCGAAAAATTCTGCAATGCGCTGCCCGCCCGCATGAAAGCAAAAACATTACGCAGCCACGACGCGTGGTGCGTGCCGTCCGCCGTGGTGGCGCGTTTCCTTGAGCCTCTGGCCGCGGCCGCCGAAAAAAAGAAATCAGACGCGGCGGCGCGCGCCGGGCGCACTGTGCTGCTGGCATACGCGCGATGCCTGGAATCGGAAGAGAACAAGGCCAGGCGCGCGGTCGCCACGGGGCTTTCCGAAATCGCGCCGCAATTGGAACGGCTGTGGCCTCGCTCGTCCGCCACGGACTTTGGCCGGGGAGTTGTGCGGGCGCTGCTGGCGGAAACTTCACCGGGCATCGCGGGATTGCTTTCCGCGCTGGTGGAGAAGCTGGCGCGCACTGCGTTATTGAAGCGGGAATATGCCGAATTCGAGCGCATCCTCGAAGCGCTGGAGGCCGCGCCGCGGGATGACGAACACGCGCACATCTCGACGCTGGTCGCGCACATTCTGAACGACGAGCAGTGGCTCTATCTGGTGGATGAAGCGCTTTCCAGCCAGCCGCTGAACCCGTCCGTGCCGCGCTTGTTAAAGCGTTGCCCAGACCGTCTGCTTGACCGTCTCGGATTGCTGCTGACCGCCGTGAACGGTTTGAACTCGCTACCGGCGATGGTGCGCTTGATTCACGGAACGGGTGAGCCGGTGCTTGGCGCTCTGGAAACACGATTGTATGAAGCGCGGCGCCAGCGCGTAGCCACTTCCATTCATCTTCTGGCTTCGGCGGACCCGAAACGGTTGGCGGGCGCCTTGCCGCGCGCGCTGGCCAGCTGGGAGTGGAGCCTGCAGGACCTGGCCGCGACGGAACTCATGAAGTGGACCAATCCCCCGGTGGTCGCGGCGACCGCGCAAGCTTTTCTCACCACTTTGGCGGAAGCGCACTCCATGGTGGTGCCCTGCATGATCGATCACCTGGGAATCGCGCACGAATCCGCGGCGGTTCCGGTGCTGCTGCAGATTGCCGTGGGCGAACATCTCCATCTGCGCGACATTTTTGTCAGGATCAAGGCCATTGAGGCTCTGGGAAGAATGCGCGTTTCGGAAGCGGCGGCACCCTTGCTGAATATTGTGCGGCTTCGCAATGGGTTGGCCCATGACGAGCCGGCCGCGCTGCGTGCCGCCGCGGAGGAAGCGCTGGCGCTGTTGGAAAATCGGCCAATCTCCACGCGCATGCGAATTTCGGAAAGCACGCGCACCAAGCCCTCCATCGTACATTCGCGGCCGCGACGCTATCTTCGCGCCCGAATGCAGCCTCCCATGCAAGCCGTGATTACCGGAACGCGTGGAGGCTCCGCGCGCGTCCGCGTCCTGGCTCTTGGCGGCGCTTTCCTGGAGACGGATCAGCGCCTTATGGTTGGCGATTCCATGCAGCTGGAAATTAAAAACGGGCTGCGCAAGATCCAATCCATGGCCGTCGTGCGCAACGTCACGGCGATGGGCGCCGGCGTGGAATTTGTCCACATGAATGCGCGCGACCGCGAACGATTGCGCCGCCTGGTCACACAGTTGCTGAAGTAAAATTCCCCGCAGAAATTCCCATGCCGGGTGGCGAATTTTAGTGGCACAGACTTCAGTCTGTGGGGGTAGGACCTTGCTTGGACGAAACCCCACAGACTGAAGTCTGTGCCACTAAAATCCCTATTCTTCATCGCCGCTTGGCGTGGAAAGCAGCGGGCGCGGAAAGGTTTCGACCGGCTCGATCTGCGGAACTTCTTCGCTGCCAATTCCCATTTCTCGCAGCTTGCGGGCGGACGGAATCAGGCGGCTGTCAAACGAAGCCACGGCGTTGTTGTAGGCCTTGTTGGCGCGCTCCAGGCCCTTGGCGATATCGGAAAGGTGCTCCGCAAATTTCACTACGCGGTCGTACAAATCCCTGCCCAGATCCTTGATGCGCTCCGCGTTCTCAGCCACCACCTGCTGCTTCCAGCCGTACGCCACCGCGCGAAGCAGCGCGATGAGCGTCGTGGGGCTGGCGAGAACGACGCGCTTATCGATGGCGTCCTCGATCAGCGTGCGGTCCTGCTCCAGAGCGGCGCTGAAAAAAGATTCTCCGGGAACAAAAAGAACCACGAATTCCGGCGTGGGATCAAACTGCTTCCAGTATTCCTTGCCGGACAAACCCTTGATGTGATCGCGGACCAGGCCGGCATGCTGCAGCATCGCTTCGCGGTATTCCGCGTCTGACTGCGCGCTCACCGCTTTGAAGAACGCATGCAACGGAACTTTCACATCGACGACGATCTGTGACCCGCCCGGAAGACTGACGATCAGATCGGGGCGCAAACGGCCTTCTTCCGTGTCAACCGACTGCTGCTCCAGAAAATCGCAATGCGGTGACATGCCGGCCAACTCCACGACGCGCCGCAGAGTCAGCTCGCCCCATTTGCCTTTTACTTGCGGCTGCTTCAAAGAATTGACCAGTGTTCCGGTCTCCTCGCGCAGTTCCCTGTTCGTGGTGGCCAGGAGTTGTACTTCGCTGCGCAAGCTGCCGTAGGCTTCCTGCCTCGCGGACTCGACGCGGGAGACTTCCGTGCGCAGGTCCTTCAAAGCCGTTTCCAACGGGTTCACCATGGATTGAATGGCCTGCTTGCGATTTTCCAGATCGCCTTCGGCTTCCTTCTGGAGTGAATCGAACCTGGACTTGGCGAGTTGCATGAACTGATCGCTGCTGTTCTTCAGCGCCTCGCCCGCCAGCGATTGAAACGCTTCCTTGAGTTTTTGTTGCGCATCATCGAGCAAGCGCCTTTGCTCAAGAAGATTGGCGCGCTGCGATTCCCCGTCTTTTTCCGCGGCGGCTCGCAGCCTTTGTTCGTCTTCGATTCTCTTCTGCGAGAGGCGCCCATCCTGCTGCAGGGTTTCATTCTGCTTTTTTAATTCGGCGACCGTACCATCAAGGCCGGCGGCGCGGCGCTCCAACTCGAGACGCGCAGCTCCGGCAGAAGATTTTGCCCACGCCCATGCAACTGCAAAACCAGCGGCGAGACAAGCGACGGCGATCAGTAGTTCGGTTCCGGTCATGAAGACGCCTTACGCGAAGAAACAATAGTAACTTCAGGGCTGAAAGCGAAATTCTAGCATGTCCGCGCAGGATGGGCTTCAGGCCGTTCGGATTAGATTTTGCCAGGGCCGAATATTCGATTCCGCCATAGAAATCAAAAGCAGATAGCCTGAAGCCTACCCTGCCTAATTCGCCATTTTCGGCACCGCCGCCCGTTTGCGAACCGATTCCGGGTTCGCCCAGCCCGCCACACTCGCCGAAATCAGGCGTGCGGAAACCGCGTAATTCCCACCCGTCACAAACTTAACGTCTACCGGAGCCATATTCTCGGCGCCGCCGGAGGTGCGTACGCGCTGTACGTTTCCGTTCGCCAGCTGAATGACTCCCGGCGATCCGTTACGGATTTCCACGATCAGCGGTTGTGTGGTCCCGTGCACATGCACCACCAGTTGCCCATCCGAACCCGCAGTCACGGCCTCGGCCGGTCCGCTGAAGTCGAGGATCACAGCCGAAACCAGAAATTGCCCCGCGTCCGCTCCTGCTACCGTGACGCGAAGGCTGACGTCGCCGATCGGAACCCGCGGTCCGGGCAGTACGACAAGGGAAACCGGAGAGGATGCCACCACAAGGCAAGGTTCGCCGTTCAGATAGACCTTGTTGAGATCCGCCGGGCCGCGAAACCCGGAGCCTTCCAGTGCGAACCGGTCATGAATCGCCAGCACGTGGGGGTAAGAAAGCACTTTTACTACGGGCGGCGCCCCCTGGGTCGCGTTCTGCGCGCCTGCACCCGGTAGCACACTCGTAGAACTAGCGACGCCTTTGCCTTCAGCCCTTGCCGCCAGCATCCCGGGTTCCCCCGGAACCTTGAACATGGCCCGCCCGGTGGCGTCGGTCTTGACGCTTTGCCCTCCGGAGAGTTCCACCGAAACATTGGGCAACAGGCGCCCCTGGTTATCGATGACCGCGAGCGTGGCGGGCTCGCCCGCCAATATTTTGGGAGGCAGAATAATTGTTCGTGGTACGGGAGAAGAATGCGATCTCGGCGGCGTTTGCGCCGTGGCGATGGCGGCGCACACCCAGAACAGGAGAATGAGCGCGGTGGCGCGCTCCAGCAGTCCGTAGAAAACCCACGCAAGCCGCATGGCTAACGATTCTACCTCGCAATGGGTAACGGAGAGAAATGGGGTTCAGTTAGGATTGGCTTCGGCCTGCCTGATTGAGATTTTGGAGGAGCGCAGATGTCAAAAGCAGACGGGCTGAAGCCCATCGTGCCAGATTCTAACTTTTTATCGAGCGATCGAAAATTTTGGCTTCCAGAAACAGGCGGTAAAGTTCGGAGTCAAGCTCCTGGTCTTTTACCGACATTTCCAGGATTCCCAGAGCTCGGTCGGAGGCAACGGCCTTTTTGTAAGGCCGGTCGGAAGCAGACAACGCGTCGAAAATATCGCAGATGGTCATGATCTTGGCCTGCACGGGGATCTCATCGCTTCGCAGCTGATTGGGATACCCGGTGCCATTCAGTTTTTCGTGGTGCGCGCGGACGATTCGCGGGATTTCGCGGATCTGCTTGGTCCAGGGAATCTGCAGCAGGAAGTTAAAGCTGTGCACCACGTGCGATTCGATCTGCGCGCGTTCGTCCTGGCTAAGGCTGCCCTTGGGAATGGAAAGAAAACGAACTTCTTCGGCTGTGAGGACGGGCCTCTCCACTCCCCGCGGATCAAGATAATTCTGCCGGGCGATCTCGAAGAGGCGGTCGAACTGCCCCTCCGGCATCACCGTCGGCTCATTGGCCCGAAAGATCGCGTTGTACCCATTCTCCATTTCAGTCCGGCGAGCGCGATATTCTTTTTCGAGCGTCGCGATGCGAACCAGCGCCTCGGGACGCTCCATTTCCATGAGCAGCCGGACTTTCTCGCGCTCCAACCGGGCTTCGAGTTCCATGTACAGGTAATCGAAGCGGTGCGAAATGACGTCCATCTGCAACGGATAGAGCTTCTTGGCCTTAACCAGCACATCTTCGCGCACGCCGACTTTGCCGAAATCGTGCAGCAGGGCGGCGTAGCGAATCTCCTTCATCTGCTCCGGAGAGAAGCGCACGGATGCATAGGTCCCGGTGTCCACTCGATCCACGATCTCGGCGAGTCCCACGGTCATCTCGGAAACGCGCAGCGAATGTCCCGAGGTGGTTGGATCGCGCTGCTCGATGGCCTTGACCGAAGCCTGCACGAAGCCCTCGAACAGCTTCTCGATATCCTGATACAGGCGCCCGTTTTCATAGGAGACAGCGGCCTGCGAGGCCAGCGAGAGCGCCAGCCGCACCGCGCGATCGGAGAACGGCCGCACTTCGCGATCCACAACTTCCGGGCTGGTCAAGCGAGCTTCGGGGTTTATCTTACAGTTGATCAGTTGCAGAACGCCGATCACCTCGCTGCGGCCATTCTTCATGGGTAGCGTCAGCAGGGATCGCGTGTGATAGCCGGTCTCTTCATCGAACTTCGGATTGAACCGGTAGGGCCGGTCCCGCGGGATGCGGCGGGCATCCGCCAGATTAATCACCTCGCCATACAGGGCCGTATAGCCCGCTAAAGAATCTTCTTTCAGCGGAATCTCGAACTCCGCGAATGGGAATTGCACACTGTCATTTTGAGTCAGCCGGAAACGCAGCTGGCGCTCGCCCTGCCCAGGGGAAAGAACATCCGGGCGTATCTCCTCGACAAGATAGAGAGAGCCGGCATCCGCTCCGGTAATCTCGCGCGCCTTGGTGAGGATCATGTTGAGCAGCGCTTCGACCTCGTGAGTTTGCGACAGGGCAATGCCGATGCGATTCAGCTCTTCCATTTCCCGCTCGGCGCGAGCTAGTTCCGCGCGGGCTTCGCGCTCGCGCTGGGCCAGCTCAATATTTTCGATAGCGGCATCGACCGTCTTGCGAACCAGGGAGGGTGTAGCTTTACGCGGAAGCGTCGCAAAGCAGCCGGGGGCGCCCTGGCTTGCGCCGTTGCGCGAAACCCCGATCAGTCTGGCGTGCGGGGTGCGGCGAACCAGCCGTTGCAGCGGCGCAAGGTCGCCCGCGCCAAGATCCGCAAAACATACCACCGGGCCATCGCCCAGGTCTGGTACGGATGCGCGCCGCCCCGGCGAGGGCAGCTGCAGAGCCCGCACCGCATAGCGGCGGCTCAGCGGGCGGGCCAGTGGAGCGACCAAAGAGTTTTCGAAATACCAAATCTCTGCGCGGGAGGCCATGTGAGAGGATGCGGGACGCTGCAGGGGTTGGATTTCTGCACGCTCTCCGCTGGAACCAGTATAGCGAAATAAGGGGGGCGCGCCTAGCAGGACCCGGCTGAAGTTGTCGTGAAAGGTTGTAACTACTTACGTCACAGGCTATTGCGGTCTGAAAACCGGTTTGCTACGCTGAAATTTAGAAGGCAGGTTGGACTCGGAATGCCCGAGTAACGGAGTGGTATAGGCTTCGCGGTGCAATCGCGTAAACTCTTTCGATGTAGTTTTACAGGATTTCACCGCCAGCCGAATGAGGCCCCTTTTGCGCATTCAAACCGGCGCGCGCTCCGACCTGGGTCGCGTCCGAAAAAATAACGAGGACTGCTTTGCGACGGATCCCGCGCTGCAGTTGTATGTGCTCTCGGACGGAATGGGCGGAGAAGCGCATGGTGAAGTCGCCAGCCAGCTCGCGGTCCAGACGGTACTGACGCATTGCCGGCAGGCGGAAAACAGCCGCACCACGCCCATCTTCGGAGAGTCCAGCCCGGATGTTTCCGAGCGCACCAATCGCCTGGCCAGCGCCATCCATCTGGCGAATCGCAAGGTTTTCGATAGCGCCGTTTCCAACCCGGAGCAGCAGGGCATGGGCGCGACGATTGTCGCCGCGTGGGTCGACGGGCAAAGGCTCTCCATCGCGCATGTGGGTGATAGCCGGGCCTATTTGCTGCGCGAGGGATCGATGGATCAGCTGACCGCGGATCATTCCCTGGTGGCGGAAAAAGTACGGGTGGGAATTCTAACGCCGCAGGAAGCTGATGCCAGCGAACTGCAAAGCGTTCTGACGCGCGCCGTGGGAACCAAGAGCACAGTGGAAGTGGATACCGATGAACAGGCTTTGCTGGTGGGAGACTGTGTACTGCTCTGCTCGGACGGATTGACGCGCATGGTTACGGACCCTGAAATCGCGAGCACGCTTCTGACCAGCACTTCCGCGCAGGAATCCGCGGACCGCCTGGTTGATCTGGCCAATGATAACGGCGGAGCGGATAACGTCACGGTGATTGTTTTGCGCGTGGATGAGAAATCGGAAGGCGTTTTGGAACGGCTGAAGATCTGGAAGCGGCACTCCGGGTAACGTTGCGCCGGCATCGACCGGAGGAGAACAAGCATGTCGAGACTGGTTCTGAAATTTGAGGGCGCCGAACTGAAGGAAGTTCCTCTGGGAACACGTCCGGTAACCATCGGGCGGGCGCCGGACAATGACATTCCCATCGACAATCTGGCTGTTTCCAATTATCACGCGCGCGTGTATGTGGAGGCGGGTTCGCTGGTGGTCGAGGATTTGAACAGCCTCAACGGATCTTTCCTGAACGATATTCGCGTGGAACGGGCCATGCTCAAGGACGGCGATGCCATCCTGATTGGCAAGCATCAAATCCTGGTCGATCAAGCGCACGACACGGCTGTCCCGCAAGACGACGCCCGCAAGGCGCCGGCCCCGCGCGTAAGTGAAACCATGGTGCTGGATACCATCGAACGGCGGAAACTGCTGGAGATGGCCGCGGCGGCGGGCGAACGGTCGCAACTTTCTCCCGAACGTCTGCGCGTTCCCACGCTCACCATTGTGCGCGGCCGCACCGATCAAAAGGAATATCGCATCGCGGGAAAGTTGACCGTGATTGGCAACTCCAAAATGGCCACGGTGCGCCTGCGCGGGTGGTTCACTCCGGAGATCGCGGCGCAAATTAATAAACATGAGGACGGATACTACCTGGGCCGCGGCGACCGCGTGCCGAAAATCAATGGCGTGCCCATCCACGGCCTGACGAAACTCAACGACGGAGACCTGATCGACGTGGGCCGCGTGCGATTGAATTTCCTGTATCGCGAATAAACTTCCGCCGCGTTGCTCGGATACAATTTCCGCACCATGCCAGGAACTTCAACGGGCGCACAATCGGGTCGCGGCTTGCTAGTGCCGCGCGCATGGCTGCGGGCGTGGTGGCAGCGGCGCGTTTCCTTCGCCATCAGCATCGGCCTGACCGCATTCGCGCTGACCATTTACGCTTATACCTTCGTTGGCGACCGCCCGACGGCGGTATTTTCCTTCATCAACCGGCTGGAACTCAACGCGCTCGATCTGCGATTTCGTCTCCGCCCGGCCCGTTACCAGCATCCCGATCCGCGCATCATCATCGTGGACATTGATCAGCGTTCGCAGGAGATTCTTGGCCGCTGGCCGTTCTCGCGCACTTATTTTGCGCAGACGCTGGACGCCTTGCGCGAGGACGGCGCCAAAGTCGCGGCCTTCGACATCACCTTCAGCAAGCCGGATGAAACCGCCGCGCCGATTCGCGAACTGCGCAAAACGGTCCTCGAGCGGCAAAAGCAGGGAGGGCGCACGGATTCGCGCGTGATTGCGGACCTCGACCGGCTTTCCAGGGAATATGACGGAGACGAACAGTTTGCGCGAGCCATCGAGCGATTTGGAAACGTGGTGCTGGGAAATTTCTTTCTCTATTCGCAATACGATCTGAACGGCGTCGATGATAAAACGTTGGACCGCTACGCCAACATCCTCGCCGATTTTCCATTTCCGCAGGTACGCGCCGCCAATCCGCAAACCGGGCGGCGCGATCTGCAGCATCTGATACAAGGTTTCGGAGAGCCGTACGAATTGATGCCCAAAGGCACGCAGGCCAACGTCGCAGTTCTGAGCAATGCGCTGCGCAGCGGGCACGGCGCTACCGGCTTCTTTAATGTTGAGCCCGACGCGGACGGCGTGGTGCGGCATTCCCTGCTGGTGCTTCCCTACGGCCGCACAAACAATCTGGATGAGTGGGACCTGTACGGATCGCTGGACGTACAGACGGTGCGGTTGTTTCAGGGATTACCCGACCAGCAGATGGTGCTGGACTTCAGCGAGACCGGCATCACCGCGCTGGAATTTGGACCTTCGCTCATCATCCATCCTGACGCCGTCGGACGAATGATGATCGATTACCAGGGCTGCGTCGCAACCTATCCCTATGTTTCCATCGCCGACGTGGTGCGCCACAAATTTCCCGCCGGCACTTTTAAAGGAAAGATTGTGCTGGTAGGCGCCTCCGCAACTGGAATTGGCGATTTGCGCTCCACGCCGTTCGGCGGCATCACATATCCGGGCGTGGAGATTCACGCCAACGTGATCGACAACATTTTGAACAAGCATTTTCTTTTGCGTGGGGCGAATCAGGTGGCGGTGGATTTCGTCCTGATTTTCCTCTTCGGTGTGCCGCTGGGATTGTGGCTGGCGCTGGCGCAGCCTCGATCCATGCTTTTCGGCCTGCTCCTGCTCGTCCCGTTCGGACTCGGGGTGTGGTACGCGTTCCTGCATGGTTGGTGGCTGAACTTCATTGTTCCGTCGGGAACGCTGGTGGCCAACGTGGGCTTCGTGGCGGTGTATCGGGCGCTGGTCGAGGAAAAAGAAAAACGCCGCGTGCGTGGCGCGTTCCAGCAATATCTGAGCCCGGAAGTGATTCGCCGCCTGCTGGAAAATCCCGACCTGGTGAAGCCGCGCAAAACGGAAATCACGGTGATGTTCAGCGACGTGCGCGGGTTCACTACCATTTCGGAGAAGCTGGACGCCCAGGAACTGGCCACGCTTCTGAACGAATATCTGACGGACATGACGCAGATCGTCTTCCGCCATCAATGGCACGCTCGATAAATACATTGGCGACGCGGTGATGGCCTTCTGGGGCGCGCCCTTTGAGGACCGTAACCACGCGACCGAGGGCTGCCACGCTGCGCTTGAAATGATTGCGCGCTTGAAGGAAATGCAGAAAAAATGGCGTGCCGAAAACCGCCCCGTGCTCGATATCGGCGTCGGCCTTTGCACGGGCGTCGCGTCGGTGGGCAATATGGGTTCCGATCTGCGTTACGGATACACGGCGCTGGGCGATACCGTCAATCTTTCCGCACGCCTGGAAGGATTGAACAAGGAATATGGCACGCACATCCTTTTGAGCGACACGACGTATGCCGCCGTGGAAGACCCGCTGTTGATTTTTCGCGAACTCGATCTGATTCGCGTGAAAGGAAAATCACAGCCGGTGACGCTGTACGAATTAGTGGCTGCGCGCGGAACGCCGGAAGGCAACGCTCCGGATATTGAAGAGCATCTGGAATTTTTTGCGCAAGGCCGCGCTTGTTACCGCCAGCGGCGCTGGCAGGATGCGCAATTCATTTTTGAAAAATTACTGGAGCGCTGGCCCGAAGACGGTCCAGCGCGCATGTACCTGAACCGCTGCAAGGAATATCTGGTAGCCGGACCCCAGAGAAGCTTGGGACGGCGTTTATGTGATGACGCACAAGTAGCTCAAAAGAATGGAATCAGAGTCGCGTCGCTTTTTATCCCGGCGGCCAACGAAAATCCCGCCCCCCAAGCAGGTGCAAGTGCAGGTGAAACACGGACTGTCCGGCCCCGCGCCCGTTGTTGAACACCGTGCGATAGCCCGCCGTCAGATTGCGCTCTCCCGCCAATTTCGCGGCCACGAGTTGTAGCTTGCCGAGCATCGCGGCGTCTTCCTCGGTAGCCTCGGTCAGCGAACCGATATGCTTGCGCGGGCAGATGAGCACGTGGCTCGGTGCCTGCGGTTGAATGTCCTCAAACGCGAAGATGTCAGTGTCTTCGTATACCAGCTTTGCGGGTATTTTCTTGTCGCTGATTTTGCAGAACAGGCAATCGTCCATAAGTGCTCCCCGAAGTGAGAGTTTATAGAGGAGTATGACGAGGTGGAAGCCCTTCTTCGCCGGGAATTGAACTAATGGATGCCCAGCTCGTTCGGCTGATCCAGGCGCATCACGAACGTCTGGTATCCTTCACTGAGCTTCAGTTCCGCGGCTAGCTGCTGCGCAGCGTCGGCCGTTGGCACACGCCCGACTCGCACGCGGAAGAAATGGCCCGTCGGCGTGTCATCCTCCTGAATAAGAATCGGCTGATAACGTGCGAGCAGGCGGTCACGGAGGCGCTCGGCATTGGCGCGATCCGTGAAGGCGCCGATCTGCACGGTAAAATCTCCCGCTGGAGCCACCGGACCAGAAAGCAATTCAATGCGCACTGGAGCGGTGCCGGTGCCGATCATGTCCAGTGCGACCGCCGCCGCTCGCGCCAGGTCGAGAATGCGGTCGCCGACAAACGGTCCGCGGTCGATGACGCGCACTTGTACATCGCGGCCATTATTCAGATTGGTCACGCGCAGGATGCTTCCAAAGGGCAGCGTGCGATGGGCGGCCACCAACGAATTCATATCGAAGATTTCGCCATCCGCCGCTCGTCGGCCGTTAAACGGAATCCCGTACCAGGATGCCCTGCCTTCCTCAACATAAATTCCCGGCACGAACGGGGCAGTGCGCGTCGGCGGGGCCTGCGGCGCATTGGAGGCTGCGGGCGGCCGCGTCGGTGCGGGAACAGGCTGCGCCGTCGGGGAAGGAGGCGGAGGAGGAGCTGTGGCGGCCGAACGGCGGCCGGCGCAGCCCGCCGAAAAGAGCACGGCAACGAAAGACGCAATCAGCCAGCCCGCGCGAAAGAGCGATGCGTGGCGCGTGGTTCTGCGGTCAGTCACTCCGCCCATCGCGGCTCGTAAGAATATGTCCTGAGCATCTTTATCTCATCCCCATCCAAGAAACTGTCTTGCTTTCCGATTCGCCGTGGATCGTTGCAGCGACGGTTGCCATCTTCAGGTCGATGCCAGGGCTCCAACCCGAAGTTTGAGAGCCGACGAGACAATTACTTGCAGCCGATTAGGGCTGACGTGAAGCCGGACCTGCTGATCGAGGGCGACTGTTACCATAACGCGAGTTGCAGGCGAGTTGGCCCATTCGCGAAGAGATGTGTGCGGTGTTGAATAACCTCTCGTCGAGTTTTAATCGATGGAAGCAGATGCATTCCTCAATTTCGCGTCCGCTGGCGATTCCGGTTATTATAGGCATGCAAAAAATCTTAGCAAGGAGACGAATTGCCACTACCTGTCCGATGGCGCTATAAACTGGACCGCTGGCGCAGCCAGATTGGCGCCAAGTTTCAATCCGAGTCGCAAAATTCGCGGCCGCGGCTTTGCCCCAATTGCGGAACGCTGGTCGGCGCAACCGCCACCAAGTGCCATGTTTGCGGCGCGAACACGACGTTCTCTCTGTCAGCCGCGAGCCGCTCGATCAGCCGCTTTATGCCGCAGACTTCGCCGGTGACTTACGCGATGCTGGCGATCTGTTCCGTTATGTACGCGCTGGCCTTTGTTATCACCATGAAAATGTCCGGCGGCGATGGAGTGGGCGGCGGCTTGATGAATCTCGGGGGCATCGCCACTCAGGTGAATTACCGGCTGGGCGCTTCCCTTCCGCTGGGCTACAACATCAGCCAGCCATGGCGATTTGTGACCGCCATTTTTCTCCACGGCAGTCTGATTCATATCGGTTTCAATATGTGGGTACTGATGGATATCGGCCCGATGGTCGAGGAGATGTATGGCTCGGCGCGATATCTGTTTCTGTTTGTGGTGACCGGTGCGATTGGCTATGTGGTCAGTTCCGCGGCGGGCCACTTGAGCGTGGGCGCTTCGGGCTCATTGCTGGGCGTGATCGGCGTGCTGCTGGCAAGCACAACCGGCAGAAAGTCCATGCAGGCTCAGGCGCTACGCAGCGCCTTGATTCGCTGGCTGATTTACATCGCCGTCCTCGGCTTTCTCTTTAGCGGAACCGACAACTACGCGCACTTCGGCGGCGTGGCCAGCGGCTACCTGCTCGGCCGCCTGATGCCGGATCGTCCGGCCGCGGATATGAGAGAGAAACGCCTCGCGGACTTGCTCGGATGGGCTGCAGCGCTGGCGATTGCGGTCAGCCTCGGATTCATGGTGGTGAATTACCTGCAGAGTTCGTAGCTTTTGGTGGCACGGACTTCAGTCGGTGGGGTTTGGGCTCGCAAGGACTAAAATCCACAGACTGAAGTCTGTGCTACCAAATCACGGCTGCTCATTTAATCGGCGTGCTACCGTGAAGCAATAGTGGAAGCCGGAGAAAACCGTAAAGGCGGCGACCAGGTAACCAATGATATTTCTCACCTGTTGCAACCAGGGCCACTCCGTCACCGCCAGCAACACTACCGCAAACACCAGAAGGATTTGCAGTGCCGTGGTGGCCTTGCCGTAGATGCTCGGCGGAAACGGCCGATAGCCGGCCACCACCAGGATCACCGCGGCCGCCGTCAGCAGGATAATGTCGCGACTCAGCACCAGCGTAGCCAGCCACCAGCTGATTTTGTGGTTCATCGCCAGGATGACGAACGAAGAGGAAAGCAGTAACTTATCGGCAATCGGATCGAGATACGCGCCCAGCGCCGTCTTCTGGTTCAGCGAACGCGCCAGCACGCCGTCCAGCATGTCCGTAAGCCCGGCAATGATTAAAATCCCCAGCGCGACGTCGTAACGGCGGTAATGGATGGTGATGATGAAAAACGGCAGAAACCCGAGCCGCAGGAACGTGAGCTGATTGGGAACGGTGAAAACGCGAGAGGCCATTTTGGATTTCGTTTCCGCTTACACGAATAGCGCGAGATAGTCGCGAATGGAGCGGCCCACACGCTGCTCGAAGCGTCCCGAAAGCGACGGGATCGATCCGTGCGGTTCATCGAGCGCGATGCGCTCGATGCGTTGCATGGGGAAAAACAGCGTGGGAAGCCCGATGCGCTCACCCTCCGGGTCCAAAACCTGCCGGATGAAATCGTCAAACGAATTCAGATCAATGCCGCGCAGCGTGACGCCTGACGAATTCATGGAAACAAGCGAGCCCCATAATTTTTCTTTGGGCGTGTGCAGGCTCACGATGACGATGGAGTTTGGTTCCAAGGATGCGCGCTCGCTCTGCTCCCGGACCGGGGAGCTTTTCTTGACGCTTTTTTTCTACAGGGACATGGTCTTCAAATTTTCGGCCACCAGCAATTTCGGCTCGGTTACTTTCTGCACGTCGGCCGGTGTCAGTCCCGGGGCGACCTCGCGCAACAGCAACCCTTCGGGGGTAACCGCGATGACCGCAAGATCGGTCACGATCAGGTCCACGACCTCCAGGCCAGTGAGAGGCAGTGTGCACTTCTTGAGAATTTTGGGTTGGCCATCTTTGGTCACGTGCTCCATGGCGATGATCACATAGGGGGAACCGGCGACCAGGTCCATCGCGCCGCCCATGCCCTTCAGCATTTTCCCGGGAATCGCCCAGTTTGCGAGATTGCCCTTTTCATCCACCTGCAGCGCGCCCAGGACCGTCATGTTCACGTGCGCCGCCGCGAATCATTCCGAACGAATCGGAACTGGAGAAATAGCAGGTGCCGGGGATCTCGGTGACCGTCTCTTTACCGGCATTGATCAGATCCGCGTCTTCTTCGCCCGCATAGGGATACGGGCCGACGCCGAGCATTCCGTTTTCCGACTGCAGCACCACTTCCATGCCTTCGGGAATGTAGTTGGCCACCAGGGTGGGCGTGCCGATTCCGAGATTCACATAGAAGCCGTCGCGCAATTCCTTGGCGACGCGCCGAGCGATCATTTCCCGCTTGCTGTCTTCGGACGTTCCAGCCTTTTTTCCTTCTGATTGCGAAGCCACTTGTGTCATGCCCGTTTCCTCACCGTTCGTTTTTCAATTTTCTTCTCGTAATTGACGCCCTGGAAAATTGCGTTTACGAAAATTCCCGGGGTGTGCACCGATTCCGGCGGCAGCGTTCCGAGTTCTACCAGCTCCTCGACTTCCGCGATCACATAATCGGCGGCCGTGGCCATCACCGGATTAAAATTGCGCGCCGTCTTGCGATAGACCAGATTTCCCCAGCGGTCGCCCTTCCACGCTTTAATGAAGGCGAAATCGCCGCGCAGGCCGCGCTCGAGAATGAATTTTCGGCCGCTAAACTCGCGCTCTTCTTTTCCTTCCGCGATCATCGTACCGACGCCCGTGGGTGTGTAGAACGCGGGAATTCCGGCACCGGCTGCGCGCATGCGCTCGGCGAGTGTGCCCTGGGGATTGAGCTCCACTTCCACCTCCCCGCTCAGCACCTGCTGCTCGAAGAGTTTATTTTCGCCGACGTAGCTGGCGATCATTTTCTTGATCTGGTGTGTTTGCAGCAGCAGGCCCAGGCCGGAGTCCGCCGTGCCGGCGTTGTTGGAGGCCACCGTAAGATTTTTCGTGCCCTTGCGGCGGACGGCGGCAATCAGATTTTCGGGAACGCCGCAGGTTCCGAATCCGCCCGACCAGGATGACGGCGCCATCGAAAAGTTTTTCGATCGCCACATCGGCGTTGGCTACGCGTTTATCCATCGAATCAGGCTCCCCAAGGTTAAACGTTGCGTACAAGTTTGTTCTGTACAGTTTACTGCATATCGCGCAGAATCTTGTACAGTTCTCCGGCGGCGGAAAATTCCTCTTCGAGGGCGCGCATCCGCAGGTCGCTCCGAACCTGCTCCAGAGCCTGAATCATCAGATCCAGCACACGCTCCAGATTGTCGCTGTTCGTTAAAATAATATCACGCCACACCGAGTACGGGCTTCCCGCGAGGCGCAGGCGTCGCGAAGGCCGCGGCCTGCCAGCGTGATCGGCAAGCCCGTTTCGTCCGTCTGGCTGCGAACCACGCCGGCCAGCGCCACGGAGAGCAGTTGCGGCAAATGCGATACCACCGCCGCAGCGCGATCGTGCACCTCGGCCTCCAGCCAGATGGGCTCCGCGCCGAGTTCCTTGATCAGCGCTACGAATTCCTCGAACGCGCGGGTCGATGGTCGTTGAACTTGTTTTCTTTCGCTGGGCGGCCGGATCAGCGCGTATTTCGAGTCGGAAACAAATTTGCATCCGCCGCGGCGATGCCAGAAATTTCTTTTCCCGCCATCGGATGGCCGCCCAGGAAATGCGCGCCGCCTTCGCGAAAAGATTCCGCCGCGGCCGCGCAAACCGACCGCTTGGTGCTGCACGCATCGGTCACCAGCGCATTCGGCGGAGGCCAGCCGCGCGATTTCCGGCAACATTTCGATGGTGTGCCCGACCGGCAGCGCCACGTAAATCAAATCCGCGCCGGCGATGGCTTGCGCAAGATCGGGATAGCTTTCGTGGATCGCGCCGCGTTCGAGCGCATGGCGCAGCACGTCGGTCCTTGTCCCAGCCGATCACGCACGGCATCGGGGACATATTTGCGCAGCGCGAGGGCAAACGAGCCGCCGATCAATCCGGTGCCGATGATTGCGACGCGGCGGAAGGAGGCGGCCATGGCTTAGGCGATGGTCCGGCCGACGGCGGGAGCGATGATGCGCAGTTCGGCCATGAGTTTTTCGAACTGGTCGAAGATAGAGCGATTGCGCGCCGTCGGAAAGCGCGTGCTCGGGATCGTTGTGGACTTCGAGCAGCAGGCCATCGGCGCCCGCGGCGACCGCGGCGCGCGCCATGGGCGGAACTTTGTCGCGAAGTCCCGGTGCCGTGCGACGGGTCGGCCACAATCGGCAGATGCGAAAGTTTCTTGATGACGGGAATCGCGGCGATATCCAGGGTGTTGCGCGTGGCGGTTTCAAACGTGCGAATGCCGCGCTCGCACAGAATCACGTTGTGGTTGCCGCCGGCCATGATGTATTCGGCGCTCAGCAACAGTTCTTCGATGGTGGCGGACATCCCGCGTTTGAGCAAGACGGGCTTGCTGCACGGCGCCCAGCGCGCGAAGCAGGAAATAATTCTGCATGTTGCGCGCGCCCACCTGAAAAATATCCACGTAGGGCAGCATCAGCTGAATCTGCGACGCGTCCATCACTTCGCTGCACACCAGCAAGCCGCTCTTTTCGGCTGCGTCGCGCATCATGATCAGCGCTTTTTCGCCATGCCCCTGAAAACTGTACGGCGAGCTGCGCGGCTTGAACGCGCCGCCGCGCAGAATTTTCGCGCCGGCTTTCGCTACGCGGTCGGCGATCACGCCGATCTGTTCCGGAGTCTCAACCGAGCACGGCCCGGCAGCCACCACAACTTCCGTGCCGCCGATGTGCACGCCACGCGGCAGCTCGCACTATCGTCCCCTGAGGACGAAATGCGCGGCTAGCCAGTTTATAAGGCTGCGTGATGCGCACCACTTCGCGCACGCCGTCCAGAACCTCAACGTCCCGCGGATCGAAATCCGGCGGGAACGCCGACGGCGCCCAGCACGGTCTGCGACGCGCCCGTCGAGCGATGAATGTCAAAACCCATCGATACCAGGCGGTCGATCACGTGCTGGATCTGTTCTTCTTTCGCGCCTTCCTGCATTACGACGACCATTGCAATTCCTCTTTCGTTCCTTCACAGCCACGTTTCAACCCGTCAGCAAAACCAGTCTAGCTTCCCTTTTTCGCCTCGCTGCCGTGCATTACAGTGCGCTCGACGGAACGCGCTTCGTCCAGGATGCGTTCAAACAGTCGACGAATCGCGGCGTCCGGAAGCGGCCCAGGGTTTGCGCTAGCGACGCCATCCAAAACTTGCTTCTCGCGGTCGGGCTGGTAGAGCGCGTCGCCGGATACCTGCTTGATTCGCCCGATCTCGATCACGCAGCGCGACCGTTCGTTCAGCAATTCGACGAGCCGCCGGTCGATTTCATCAATTTTCCGGCGCCAGTTCTCGACGGTTTTGTCAGGCGCGTTTTTTTCGGAGGCACTCTTGTCTGGCACGCTCATGCCTCGAGCTCCCGCCGGCTCATTCCAGTGACGGCCGCGCCTTTCAGCAGCCGGACGCGCGCCGCTAGAGCAGCGGCTGCCGCATCCACGCTCGCGGCTCGTTCAATCTCTTCCACCAAAGCCGAACCAACCACCGCAGCATCGGCCAGTCCGCCGAGCACTGACACGTGGCCGGGCAGCGAAATTCCAAATCCGATCGCCAGCGGAAGCTCGGTGAAACGACGCACGCGCCGGGCCAGCGCCGGTAACTCCTCGGCAAGCTGGTCCTTGGCGCCGGTCACGCCGGTTCGCGAAATCAGATACAAGAATCCCGTGGTGGCTTTGGAGATGAGCGCCAGGCGCTCGTCGGTCGAGGTGGGCGCGGCCAGAAAAATTGTGTCCAGGCCCCGCGCGGACATCACGGAACGATAGTCGCCCGCTTCCTCGGGCGTGATATCGGTGAGCAGCACGCCATCGGCGCCGGCAGCCTTCGCTGCGTCACCGAATTTCTCAAGCCCCATCTGCAGCACCGGATTGAAGTAGCTGAATAAAACAAGCGGCACATCTGTTTTTTGGCGCAGGGATTTCACCAGCGAAAGTACGCCGGCTAGCGTTGTGTCGGCGCGCAGCGCGCGTTCGCTGGCGCGTTGGATCACCGGGCCGTCGGCGACCGGATCGCTGAACGGCACGCCCAGTTCGATTACATCCGCCCCGGCCCCAGCGAGCGACAGCACGAACTGCTCGGTCGCGGCGAGTGAAGGGTCGCCCGCGGCGATGTACGCGACGAGGCCCATCTGTCCGGCCTTGCGCAGATCGGCAAATCGTTGCGTGATGCGCGAAGGACTGTTCACGGTTGTGGTCGTTTGTGCCATGGCAAGAATTAGCGGCACGGACTTTAGTCCGTGGGGTTTGGACCTTGCAAGGACGAACCCCCACAGACTGAAGTCTGTGCCACACAAACCTTAAAGATAGCGCGCCAGGATCTCCATGTCCTTGTCGCCGCGGCCGGACAGATTCACGATCACCAGCGCGTCGCGGGACATTTTCGGAGCGCGCGCAATCATTTCCGCAAATGCGTGCGACGATTCCAGCGCAGGTATGATGCCCTCCATGCGCGCCAGGGTCCGCGCCGCGGCCACCGCGGCGTCATCGCTCACAGCGGTGTACTCCGCGCGATGCTGGTCGGCCAGCCACGCGTGCTCCGGACCGATTGCCGGATAGTCCAGGCCCGCGGAAACCGAATGAGTGTTCGCGATTTGTCCGTCGGCCGTCTGCAAAACGTACGAGTAGGTTCCCTGCAGTACGCCGGGCCGCGCGCCGGAATATCCCTCGGCAACAGCCATGCGCGCGGCATGCTCGCCGAGCGTCATGCCGCGACCTCCGGCCTCGACGCCCAACATTTGTACATTCGCATCGTTCAGAAATGCATGGAACAGGCCGATCGCGTTGGACCCGCCTCCAACGCAAGCGACGAGCAGGTCCGGCAAGCGCTTTTCCGCTTCCAGTATTTGAGCGCGCGCCTCGACTCCCGTGACGCGATGAAAATCGCGCACCATCATTGGGTATGGATGCGCGCCCAAAACCGACCCCAGCAGGTAATGCGTGGTGCGCACGTTGGTGACCCAGTCGCGCATCGCTTCATTGATCGCATCTTTCAGCGTGCGCGTGCCGGAATTCACGCCCACTACTTCCGCGCCCAGTAGACGCATGCGGAAGACGTTGAGCTTCTGCCGCTCCATGTCGTCGACGCCCATGTAAACGACGCACTCCAGGCCCAGGCGCGCCGCAACCGTGGCCGTCGCGACTCCGTGCTGTCCAGCGCCGGTTTCCGCGATGATGCGACGCTTGCCCATGCGTACCGCGAGCAAACCCTGTCCCAGACAGTTGTTAATTTTGTGCGCGCCGGTGTGCAGCAGGTCTTCGCGCTTGATGTAAATGCGCGGGCCGCCGAGATGCTCCGTCAGCCGCGGCGCAAACTGCAATGGCGTTGGACGTCCGGCAAAATTCTTGAGAAGGTAGTCGAGCTCTTTCTGGAAATTCGGATCTTTGCGCGCTTCTTCATACGCGCGTTCAAGTTCCTCGAGCGGCGCGACCAGCGTTTCCGGAACGTAGCGGCCCCCGTAAGGTCCGAAGCGGCCCTTCGCGTCCGGCCAGATTTTCGTTGTAGCGCTCATCAATTCTTTTTTTACCAGCGAAACGATTTACGTTAGCCCGCCGCTGAAGAGGCGGGTTACAAAATCACTGGTCCCGCACGGACTCTATAGCCGCAAAC
Source organism: uncultured Acidobacteriota bacterium (assembly GCA_963695945.1). Taxonomy (GTDB): domain Bacteria; phylum Acidobacteriota; class Terriglobia; order Acidiferrales; family UBA7541; genus Palsa-360. Next base: position 42,468 of record CAVOIX010000040.1, on the reverse strand, counting down.
AGGGCGCGCAATTTCGCAGGATCCTTGCGTCCCGGCCGCGCCTCGACTCCGCTGGCTACATCCACTGCGTACGGTCTTGCAACTTGAATTGCCGGGGCAATATTTTCCGGTGTCAGGCCGCCCGCCAGAATGATACGTCCATAGCGGGTAGCGGCTCGCGCCACTTTCCAATCCAGTGTACGGCCCGTGCCGCCGTGCAATCCGGGCTCGAATCCATCGAGCAAAATGGCAGCCGCGGCTCGGTACTTCGCCAGCGAAGCGATGCGGAATCCGCGCTTCACTTGAAGCGCTTTAATCACTCGCTGTTTGCGCACCAGTTCGTCCACTTCCGCGGGTGATTCGGATCCGTGAAGCTGCACCGAACCGAGCCGCAGCGCGCGGGCCAGCGCGTCGACCACCATCGGCGGCCAGTTCACAAACACTCCCACCGCTTCGACGAACGGCGGCAGGCGGCGGATGATGCTCCACGCATCCGCAGGGCTGATGGCACGCGGGCTGGGCGGAAAAAAATTGAATCCGAGCGCGGAAGCCCCCAGATCGATGGATAGGCGCGCGTCTCCCCAGGTGGTAATCCCGCAAATTTTAACACGAGTCGGCATGAGAACTACGCGCCCAGCAATCTTCGCAGTGCTTCCGCCGGATCCGGCTGCGCCATCAGGTGCTCGCCGATCAGGAAGGCGTCAAATCCCGCCGCACGCAGGCGCGCTAGATCCTGGTGCGAGCGCAGGCCCGATTCGCACACCGCGATGCACTCGTCGGGGATCAATTCGATCAGTTCCATCGAGGTGTCGACTCGCACTTCCAGCGTACGCAGATCGCGGTTGTTCACGCCCAAAATGCGCGCGCCCGCCTCCAACGCTCGAGTTAGCTCTTCGCGCGTGTGCACTTCGACCAGTGGCTCCATCCCGAGTTCGCGGCCAAGCATGAGCAACTCACCGAGGGCCACATCATTTAGGCCGGCAACAATCAGCAGAAACGAATCCGCGTCCGTTGCCCGAGTTTCCCAGACTTGCCAGGGATCGACGATGAAATCCTTGCGCAAGACAGGCAGTTCGACCGCCGCGCGTGCGTCACGCATGTATTTCAGCTCGCCCTGAAAAAATTCCTCTTCGGTGAGTACGGACAGCGCCGCCGCTCCAGCCGCTTCCAGGCTCTTGGCCAGGGCAACCGGATCGAAGTCCGCGCGAATCAGTCCACGTGAGGGCGAAGCTTTCTTGAGCTCGGAGATTACGTTCAGGGAGTCGCGCGACAATGCCGCGGCAAAATCGCGCACCGGCTTGGCGTGCTTCACGCCGAAACGCAGCGCTGTTTCCGGGACGGATTTCTTGCGATGAGCGATCGCGGCGCGGCGCGCCTCAATAATGCGATCGAGCACCGTCCCGGATTTGGTTTCTGCCGCCATGGGCGCGTCTACCGCCAGCAAAATACGCTGAAGCGGAAACCATCATGCTAACTTCCACCGGCGAGCGAGTCAATCGCGAGCGACCGGTGGCCGGCCTGATTCGGTGTTGGTTGTGAAGCACCGCTGGCACAATGACCTGACCGGGGATTTTTGTACCAGCCGAAGTGAGAGAGAATCTCTTACGAGGAGGACGGCTGGATATGCCAAACAAGAGGTACAAGGCAGAACAGATCGTGACGTTGTTGCGGCAAATCGAAGTGGGAATCGCGAATGGAAAGACCACCCCGCAAGCCTGCAAGGAAGTTGAGATCACCGTGCAGACCTATTACCGCTGGAGGAAGGAATACGGCGGCCTGAAGCTGGATCAAGCAAAACGACTCAAGGAACTGGAAAGAGAGAACGCCAAACTCAAGCGAGTGGTGGCGGAGCTGTCGCTGGAGAAGCAAGTTCTCAAGGATATCGCGGAGGGAAACTTCTAAGCCCTGAGAGGCGTCGCTGTGCGGTGGAGCATGCGCGAGAGAAGCACGAACTTTCCGAGCGGCATGCTTGCCAACTGGTGAAGCAGTGGCGTGGAACGCAGCGCTACCTGCCGATCCAGAGAGTGGACGAAGATGCGCTGACCCGAGACATCATCACGCTGGCCAGTCAGTATGGCCGTTACGGCTACCGGAGGATTACGGCGCTGTTGCGGACCGCAGGCTGGCAGGTGGGGAAAGATCGAGTGCAGCGCATCTGGCGTCGCGAAGGGCTGAAGATACCCAACAAACAAAAGGCACGGAGAAGGCTCTGGTTAAATGATGGCTCCTGTGTGCGGCTGAGGCCTGAGCGGGCGAATCACGTCTGGAGCTATGACTTCGTGAGTGCAATGACCCACGATGGCAGAACGATTCGCATGCTGACGATGATCGACGAATACACGCGAGAGTGCCTGGCGATTCGAGTGGCGAGGCGATTGGGAAGCTACGAGGTCATCGAGGCGCTGGCGGATGTGATGCTGTGGCGAGGAGTGCCGGAGAATATTCGGTCTGACAACGGCGCGGAGTTTGTGGCCAAGGAACTGCGGAAGTGGCTGGCGAATGTAGGGACCGGAACGTTGTATATCGAGCCAGGCAGTCCTTGGGAGAACGGTTACTGCGAAAGCTTCAACGGAAAGCTGAGGGATGAATGCCTGAATGGGGAGATTTTCTACTCGCTGAAGGAGGCACAAATCGTGATCGAGAAGTGGAGAGTCGAATACAACACCAGGCGGCCCCACTCGGCGCTCGGCTACAGGCCGCCTGCCCCCGCGGCCTGTAGCCCCTGGGATCGGCCTAACCAAGATTCACAGTCCATGGCTGTGATATAAACTCTCTCACTCACCGTGGTACAAAGTACAAAAACTCGGTCCCGTCACTAGAACCGAACGCCTGCAGTCAACACACAGGCTCTGAAGCCTGTACTACTAAAAACAAAAACGGCCCGTTGCGATTGCTCGCAACGGGCCGTGCGTTTGTCTGTCCCTCTCGGGGCAAAATTAATCCTGGCAGCGACCTACGTTCCCACACAGTTACCCGTGCAGTATCATCGGCTCAGTGGGGCTTAACTTCCGTGTTCGGGATGGGAACGGGTGTGACCCCCACGATATGGCCACCAGGAAAGTCAAAAAGAGTAGAAAGCCGCGAGCCAAGCATTCACCGAAGTGAACGCTCAACTCGCGAGCTTTCAAACTTTGAACAACTGAATAGGCTTTTGTTACTTGGGTTTTCTGCAAATTCGTCTCGATCATGAGCTTTCGTGTTTGCCGCGAACCAAATGGGTTGAACAAGTTTATGATGTTGAGTTCAAATATTTGGGACGTGACAGATTGGGAAAGTTTTATGGTCAAGCCGAACGAGCGATTAGTATGGGTCAGCTACGCGTATTGCTACGCTTCCACCCCCCACCTATCAAGGTCGTAGTCTTCGACCGCTCTTCTTAGATGGCCGCAGCCATCTTGGGAGACCTTATCTCGAGGCAAGCTTCATGCTTAGATGCATTCAGCATTTATCTTTTCCGGACTTCGCTACCGAGCTATGCCACTGGCGTGACAACTCGTTCACAAGGGGTCCGTCCATCCCGGTCCTCTCGTACTAGGGACAGCTCCTCTCAAGTCTCCTGCGCCCACACCAGATAGGGACCGAACTGTCTCGCGACGTTCTGAACCCAGCTCACGTACCGCTTTAATAGGCGAACAGCCTAACCCTTGGGACCTTCTACAGCCCCAGGATGCGATGAGCCGACATCGAGGTGCCAAACCTAAGCGTCGATGTGAACTCTTGGCTTAGATCAGCCTGTTATCCCCGGCGTACCTTTTATCCGTTGAGCGATGACCCTTCCACGCGGGATCACCGGATCACTAGACCCAGCTTTCGCTTCTGCTTGACCTGTGTGTCTCGCAGTTAATCCGGCTTATGCTCTTGCACTCCACAGCGGGTTTCCAATCCGCTTGAGCCGAACTTTGGGCGCCTCCGTTACATTTTGGGAGGCGACCGCCCCAGTCAAACTACCCGTCTGGCTATGTCTCCCGACCCGTCACGGGTCGTAGGTTAGAGCGACAGAACAATCAGGGTGGTATTTCACTGTTGCCTCCCCTCCAGCCGAAACCAGAGGATCAAAGGCTCCCACCTATGCTACGCAGATCGTCCCGTTACTCACAGCCAGAGTGCAGTAAAGGTGCACGGGGTCTTTCCGTCTAGGTGCGGGCATCCGGCGTCTTCACCGGAACCACAAATTCGCCGAGTCACTCGCCAAGACAGTCGCTCTATCGTTACACCATTCGTGCAGGTCGGAACTTACCCGACAAGGAATTTCGCTACCTTAGGACCGTTATAGTTACGGCCGCCGTTCACCGGGGCTTCAGTTCAGGCCTTCGTTCCCTTGCGGGAGCTGAGCCCTTGCTTTAACCTTCCGGCACCGGGCAGGTGTCACCCCCTATACGTCGTATTCGACTTAGCAGAGAGCTGTGTTTTTGTTAAACAGTCGCAGAGCGCGTTTCGCTGCGGCCGCTTCGGGCTATAAACCCTACAGCGGCACCCCTTCTCCCGAAGTTACGGGGTTAATGTGCCTAGTTCCTGAGCGAGTGTTCTCTCGAGCGCCTGTGGATATTGTCCTTGTCTACCTGTGTCGGTTTGTGGTACGGGCACCTAATGTTCTCCTTAGAGGTTTTTCCAGGCAGCGTGAAATTCAGGACTTTATGACCGTGTGGTCTCGTCGCATGTCTCACCGTTGAATGACCCCGTGGATTTGCCTGCGGGATCCGGCTTACACATACCAATCGGGACATCCATCACCCGACTCCTGTATCCTTCTGCGTCACCCCATCGTATAACGACCATTAGGTGGGACAGGAATATTAACCTGTTGTCCATCAGTTACGCCTCTCGGCCTCACCTTAGGACCCGCCTAACCCTGAGCGGATTAACCTTCCTCAGGAAACCGTAGACTTTCGGCGACGCGAGTTCTCATCGCGTTTATCGCTACTTATGCCGGCAGGGTCTCTTCCGTGGCGTTGAGTAGTCCTCTCGGTCTACCTTCAGACTCCACAGAATGCTCCCCTACCAAAACAACATGACCGTAGTCACGTTATATTCCTAAGCTTCGGTCATAGACTTGAGCCCCGTTGGATTGTCGGTGCATGATCGCTTGACCAGTGAGCTGTTACGCTTTCTTTAAAGGATGGCTGCTTCTAAGCCAACCTCCTGGCTGTCCGAGCGATCACACTTCCTTTCCCACTTAGTCTATAGTTAGGGACCTTAGCTGTAGATCTGGGTTCTTTCCCTCTCGACCACGAAGCTTATCCCTCGTAGTCTCACTCCCGTATATTTGTCCGCGGCATTCGCAGTTTGATTGGATTCGGTAACCTTGGTTGGTCCCTAGTCCATTCAGAGCTCTACCACCGCGGCAATTGATACGAGGCTGCCCCTAAAGGCATTTCGGGGAGAACGAGCTATCACGGAATTTGATTAGCCTTTCACCCCTACCCTCAGTTCATCGGAGCGATTTTCAACTCACAACCGTTCGGCCCTCCAGTGGCGTTTAAGCCACCTTCAGCCTGACCAAGGGTAGATCATCCCGCTTCGCGTCTATTGCCACATACTATTCGCCCTGTTCGGACTCGCTTTCGCTACGGCTCGCTTGCGCTTAACCTCGCATGTGACAATAACTAGCCGGCTCATTAAGCAAGAGGCACGCCATCAGGCATTCAGCCGGGCGAACCCGGAGATAGCCCTTTGACTGCTTGTAAGCATACGGTTTCAGGTTCTATTTCACTCCCCTCGCAGGGGTGCTTTTCACCTTTCCCTCACGGTACTAGTTCACTATCGGTCGCCAGAGAGTATTTAGCCTTGGAGAGTGGTCTCCCCAGCTTCCCACGGGATTTCGCGTGTCCCGTGGTACTCAGGATATCCCTTCGAGTCCGGTAAGCTTTCGGTTACGTGGCTATCACACTCTGTGGCCCCGCTTTCCAGCAGGTTCACCTAGCCTCCGGATTGGTAACTCTACTCATGGGATCCTACAACCCCGCTGTGTAAACACAACGGTTTGGGCTCTTCCGATTTCGCTCGCCGCTACTTTCGGAATCTCTGTTAGATTTATTTTCCACCAGGTACTGAGATGGTTCACTTCCCTGGGTTGACTCGTACCAGCCTATATATTCAGCCGGCCGTAACGTGAGTTCATCACGTTGGGTTTCCCCATTCGGACATCCCCGGATCAAAGCCTGCTTGCGGCTCCCCGAGGCTTTTCGCAGCTTGCCACGTCCTTCATCGTCTTCTGGCGCCAAGGCATCCACCGTACGCCCTTAGTAGCTTAACCATAAAACTTACCCAAGCCATCACGCCTACCCTCTTTACTAAGAAAAAACGTAGTCGTCCCGGGGGCTTGCCGGAGAGAGGACCTCCGATTCGCTTTCCCGATGCGGCATGTCGAGCAAGCTCGCCTTTCCACAATTTGCTCTGCTCGAGCAGAATTTGCAGATTTCGCATTACGTCCAGGATTCGTGCGAATCCCAGCCGCAACAACGAAATGCCAGCCTATTCAGTTGTCAAAGATCGTTTGCGTCCGGGACCGCCGAACCGCCCCACTCCCGGTGGAACGTCCGCCTCATTTCCGAGGCAAAGCAATAAAAAACCCGGCGTCGAGCGCCGGGCCAAGCCGTCCAGTACAACTACCCTGGACGGGTTCGCGCGATGCTCGACTGATTTGCTATCCTGAGTTCGTAACTGACCTCGCTTGCGAGAAGTCTTTCCTAACTCCGAACGCCCCTGATGCACGGCATCTGACCAAGCCACAAGTATTCGTCAGACGAATGCAGAGTATATCAGAACCCTCTTGTTCGTCAAGCGGCCTTTTTATTAATGTGAGAATCCTGTGAATTTCTGCGGCAAGGGGCGGGTTTATCGGCGAAATATGGTATTGCCCGCCCGCCGGAAATTCTGAATTCTCCGCCGCCCCGCACAAGATTCCGCGAGATCGACGGCCACCCGCGCATACTTCTTGGAGATCACTCCACACGCGATGCGCGCGCCGGCGTTCCCTGCCGGATCGCTCTTCATGTCATCGGCCGCGGCGTGAATCACCAGCGCGGTTCCGCCGTTGCTGAATATGGAGTGTGGATCATCGCCCATGGTCACGCCCGGGGCAATCACCGTGGCCTTGGCCGTGCCGTTCGCGGCTACCGTAAAATTGGGCATGTCTCCGGCATGCGGTCCTTCCGGATTTTGCAGGCCGTGATGCTTCATGTCCGGATTGAAATGGCCGCCCGCGGACGCAAACGCCGGGCCTTCACATTTAGGGGTCATATGCACGTGGATGGCGTGCTCACCCGCAGGCAGATCCTTCAAATTCAGGCGAATCTTCACGCCCTTCGGTGCCGACGAAAGTTCCGCTGTGCCGACGCTCTTGCCCATGGCGTCTTTCATTTCTACCTTGACGGACTTGGCCGCCGCGGAATAGGCCGATGAAATTACCAGTGCCGCTGTCAGTGCGAGTGCATTGTGTATTCGCATAGGTGCGAGAGTATACCTCAATCGGGATTTAATTTTTCCATCGAAAATCATGTAGGGCCGGGCGCCGCCCAGAATCTCCTGAAGGCAGCCTGAAGAAAGCTTTACTACGGGTTATATCCGTTTGACGTAATGGTCAGCGGCACGGCGTCCCACGTTAATCCTGCGGGCAACTGCGCCAGAGTATTTCCCTCCATGTCCAGGAAAACGCCTTCCAGCGTGCCCTTCAGTTCCTTGCCGGTTTTGCCGTTCTCAATATGAAATCGGAACGTGAGATTTTCCGTTCCGATCGGCGTTCCCTTGCCTGGCGGCGGCTCCGAGAGATTGGCAATCAGATGCGCAACGAAATTTCCGTGTCCTTCGCTGACCCACGTGCCCACAAACCCGGTTTCCAGAAACGCGCCATTCGCAAAATTCGAACTGGTCACGTACACGGACGGTCCCGCCTCGATCACCACGCCACCCGCCAGGAAACTCAACAGATTGCGGCGCACCGCGGTGGTTCCCGCCGCGTGCCGCGTCCCTCTCCAGGACCCGATCAAGCTTGCCGTAAGATCATCGTCGGCGCGGCTGGCCCGCGATCCTGCAAACCCACACGCCAGCGCCACAAGCACGGCTAACGCCGCCAGACTTCGCGATGCATGCTTCCACATTTCTTCTTGCCTCCGAAAATTGCACGAGAACTGGGCGAACAGGTTTCCCGAGTCACTCAAATATATATTTGAATTACCTCGATTGGGAAACGATTTTGAAAAGATACCCGCACGGAGATCGCCCGCGGGGGATGCTTGCCGGGCATCGGGAATTCGGTCCGCTGCTTAAAGAAAAAATTCGTCCGGCAAGTGGACGCATTTCTCCGCCAGGAAAATTAGCGAAGTGTGACGCGGCAAAAGAAAGCGGCCAGACCCTTGTTGCCAGGTCTGGCCGCTTTTTGTCCGGAGAGGGTTCGTCTTGGTGCTTACTGCTGTGGACCTTTATCGATGCCAGCGGCTTTGCTGTCTGCCGTCACCGGGCCACTGGGCATCGCCGCGCTGCTGTTGCTGTTGACCTCGCGGGTCAGGTACAGCATGAACGGAGTCACTTCAAAGGGCATCTTTTCGCGCTCTGCAACCTGGCCGACGGGCTTGGACTTCAGCATTTCCAGCTTGTCGCTCCACGGATCCATCTTCACGCGGCCGCCCAGCGGCAGCGCGACGACCGGGGATGAGGGGTTCTTGGAGTCCGCGGAAGCACTGGCGGCCGGCGGTTGCGCCATGGGGGCGGCCGAGGCCACGGTCATGTTTACCGGGACGCGATCACCCAGGTGCGGGCTGATCAGGTTCGGGATGTCCTTCTGGCGAGTCTCCAGAGCGTTCATGAATAGCTTCGCGGTGGCCAACTGTTCCTTGTACGGCGAATTCTGCAGGAGTTCCATTGGCCTTGGATTGGCGGCGGTTCTTCAGCTTCGCGTGCGGGCAAAACCGAAGTGCCGGAAGGTGTCCTTTTCATCGAACAGCAGGCGATCGAAGAAGGCATACTGCGCATCAATGCGATGGCCCAGAACGACGTGAGCCAGTTCATGGGAAACCATGGTCGCGAGGCTGGCTTCATCGGGCAACACGTCAATCAAGCCGCGGCTGAAGACGATGGTGTGACCGATGGCGAATGATTCCAGCGTCGAAGTCAGCAGCACGCGGCAGCGGATCTCGGGCTGGATGTCCAGGTTATTGGTGACCTCCAGATTATTTACGACCGTGTCTCAGAACCTTGTCGACTTCGCCGGCCGGCGCGAGCAATCCGAGCCGCTCCAGACGGTCGACGACGTTATCCTCCGCCTGGCGGTCCCAATTGCGCTGCGCCATCACGGGATTGATATCGTTCGCGGTGGTGGTCTGATCCTTCACCGGCGTCTGTGATTCGATCAGGATCTTGCTCAATTCCTGCTCTTGCGCGGAGTGGCCGAGGTTGTAGCCCCACAGACGGGTCTGCGCCTTGAAGGAGAGCCGCTTGGACAGCGCAAAGTTCAAGTCCGATTCCTCGCTGTAAATGAACGCCGGCAGCCAGAGGTTCGGGCCGGTGTTGACACGCCAGCTGTCGAAATGGAAGTAATAGTTAGTGCGCGAGCTGCCGCTGTACGCACCGTTAAAACGGACGATATGGAAGTCCTGATCCTCAACCCAGATGCGGCCGGAGAAGCGTCCCTTGCCGGCCTTGGCCAGCGGGGTCACGTCGAACACCAGGGTGCGGACTTCGCCGAGGAATTCACGGCGAACGTAATCGAATTTGTAGTGCTGCTTGTCAAAGCCGTTCGTATCGACATAGATCATCTGCAGGAAACCCTGCGGCAGATACTCCATGGAGAGCGACAGCATGTTGCCAAGGCCGCCGAACATCTTGTGCTTTCGCCGCCACCTTCTCCGCCATCCGTCAGCGGATCGAGGTCCACGCCCTTGGCCAGAATCCGCGCGGCCGAGGAAATATTTATCGCCGGCCGGAACGGCGCCGAGATTGTTGTCTCCCCGGAGATTCTGAATGTAGGTTTCCACCAGCGGCGTGAAAGGCTTCAGAGAGTTCATCTCCGCCTGTTCCGTGGTGATGATTCGGTCCACTACCTGTTCCAGAGCGCTGTTGGGTGTATCCGCCGCTTTTAGCGGCAGAGCACCCAGCGCCAGGACCACCAACACCGTCTTGATAATGCGCATATCCCCTCCGAACCTAAGTTAAAAGTCAGTATGCGGTTTGAAACACGATATGAACCACCGCCGGAAAGTCGACCGGGTGACCATTCGACAATGCGGGCTTAAATTTAATCTGCTGCGCGGCCCGCGTAGCCGCCTCATCCAGGCCGTGGCCCAGGCCCTTAACTACACGATTCACTTGCACCTCACCGCCGTTTGCCGGAAACACCACTTCCAGCAGAACCTCGCCTTCCAGGTTCAGCTTGAGCGCTTCCGCCGTATACACCGGCTTTGGTTTGGCCAAGATTACGACCGGCTCGACCGCCGGAGTGTCATCCACTTTCTTTCTTGGCGCTTGCGCCACCTGATCGTTGCTGTTGCCGAAGCCGGCGGTTTGCACCGACCCGCCCTTTTTTCCGTTACCCGAGGGCTCGACAGCCACACCATTGCCAAATCCTGTGCTGGCGACGATGCCGCGCTGTCCGTTGGCGCCGCCGAACCGTTTCCATATCCAGGTCCAGGGGGCAACGCCGGATTGCCAAATTGTCCGATATTCGCGCGCTTGTTTGGATCGCTGGGTCCGGAGACTCCGTTGGGATCGCCAAATCCGCCGGTCTGAACTTTTTCCACGGGAGTTGGCTTCGTGATCGTCGGAATCGCCGAGCTCCCGCCGGACATGAGTCCCGTCTTCACAGGCTCGCGCGGCTTGGCCGGTTGGGGCGCTTCCACCTTGAGCGTGGCCGGCTGGAACGTATCATTCACCTTCGGAAGTTCCGCTTCCACTTGACGAACTTTGGGCTTGGGCGCCGCAATTTTCGGGGGCGCAAAGAATTTCACGACATTCGGCTTCGGGGCTGTTCGATTTTCACCGGAGGCGGAGGCTGAACCTTCGCGACTTTGGGAGGAGGCGGAGGTTTCGGTTTTGGGGGCACGGGAATATCGAGTGGTGGGCCCGCAAGATCCGTGACCATGTACATCGATCTCGGTATCATCTGCTGTGGAAACAGCAACGGCAGGGTCACCACAAACGCCACCAGGCAGATCTGCACGATCACGCTGGTTCCCATCGCGCTCATCTTTGGTTTGGTTTCCGGCAGCAGGGAGAATCGCGCGCTCACAGGCTTATTTCCCAACATGTTTTTCCATGCCTGGGGATTCTGACCGGACGATGGGGATGCCGGGGCAAGCCGGAGACTCCCCTGCGTAAGTTGTTGTGTCATCGTTGTCATATCGTCTCGTCGCCTATCTTTTGGATTCCGAGCGCGTAGGGACAGCTATGAACCTGTCGCTAAACAGGAGCGAGGCTGGCGCTGCCGCGTACGGTACAACTGTACTGGGCTCGGCTGGGGGTCTGAATAGGACTTTTGTACTACTGTTTCTTAACAGCCACCTGATCTGATGGCCATCTGGGGGGGCAGATGGGGGACACTAAGAATAGACACCGGCTGTGAGGTGTTTTGACCATGGTTCGATCAAACCTGACTCACCGAGTGATGGGCTGACCATAATGGAAAGTGTAGCATCGCGACCCTTCCACAGACAAGAACCGTGCGCCAGCATAAAGGTTGCCCTGTACCCCGACGAACCGCAATCAGGGTAGCTGTGGAAAACCTTTTCCCGCTGGATCGAGCTGCAACGCGTCGAGCGGAGTGGCACCACTAGGTGACATCCGGGAATGACACCTGAATGACATTTAATGTCGTGGCACGCACAATTCAAACCGATGAAACCTGGTGAAATTTGCCACTCGGATTTTGAAACAAGATTTTGCAGCTAGGCTGCCTGGATTCGTCGCGTCCAAAGCGATTCCCGTTTTTCCCCCATTTCAAGTAGGATGATCGGGACTATGAAGACTATCGCCATCCATGCCGATCGCGCCTTGACACCGTTCGAAGAGATTTCCGACGCGGTTGTGGTGATTCAAGGGAGCAAGATTATTGCCGTTGGCCCTCGAGGGATGGCTGATTTACCGCGCGGAGTGCGCACGGTCAGAGCCGCCGGGAAAACCGTGGTTCCGGGTTTTGTCGATGTCCACATTCACGGCGCCGGCGGACATGACGTAATGGAAGGCACTCCCGAGGCGCTGGAAATGATCACGGCAACGGTGGCGGCGCACGGCACGACCTCTCTCGTCGCCACCACCGTGACGGCCAGCGAGCAGGAGACTTGCGACAGCATCGCGGGCATCGCACGCTTTATCCTGAATACCAGTCAATTTCCCGCGCGCGAACTCGCCGCGGAAATCCTGGGAATCCATTTTGAGGGCCCATTTATAAGCCCGGCGCGCCGTGGCAGTGCACCCGGCGAAGTGGATCCTGGCGCCTTCCTCCGAAATCCTGGCGCAGCTTCTTGCGGAAGCGCGCGGAACCGCGCAAATTCTGACGCTGGCGCCGGAGTTGCCTGGCGCGCTCGACGTGATCGAAACGGCGCGCAGGCTGGCCTGGTAGTGTCGCTGGGCCACACGGATGCCACCTACGAACAGGCAGCGGCTGCGATCGAGGCAGGCGCCACGCACGCCGCACATGTCTATAATGCCATGCGGCCCTTTTCTCATCGCGGAACGGGAGTGATCGGCGCCGTGCTGACTTCGCCGAAAGTGAGTGCGGAATTAATCGCGGACGGAGTGCATGTGGATGTGGCGGCGATGCGCATTCTGGTCGACGTCAAAACGGCGGAGCGCGTGATTTTGGTCAGCGATGGCATCTCCGCCACGGGAATGCCCGATGGAAAATACCAGCTGGGAATGTTTGAAGTGAAAGTATCTGGCGGAGTGGCCCGCAACAAGGAGGGCAAGTTGGCCGGGAAGCACGCTGACGCTGGACCGCGCACTGCGGAATATCGTTGCCCTCGGTGTACCCCTGCCTTCGGCGTTGCAGATGGTGACCGCGAATCCTGCGCGGCAAATCGGCCTGAGTTCGCGCAAGGGAGTGCTCGCTCCAGGAGCGGACGCGGACCTCGTGTTTCTCGATGACCAACTGGAAATCACGGGCGTCATGACCAGGGGAGCCGGCATGGAGCTTCACTTGACGATTGCCGTTGTGACCTTTATGAATTAAGACTCACTAATCACACTGACCAATCACACTATTTGTTCTAGCGGGATTTTTTACTTATTCAGTACGAGAGCCGGTGGGGATCAAACGGGCTGCAGGCAAAGAAGCGCTCGCCTACCTTGATCGTGGGCACTTTTCTGCGGCCCTCGTTCACTTCCAGCACCAGATCTTCGGCATCCACGTCCTCGTCGATGTTGACTTCGACGAAGTTCACGCCGCGATCCTTCAGAAATTGCTTGGCGCGTCGGCAATCCACGCACCAACTCGTGCTATACATCGTAATTTCTTCCATGTCAGATTTATTTTAACGCGGTCCCGGAGGGATTCGAGGCCCGCTTAGTGTGCCGCTGCCCCCGCAGAAGTAACCGACGCTCCAGCCCTTGCGGCCACCTGCAGCCGCACCTGCGCGCGTTCAGAGCTTCCTCGGCACGTTTCCAGTCGACGTTCGGATCGTTGGTGCTGGACAGACGTTTCTGAGCGCGTCCCAGGGCCGCCTCGGCGCGACGCATGTTGATTTCTTCAGGCGTTCGGCGGCGTCCGCCAGAACGATAACGCGATCCGCCAGAACTTCGACGAAACCGCCAATTGCCGTGGAGGAAAAAACGCGGTTGCCGAAGTGATAGCTGATTTCGCCAATCCCCATCTCAGCCAGCAGCGGCGTATGCCCCGGCAAGACGCCAATGTATCCGCCCAGCACAGGAATCTGCGCCTCGTTCACCGTCTCCAGCACAACCTGCCGCAGTCGGTGTCACTACTTCGAGTATGAATGTGTCCGCCATTGATTTGATAATTCGTGACTCGTGATTCGCAATCGTCATGAAAACCAACTTGCCTTCACGAATTGCGAATCACAAGTCACGAATCACATCCTCACGCCGTCGCCGCCATTTTTTCGGCCTTCTCGCGGGCTTCTTCGATGGTGCCGACCATGTAGAACGCCTGCTCGGGAAGATCGTCGTGCTTGCCTTCGACGATTTCCTTGAAGCCGCGGACGTTATCGGCGATTTTCACGTATTTGCCTTCGAGGCCGGTGAACTGCTGGGCCACGAACATCGGTTGCGACAGGAATTTCTCGATTTTTCGCGCACGAGCGACGGATTGCTTGTCTTCATCGGAAAGTTCCTCGATGCCGAGGATGGCGATGATGTCCTGCAGATCCTTATAGCGCTGCAGGACGCCCTTCACGGCGCGCGCGGTGTTGTAGTGGTCTTCTCCCACGATACGTGGATCGAGAATGCGCGAATAAGCTGGCCAGCGGATCGACCGCCGGATAAATACCGCGCTCGACGATCTGGCGGCTGAGATTCGTGGTGGCGTCCAGGTGCGAGAACGTCGCGGCCGGCGCTGGGTCGGTGTAATCGTCGGCGGGCACGTAAATCGCCTGCACCGACGTGATCGAACCGGTCTTGGTGGAAGTGATGCGCTCCTGCAGCTCGCCAATTTCCGTGTTCAGGTTCGGCTGGTATCCCACGGCCGATGGCATGCGGCCGAGCAGCGCGGAAACTTCCGAGCCCGCCTGCACGAACCGGAAAATATTGTCGATGAACAGTAAAACGTCCAGGCCTTCTTCATCGCGGAAATATTCCGCGACCGTCAGTCCGGTCAATCCGACGCGCAGGCGCGCGCCGGGCGGTTCGGTCATCTGCCCATAAATCAGCGCGGCGCGCGATTTTTCCGAATTGCCGGGAACCACGACGCCCGATTCCTGCATTTCGAGCCACAAGTCATTTCCTTCGCGCGTACGTTCGCCCACGCCGGCAAATACCGACACGCCGCCATGCTTCATGGCGACGTTGTGGATCAACTCTTGAATCAACACCGTTTTGCCGACGCCCGCGCCGCCGAAGAGGCCGATCTTTCCGCCCTTCAGATACGGTTCGAACAGGTCCACTACCTTGATGCCCGTTTCGAACATTTCCAATTCGGTCGACTGATCCTCGAGCGACGGCGCCGGACGGTGAATCGGATAGCGCTTTTCCGTCTGGACCGGTCCCAAGCCATCCACGGGCTCGCCCAATACGTTCATCACGCGCCCCAAGGTGGCGCGGCCCACCGGCACCGCAATCGGACCGCCAAGATCGGACGCCTTCATGCCGCGCACGACGCCTTCGGTAGCGGTCATCGCGACGGTTCGCACCCGCCCTTCGCCCAGGTGCTGCGCGACTTCGGCAACGATATTAATCGGCTCCGGCCCCTCAAATCCTTCGCTGGTGATGTGCACCGCGTTATGGATTTCCGGCAGATGATGCTCCGGGAATTGCACGTCAATGACCGGCCCGATGACCTGAATGACGGCGCCAACGTTTCCTGTTTCGTGCTGTGCCATGTGAAACTCCTTGGTGCATGACTCGTGATTCGCGTGTCGTGACTTGTGAATCGTGATTCGCAATTCGTGAAGCTTTATCCCGCCGACGCCGCTCCGCTAACGACCTCAATGATTTCGCGCGTGATGGCCGCCTGGCGGACTTTGTTCATGTGCAGCGTCAGCGCATCGATCACGTCCGACGCGTTGCTGGTTGCCGATTCCATCGCCGTCATGCGCGCGGCGTGCTCGGCCGCGGAACTCTCCGCCAGCATGCGGTAAATTTGCATTTCCACGTAGCGGGGTACCAGCCTGTTGTAAATTTCGGCGGCCGGTTGTTCGTAAATATAGTCAACGGGATCGTTCGCGTTTGACGGCGGCACGTCTTTTTGAGGTTCGCCCAGCGCCGAACGCTCCAACGGCAAAAGCTTTTCCACCCGCAGCGTCTGCATCATCACGTTCTTGAATTCGTTGTAGATCAGGTAGACAGAATCCGCGCCGCCCGTCTCGTAAATCTTCATGACTTCGGCGGCGATTTCGTTGGCCTTGCCGAGATCCGCGCGCGACGTGACGTCTATGTATTCGGCGGCGATTTTCCAGGAGCGCTTGCGGAAGGCGTCGCGGCTTTTCTTGGCGATGGCGATCACCTCCACCGATTTGCCGCTTTTTTCATTCAGAAATTCAAAGGCCCGCCGCAACACGTTGGCGTTGAACGCGCCGCACAACCCGCGCTCGCCGGAAGTAACCAGCACCAGCACTTTTTCTTCCGGGCGCTGCGTCAGCAAGGGAAACTGTTCCGGATTTTCGATGCGCGACATCGCCGAGCGTAGAATTTCGCGAATTCCCGCGGCGTACGGCCGCAGCGAAACAGCGGTTTCCTGCGCGCGCCGCAGCCGGGCCGCCGCGATGAATTTCATGGCGCGGGTAATCTGCTGCGTATTCTTCACCGAACGAATCCGCCGCCGGAAATCGAGAAGTGTGGGCATCGATGGGGTTCCGTTACCGGACTAAGCGCGCACCGCGGCCGCGCTGGCTTGGAATTGCTCCTTGTATTCGGTCGATCGCGCGCTTCAAACTCCGCACGCCCCTCATCGGTGATCTGCTTCTTCTGGGCAATTTCCGTGAGCAGCGAACCGTAGCGAGTTCGCACGAACTCGATCAGGCCCTTCTCAAAGCGTTGAATATCGGCAACGGCCACATCGTCGAGCCATGCCGCTGGTTCCCGCGAAAATTACCAGCACTTGCTCTTCCACGGCCAGCGGCTGAAAATTGTCCCTGTTTCAAAATTTCCGTCAGACGCTGACCGCGAGCGAGCTGGGCCTGCGTCGCCTTGTCCAACTGATCGGAGCCGAACTGCGCGAAGGCCGCAAGTTCGCGGTATTGCGCGAGGTCCAATCGCAACGAGCCGGCCACCTGCCGCATGGCCTTGATCTGCGCGTTCCCGCCGACGCGGCTTACCGAAAGACCCACGTTGATCGCCGGGCGGATGCCGCTGTTGAACAAATCCGCTTCCAGATAAATCTGTCCGTCGGTAATCGAAATCACGTTGGTAGGGATGTACGCCGAAACGTCGCCGGCCTGCGTTTCGATCACCGGCAGCGCCGTCAGGGAGCCCGCGCCGAGCTTGTCGTTCAATTTTGCAGCGCGTTCCAAAAGGCGCGAGTGCAGATAAAACACGTCGCCGGGAAACGCTTCGCGGCCGGGAGGACGCCGCAACAACAGCGAAATTTCGCGATAAGCCTGAGCGTGCTTGGAAAGATCGTCGTAGAAGCAGACGGCATGGCGCTTGGAGTCCCGGAAAAATTCGCCCATCGCGCAAGCCGCGTAGGGAGCAATGTACTGCAAGCTGGCAGGCTCGGTGGCCGACGCCGCAACCACAATCGTGTAATCCATCGCGCCCGCATCGGTAAGGGTCTTCACGATCTGCGCAATCGTAGAACGCTTCTGTCCGATCGCGCAGTAAATACAGATGACGTCTCCACCCTTCTGATTCAGGATGGTGTCCAGAATGATGGCGGTTTTGCCGGTCTGGCGGTCGCCGATGATTAACTCGCGCTGGCCGCGGCCAATCGGAATCATGGCGTCGATGGCCTTGATGCCGGTTTGCAGCGGTTCGCGCACCGGTTGGCGGTCCACTACGCCGGGCGCGATGCGCTCAATCGGAATGCGCTGGCTGGTAGGGATCGGACCTTTGCCGTCAAGCGGAACCCCGAGCGGGTTGACCACGCGTCCCACCATGGCCTCGCCCACCGGCGCGGACATAATCGTCCCGTGCGCTTGACCGTGTCGCCTTCCTGCACCAGCGTGTATTCGCCCAGAAGCACGGCGCCGACCTGATCCTCTTCCAGGTTCAGGGCGATCCCGAACACGTCGTGCGGGAACGCCAGCATCTCGCCGGACATGGCCTTTTCCAGGCCGTACACGCGCGCAATGCCATCGCCCACCGAGATGACCGTGCCGACTTCCTCGACAGCCACGGCCTGCTCATAATTGGCGATCTGCGCCTTCAGGATCTTTGTAATTTCATCCGCTTTGATCGATGCCATTCCCCACTCCTATTCCGAAATCATCCGCGCACGCATGCGTTCGAGTTGTGTGCGTATCGAGCCGTCGTAAATCGTCGAACCGATTCGCACGACTGCGCCGCCGATCAGCGCCGCATCCGTCGCGTACTGCGCCTGCACTTTCTCCCCGGTCATTTTGGCGAGGGCTTCGGCCAGTTCGGCGCGTTCCTGGGCCGTTAATTCCGTCGCGGAGGTTACCGCCGCCTGTACGATCCCCTGGCGCGCATCCAGCAACCGGCTGAACGCTTCCTCGATTTCAATCAGCATACCGGCGTGGCGGTGATCGACGATCACGAACAGGTAATTTCGCAGCGTGCGGCTGGCGCCCATCTCCGCCACGATCTGCTGGATTGCGCCATGCTTTGCAGCCCGCGCGATCGAGGGATTGGCGAGAAACGCGCTCAAATCCGGAGCCTCGCGCAGCAACGCCGCGAAAGCGGCGAGTTCCCGCTTGACCTGATCGGCCTGATGGTTGGCCAGAGCGACGTCCACCAGCGCGCCCGCATATCGTTCCGCCAGAGCCTTCAATTCGCGCCTCTTCCGAGCTCATTCAAAAATGTCTGGAACATCCTGGAACGAACTTCCGCGTTCATCATGGAACTCACCATCACCGCGGCTCGCTCTACCGCCAACGACGCGGCGATTTCGCGCACCTGCTGCTGCGCGGCGCGTTCCGTTGCCGCCAATTCCTCACGCGCGGCATTCGCAATCTTCTCAATCTCCGCCTGGGCCGAGGCTCGCAGACGTTCCGCCTCTGCGGCCCAATTCCGCTCGGCTTCCGCGCGCATTTGGGCTACATCCTCATCCAGGTGCGCGAGCTTGGCTTCCACCGCGTGCAACTCCCGATCCGCTTCCGCCTTGGCGGCTGTCGCCTGCATGATGCTTGACGCGATTTCCTTCGCGTTGGCGCTAAAAAACGATCCACCATGTTTGGCGATCAGGTAAGCGATGCCGCCGAATACGATGATGAAGTTCAGCCAGCGGAAAATCAGGCCGGTGGGCGAATCGGCGGGATCTGGTTCGGCACCCTCAGCGGCCAAAACGGGAATCGCCAGCAAGAAAAACATCAGAAAGGCGCCGGAACCGAACGCCAGGAAGCGCCGGAAAGATTTCATCGCGCCCCCTTGCCCTGGTAGCTATCCGGCCCGGAAGGATGCCCGGCAAGAATGGCTTCGGCGATATCCGAAGCCAGATTGTCATTGGTGTGCTCCAGCTGTACACGCACCGCCTTCATGTCCGCCGCAATTTCTTGTTTTGCTGACTGAAGCGCGGTCTGAGCGGTTGCCCGCGCGGCGTTGATCATCACCTGGCGTTCTTCCAGGGTTTGCCGGCGCTGGATTTCCTGCTCGGCAAAAACTTCGCCGCGGGCCTTCTTCAGCGTATCGGCGTAGACGCGCTGTTTTTCGTGCATGACGCCAAAGCTGGCTTCGGCCTCAGCCTTAGCGCCCTCGGCGCGCTTGTGGCGTTCGGAAAGCACGCGCTCCATGGGCGTGAAGAAGCTCCAGCGCATGAACAAATAGAAAAGAAAAACGATAATGACCGTTGGGATTGCGGCCAGAAACAGCTCACCGAGTTGGTTAACGATCTCCACTGATTATGCTAACGCACCCGACAATGCCCGCCAAAAATCTTCTCCGGAATAGCTAAGGTACACACCCGCACCCGCAGACAATTCCACTCTTTTGAAGTCGTGATTTTATAGCATCGCAGCCGATTTCACGCAAGTCCAACACCCAGATTGAGTGTCGTTTCAAGCTGGGTCGCAAGACAGTGCCTTCGAGGCTTCGAAAATAACTATATCGGTGAGCCAAACTACCGCCCACTTCATAAAAATAGCGAGGGCAGCGGTCGTGCAGACATTTTGCGAAGCTTGCTGGCATCAAACTGGGCGCGCTAGAATGAATCCGCGTGACAAGGCTCGCCCGCCGTTCGCGGCCACGCCTTGCCCCCATCAGCCTTTTCTTTTCGCGCGACATACTAAAGGAGAACTTGATGCCCGCGTTCGCCGGCGTGGATTTTCTGGGATTTCGATTCCCTCCTCAACGATGAAGAACTGATGGCGCGCAAGACCGCGCGGCAGTTTGTGGACGATAACGTCATCCCAATCATCGAAAAACACAATCGCGAAGGAACGTTTCCGCTGGATCTTGTACCCAAGCTCGGCGAACTGGGATTTTTTGGCGCAAACCTCGAAGGCTACGGCTGCGCGGGAATGTCCAACGTCGCCTATGGCCTGGTGACGCAGGAATTGGAACGCGGCGACTCTGGTTTGCGCAGCTTCGTTTCCGTGCAGAGCGCCCTGGTGATGTATCCCATCTTTTCCTACGGTTCGCCGGACAAAAAGACAAGTGGCTTCCGCAATTGCAAAGTGGAAAAGCGGTGGGCTGCTTCGGCCTGACCGAGCCGCAGTTCGGTTCCAACCCCAGCGGCATGCTGACGCGCGCGGTAAAGAAGGGCGATCGCTATGTCCTGAACGGCGAAAAAATGTGGATCACCAACGGTTCGATTGCCGACGTCGCGCTAGTGTGGGCGCGCTGCGAGGAAGATGACAAGATTCGCGGCTTCCTGGTGGAAAAAGGCACGAAAGGTTTTAAAGCGTGGGATGTGCACGGCAAACTCTCGCTGCGCGCTTCCATCACTTCAGGCCTGGCGATGAACGATTGCGAGATTCCCGCGGAAAATGTTCTGCCCGGAGTGTCCGGATTGAAGGGTCCGCTCAGTTGCCTGACGCAGGCGCGCTACGGCATCGGCTGGGGAGCGATTGGCGCGGCCATGGCCTGCTATGACACGGCGTTGCAATACGCCAAAACGCGCAAACAATTTCAGAACAAGCCCATTGCGTCGCACCAACTGGTGCAGGACAAGCTGGTGTTCATGATCACCGAAATCTCCAAGGCGCAGTTGCTCGCTCTGCACATTGGCCGGCGCAAAGATCAAAACAAAGTAGACCCCGCGCACATCTCCATGCTGAAGATGAACAACGTGTGGATGGCCATGGAAACCGCGCGCAAGGCGCGCGACATTCTGGGCGCCAACGGCATCGTGGATGATTACCCGGTTATGCGCCACATGAATAACCTCGAATCGGTTTACACCTATGAAGGCACGCACGATATTCATCGCCTGGTGATCGGCGAGCGCGTCACAGGCATTCCCGCGTACTTTTAGCGATTTGGCGTGGCTGGCAAGGTGAAGTGGCGCAGGCTTCAGCCTGTGGGGTTTTGTTCATGCTTGAACCTAAACCCACAGGCTGAAGCCTGCGCCACAATGGAGGACTTAATGTTTCGCAACAGCGGTAGCTCCGCGCACGTCCTTCCCTTTCTGTGGCAGGCATTTTTTCTGGCATTCCTGCTCGCGTCGGTCGTCGTACCCACGGACGCTCAGGGAAAACCCAAGGTGCGCACCATCACCGCGTTTATTCGCCTAGATCCCACGCAATATAAGACGCAAGTGACGGATGCGTTGGCGATGTTGCGCAACGCCAAAGCGCGCTACGGACTAGCCGGGTACGAAGTGCAAACCATCCGCATCACCACGCAGCCATTTCCGGAATACACCAAGGGCATGTCAAAGGAAGCCGCGCTGGCGTTATTCCATGACCTGGACGCGCTTGCCAAACAAGAGAGTGTCTCCATCAGCATTGGTCCCGCACTGATGAATGAAAATGACGATCTCGAGCAGGTTGCCCTGCTGCAGGAAATTCTGGGACCGGCCAGCAATCTTTACGGCAGCGTCGTGGTCGCCGGGAGCGACGGCCTGCATCCGAAAGCCATTCACGCCGCAGCCGAGACCATGAAATTTCTCGAAGATCAAAGTGACAAAGGCTTGGCAAATTTCCGCTTCGCGGCCATCGCCAACGTCCCGGCTTACACGCCGTTTTACCCGGCTTCCTACCACCAGGGCTTCGGACATCAGTTCGCCGTGGCTCTGGAATCGGCCAACGTAGTCGCGGCAGTGATGGCCGTGCAGCGCGATACCGATGTCACCCGCCAGGTTTTGGTTTCCGAACTCGGTCGATACGCGCAAGCCGTCCAGGATATGGCCGGCAAAATCGATCAGGACACCGGATGGGGATACATGGGCATGGACCTTTCGCCCGCGCCCATGAAATACGCGTCGATTGGATCGGCAATCGCTGGATTTACCGGCGGTAGATTTGGCACCAGCGGTACACTCACCGCGGTGGCTACCATTACGTCCGCGCTGCGCGATATCACGGTGACGAAAGTAGGCTACACCGGCGTCATGATGCCGGTGCTCGAAGACACCCGCCTCGCGCAACTCTGGGGCGAGGGCGCGCTGTCCATGGACCAATTGCTGGCGTATTCGGCGGTGTGCGGCACGGGACTCGATACCATCCCCTTGCCCGGAGATGTCACCACGCAACAACTGGAGCGCATCATCGGTGACGTCGCCACGCTCTCCGTAAAATTATCGAAGCCCCTCAGCGCGCGGCTGTTGCCGGTTGCCGGCGCGAAGGCCGGCGACCAAACCACGTTCGACGATCCCAATCTGGTGAATACCGTCATTCAGGCTCTGCCGTAGTTTTCAGTCCTCAGCGCAGCCATCAGAATCGGCTTGGTCCAGCCTGGGGCGCTCTTGAATTCGCAAGTCGCCATCACTTTTCCTCGGACCGTATGCAGGATTAGTTTCGGTTTCGGAGTTGCGCCCGCCTTTGGATCTCCCTCTTCGCTGTTGTCGTAGACGATGAGTTCGCTGAGCTGGGGAAGGAGATGGATTACGTTCCAGACGCTGCGGACGTATCTCTCTCGAATCTTCGCTTCTGGAATCGGGTGCCCGCCCTTCTCGACCCGGGAACGAACTCTCGCCAGGTGCAGCTCGGGACTATCAAGGCCCACATACCAGACCGACACTTCGATGTCCGACGCAAGCGCCTTTCGCAAAAGTGCAGCGATGGTATTGCCGCCGAGCGTGGTTTCAAACGCAAAATCGTGTCGCTCGTCGATGGCTCGCTCGAGTAGCCGTTTCCCTTCTCTCCAGGCGGCGCCGTTTGCCTCCTCCTGGCTGATTGCGGGATTGGCGGAGAGAACCCTCCGTGCCGCTTCGTCCGGATTGAAGTATTCGGCGCCGTTTTGCCGGAAGATGGCGCCGCCGATGCTGCTTTTCCCGGCACCGTTGGTTCCGGCCAGAACATAGATGCGCGGGATGCGGGCGGGCTTAGCCACGCTTTCGTGCCGCGGTTACGGCGGCGGATCCCAATTCCTCAGGGGACGCGCGGAATGCCGATTTCATCGCGGCGCGTGATTTGGGGCTTTGCATGCGGGCCAGCAGGGCGTCAAATTCTCCGCTGAGCGTAGCGAGAGAGCGTTCGGCGGTCTGGCTAAGTTTGTTGAACTCATCCATGGAAATCAGGATGGCCTTGGGGGCGTCGTGCTTGGTGATGACCACGGCGCCACCCTGCAGCGCCAACTCGAGAATGCGTCCAAATTCATTCTTGGCCTGGGTGGCGGTGAATCGGGCCGGCGCTCCGTAGGCGGCCTGTGTTTTCTGGGGCTGGGGCATAGCATTCCGGCGGGCGCGGCTCATGGGAACCTCACAATGTCCATTTTAGCTGTTTTAGCTGAATTGGTCAATGTAGAGAGGTCCTTCGACTGTCTGATTTACAGTTTGCCATGGTGGAATTTCAACCAGACAGGCTGAAGCCCATCCTACCGAAGGCCGCCCTACTTGATCCCCATCAGCGCGTCGAGCGACATCGTGTTCTGTTCCAGATGGATCAACAGGTAGTAATAGATGAAGCAGTACGGCAACTGCAGGCCGGAGACCAGCCAGTCCTGCGCCAGGTTCGTGCCGATCACCAGGCCGGTCATCACCAGGGCCCCGACGATCAGCGTAAATCGCGAGAAAAGGCCCAAGATGAGCAGCAGCCCAAGTCCTGTCTCCACCCACGGCAGCACCGCCGCGAATGCCGGCAGCATGCCCGGTGAAATCAGGTGCGCGTGCTCGAAGTAATGGGTCAGATAGGCCAGAAACGCGGCGCGTCCATTGAGGAGGCGGCTGAGGCCGTGGAGCATGATATTCGCGCCAAAGGACAGGCGCAAAATGGTATAGGCGATCACAATGTTGGAAGCCTTCTGGCTGGATGTGGTCTGCAGCGGGCTCATGGTGCTGACGGATTGACTCACAAAATCCTCCTGAACTTCTGAACTCGAATTGCGTCGGCGGTAAGGGCCACAGGTTTTCTTGGCCTCCGGTTGACACAACAGTTTTGCTGCGCTCGTGGGACGGAAGACGTTTTATACCACGCGGCCCAGGCTTGCAACCACTTCCGGATCGGAAGAAGTGGCGCAGGCTTCAGCCTGGGGAATTTTGGCTTTGCAAACACTAGAATCCACGGGCTGAAGCCTGCCCCACTAAAACTTTCGTCAGCCGCGCAAAAACATCTGGAGTTCATGCGTCAGTTCGTTTGGCATTTGCTCCGGAAGGAAATGCCCGGTGGGCATCGATTTGCCCTGCGCCTGTACCGCGCGATCACGCCAGGTTTGCAGCACGTTGTACATGCGATGAAACGGACCCTTCTCAGACCACAGCACCAGCAGCGGACATTGAATTTTCTTGTCAAGGTCGGCCTTGTCATGCGCCAGATCGATGGATGCCGCCGCGCGGTAATCCTCGCAAATGGCATGGATGGTTTCGGGACTGCGGAAGGTGCGGAAATATTCCTGAAAGACGGCGGGATCGATCCAATCGGGCAGTGGGTCGGTAATCTTGCTGCCGCCGAGCCATAGCAACGTGCATTTCAGAAAATACTCAGCGCTGTTGGCGACCATCGTTTCCGGAAACGGAGGCGGCTGCACCAGAAGAAACCAGTGGTAAAAGATGGTGGCAAATTCCTGGGTGATGTACTGGTAGAGCAGATAAGTGGGCACAATATCGAGAATCACGAGCCTGGTGAGAACTTCGGGGTGGTCCAAAGCCAGGCGGTGTGCGGCGCGGCCGCCGCGATCGTGGCCCACGAGCGCGAATTTATCGAATCCCAGGTGTTTCATCACTTCGACCTGATCCCGGGCCATGGCGCGCTTGGAGTAGGCAAAGTGGTCTCCACCCCCGGCGGGCTTGCCGCTGTCTCCGTAGCCGCGTAGATCGGTCATCACCAGAAAATAATCTTTGGCCAGCGCCGGGGCGACCTTGCGCCACAGCACATGCGTTTCCGGGATGCCGTGCAGGAGCAGCAGAGGCGCGCCTTTCTCGTTGCCGCCGTAAAGCGTGTGGATGGTGGTGCCGGAAGTCTTGATTTCCTCAGTCTTGAATCCCTTGAAAAAATCTTCGCGCGACTGTGGGGGCGGCTCAGGTGCGCCTACGAGGTTGCGCGATCCGAGCAACTCTCCAGCGGCTGGCGCCAGCGCCAGCGCCAGCGAACCTTTCAGGAATTCGCGGCGATCCGGATTCGACATAGTGCCTCCCGTTTGTAAAGCTTGAATTTGGATGGACGGATGCCTTCAGGATAGCGTCAAACGCGCCAGCGATCAAAAAATGAAATCCAGAAGGAAGGGCGGCCAAGTCTAATTTGGATCGGACATGAGGCATTTGCCGAACTACTTTCCAAACGAGCGTTCTTTCGCCGTCGTAACCGCTGCATCGAAACGCGGCGCAATCGTGGGATCGAAAGCCAGGTACCCTCCGTTTGGCGAGCCGTAAATCCAGTTATACCGGTAGGTTCGAAACAGCAACTCCATATAAGGAATGAGATCCTCGACGGTGGCAGCCGTCGAAGTTCCACAGGCTCCCTGAGTTTCCCAATTTTTCTTGGCGGATCGGTCGCTCCATAACGTCAGCGTCCCGGCCAATTCCAGGATGCCGGCGTATTTCTTCAGGAGAGGCGCAAAGTCGGCGGCGCGCTTGTCAATTGCCTGGCGAAGATCTTCGACGGACGCGTGGCAATAGCCGAGACCCACTTCGCCGCCAGACAAAATGTGCAGCGAAAGGCGGCGCTGCTGAACCCGATCGAGCAGTCCCTCCACGATGTAAGTGGCCGCAAGGTAGTAGGGACGTCCTTCTATGACGCGATAGTTCGGGCGCGTAAAACCACTGAACAAGAACCACAGGGCCGCGTCCGGATATTCCTTGGCAGCGACGTCCGCCATGCTGGCACCGACTTGGCGCAGAGCATTCAGCACGTCTGCCTGGGGCATCGACGTCATGCCTGCCAGTTCGGCAAGATCGTACGCTTTGTAGTTATTGTAAAACTCCAGATCGCAGACAATCCCGGGAACGTGCGTCTTCTTTGCCAGGCGTAGCGCGCCGCGCCAATTCTCCAGAAAATCTCTCTGCGCGCCGGCTTTCCCGTCCAAGTCCAGTCCCTGAAATCGCTGGAAATATGGGACCTTAGTGAGGAGATTCCCTTCCGCATCGTTGGCGCCGATCATGCGGTTCAAATACACCCACGGCCAGACATCCTTGGCCGTGGACGTATTCCAATTCCCGGTCAGCGACTCCATCGAAGACGAGGAAAGCACGGGTGTAGTGTCATACGCGTCCGAAAAAGAGACCGCCAATCCATCGTACGGAGAGCGATCGAACTGGGCCATTTTCGCCGCGTCCATTTGCTTGGCCATGGCGGTATTCACGAGCATCACGTAGTCGGTGCCGAGGCGATTTGGTGGTGCTGCGGCGGTGGCGGCGGTCGGGTGAACCAGATTGCAAGATGCCGCATGGGAACACTCAACTGCGACGACAACAGGAATGAACAACGCCGCCACGAAAATCAAAACGGTGCACAGCAAAGGCGGCGTGGAGAAGCCGGCCGGCGGTGTAGTCCTTCGCCGAGGGAGGCAGCGCACGCGCGGATCATACCACTACCATAGCTTCCCTTACAGTTATCAAGGTGGGCGAGAAATACGTCTCAGTTGGCGGCGCTCTGTGCCGATGTTATTCTGCCCAATCGGTCCGGAGGCGTGAATGTTGCTGACAGAAAAAGTTGCGGTGATTACCGGCGGGGGGCGCGGGATTGGCCGCGCGATGGCGCTGAAGTTTGCCCGGGAAGGCGCGAGCGTAGTGCTTGCGGCGCGCACCAAATCACAGATCGATAGCGTCGCCGATGAAGTGCGCAATGCGGGAGGCCGAGCGGCATCCGTTCCGGCGGACGTGGCCGATGAACAGCAATGCGAACGCCTCATTCACGAAGCCACCTCGCAATTCGGCAGGATCGATATCCTGGTGAACAACGCGGGAGAATACGGCCCGGTGAGGCCCATCGAGGAAATCACTCCGGCGGAATGGGATCGCGTAGTCGCCGTGCACCTCCGCGGCGCCTACCTCCTGACGCGCCTGGTTCTCCCCGGCATGTATGAACGCAGCTCCGGAGTAATCTTGAACATTTCCAGCCTGTCCGCGAAATCAGCCTTCGGGTGGGGATCGCCCTACGCGGCGGCTAAAGCGGGCATGCTGGGGCTGACGCGGGTAGTGGCCGCCGAAGCGGCCCGCAAGGGCGTGCGCGTGAACGCAATCTGCCCGGGTCCGGTTACGGAAACGAAGATGTCAAAGGATTTAGGCCAGACGCTGGCGGAACGGTTGGGCGTTTCGAAGGAAGCCCAGCTCAAAGGTTTTCTGGAAACGATTCTGCAGGGGCGCGGCCAGACAGCCAATGAAATTGCCGCCACCGCGCTATTTCTCTGCTCGGATGCCGCCAGCGCGATTACTGGGCAGGCTCTGAACGTGGACGGCGGAGCTGCTTTTTACTGATTTCCTCAGCGGCGACGAGCGCGCGCTTGGCCTGATGTCCTGCAACACCAAATCCCCACCTGCTGGCGCGGTCCGCAAGGTACAAAACCAACGCCACGAAGGCGCAAAGGACGAATAGTCCCGTGAACAACACCAACGCTACAACCAATTCCTGCACGAAGTAGATTTGCAGGGCCACAAACGCCCCCACTGCGATCCAAAACCACTTTCGAGTTTTTCGGTCACTGTAGAGCTGACGAACTTTCGCACTAACCTTCACTAAGATGGCCCCCTATTCACGCTGCCGATTTAGATGCAATTCGCCGCCCACAGGAGTCAAGTTCAGAGTAAATCCTAAGCCATTCTTTTTCATATGGTACGTCGGCGGGATGGGCGAAAAGACTTTGGTCTTATACGTACCGGTACGGATTACAAGAGAAATTCTACGGGAATCGGTAGCAATTTCTTGCACTTCTCCCAGGCGGTGGCTGGAAATTGGGTCGAGGGCCACTGCGCTGCAGCCCGATCTACGATCCAAAGGCTGTTGGTGTCACGAACGTGGCCAAATGCCGCCCTGGAGTCACATTCAAATTCTCTTGAGCGTCACAACGCCTTAACGGCCTTCAAACGGATAGCGGTCGTTGGCCTGAACCGCGGCGGCAACGTGCTGCCGCAGGGTTACCGTGTCCGCGGGATCGCGCTTCAGGAAGCGCCGCAATACGGCAAGTTGAGTTCGCAGCATGTCGCCGTCGAGCAGCGCAGGGAGCGCCCGGCGAGAGCCGACCTCGACGCGATCGGCGGCATCGTGCAGGAACACCCTGGCGGCGTCGGCCATAACCGCGGCGGAGGCCGCGCCACGGGCGGCTTGCGCCTTCTGGACCCGCCGCAACGAAGATTCAATCGCATAGCATTCCATCACGATATCCGAAAGCGCGGCCACGATTTCCTGCTGATCCGCCAGACGCTCCCGGTACTTTTCAAGCGCTGCGCCAGCCACCAGCAGAAATGC
Organism: uncultured Acidobacteriota bacterium; assembly: GCA_963695945.1. Taxonomy (GTDB): domain Bacteria; phylum Acidobacteriota; class Terriglobia; order Acidiferrales; family UBA7541; genus Palsa-360. The sequence goes on along the minus strand of CAVOIX010000040.1, from coordinate 13,780 downwards.
TTTCTTCACTCCCGCCAGAATGCGTTCCTCGTCCACCCATTCGCCCGTCGGAGCTTCGTCGAACGACGGCCCGGCCATGATTTCCTCACGCAGCTTCGCGCCCGCCTGCATCAGCGGCAGGGCCCCGGAGGTGGCGCGCTTCATCAGCATCTGAATAATGAGCATGCGGTTGATTTCATTGGTGCCCTCGAAGATGCGGTTCACGCGCGAATCGCGGTAAGAGCGGGCGACCGGATAATCTTCATGAAAACCGTAGCCGCCAAAAATCTGCACGGCTTCATCCACAACGTAATCCAGCAGCTCCGACCCGTACACCTTGCTGATCGAGCTTTCGATGGCGTATTCCTCGAACACTTTCATCGATTGCAGCGACTTATCCGTGCCTTCGCCGGCCGCCGCAATGGCGCGGTCCATCAGGCCCGCCGAGCGGTAAATCATGGACTCCACGGCGAAAATCCGGATGGCCATTTCGGCCAGCTTTTCGCGAATCAAACCGAAATTCGCGATGGGCTTGCCGAATGCCACTCTTTCCTTGGCGTATTTCGACGCGATTTCCAGAGTATCCTTGGAGCCTCCCGTGCAATACGCGCCCAGGCTGAAACGCCCAGCGTTCAGAATATTGAAGGCCACGATGTGCCCCCGGCCGGCTTCGTGCAACAGGTTTTCCCTGGGCACCTGGCAATTCTCAAAAAAGATGGCCGTCGTCGAACTGCCCTTCAGACCCATTTTCTTTTCTTCGGCGCCCGCTGAGAATCCGGGAAATCCGCGCTCCACAATGAAGCACGAAAATTTCTCGCCATCCACCTTGGCGAAAACGATGTAGACATCGGCGAATCCGCCGTTGGTAATCCACATTTTTTGCCCATTCAAGATCCAATGTTGGCCGTCGGGAGAAAGCACCGCGCGGGTGCGGGAGTTCTGCGCGTCGGATCCGGCCTGCGGTTCGGAGAGGCAGTAAGCCGCCAGCTTTTCGCCCGTGGCCAGGATGGGAAGATATCTTTTCTTTTGATCTTCCGTGCCAAAGAAAACGATGGGAAGCGTGCCGATGCCGGAGTGGCCCCCGTGGCTCACCCCAAAGGAGGCATAAGCGGATAATTTTTCCGCCAGCTGCACGGTGGAAACCTTGTCCAGCCCTGCGCCGCCGTATTCTTCCGGCACGCCGCCGCCCAACAGGCCGATCTCGCCGGCCTTCTTCAACAACTGCGGCATCAGGCCGGCCTTATGCTGTTCGAGGTCGGCAATCGAGGGGACTACTTCGTTGCGGACGAACTCTTCCGCCGTCTGGCCAATCAATTTTTGATCATCGGTGAGTTCGGCGGGCGAAAAAACATCCTCCGGTGTGCACGACTCCACGAGGAAACTGCCCCCGCGGGATGCGGCCCGCGGCAACGACGAGGTAGCCATGGTCCCTCCTCCTGTGTAGCGCCTTCCTTTAGTTGGGCGCCCGCCTGCATCGCACAGATGCCCGCCTGAAGGCGGGCGCTACAAAATCCGAGCGGCAGCGATCAGGCCGCGCCGGCCGCGGTCTTAATTTCGCCGATGTAGGAAGCCGGCAAATTGTGCTCGCCCGCGCCATCCAGCATCGCTTGCAGGTAGGCGGCGGATGGGCGCAATCCCTTTTCCAGTTTCGAAGCAATATAAATCTGCGCTGGAACCGGTTGACCCCCTTCGGGCGTCACCTGTACCTCGATGCGCCGATAGTGTTCGGGGACGCCTTCGTAGCGATCCAGCGACCGCAGCGCGTTCTCTTCCACTTTGTACAGCACGCCGTGGACGGTTTTCCCCTGCGCCGGCTGAATGTTCGCCCCGGCCGTTCCGCCGCGAACTTTTTTATTGAAGCGCACTTCGTAATTGGGCAACGATGCGTTGTGCTCTTCCAGGATGTTTCCGGCTCGAGCCAGCATCTGAGCGCGGTTCATGTAACTGCCATATGCAAAATGCCAGACGGTTCTAGAAGCCATGGTGCCTTTCTCGATAAACGGGACGGATTGGGCAGGTGCGGAATGAAGGTTCATTGTACAGGGGTTGCAGGGGTAGAGCAATTTGGTAATCCATTTACTGAGGAAAGTCCCTTCTGCCATTCCGCGCTTCTCCCGACGTAGTGTAGACTGACATTCCGATTGGCATGATACTTGGCGCGCACCGCAAGGCCAGCGCACCAGGATGCCGGCGGAACGCCGGCGCTGCAAAACGTGTCGTTCCGGGGTAGATTCGATGACCATTTTCAGCTTGAGCAGAAAGCGAACCCATATGGCCAGCGCTGTTCTTTGCGCCGTGCTGGCTGGCGTTCCACCGTTTGCGGCGACACTGCGCGCGCAGTCCGCGCAGAAAGACCCATCCGCAGACGGCGCGCCGCACGGGCAATCGCGGATCACCAATGTGTGGGTTGAAGGGTCGCAACCGGCGGGCACGTTCGGCGGAGTTGCCTACACGCGGAGTTGGGGAACGGTTTCCGGAATCGTTGCGCCGGCGGACGCCATACTCGGCTTCGATCAACTGGCCCACGACGCCGACGGCAACTATCCTTATCAGTCCGAGTTTGAAATCATCGCGCCTGACAAACCCGGCACGAACTCAGTGATCCTCGTCGAAGCGGAGAATCGCGGCACTCCGATTCTGCTGAACGCACTGGACGGAGTGGAGGAATCGGGGCCACCTTCGAAAAATACCGGAGCAGGAAATCCCGGAAATGGATTTCTCTTTCGCCATGCAACTTCTTACGCGCGCGTCCAGTGGCAAACCGGAATTGTCTCCAGCGTGCCGGAAAACGCCGAGGGCGTCGGCGAAGTGATCATGCGCGACTTTGGACGCATGCTGGAAGGGCGCACAAAGTCAGACGTCAATTCCTCCGTCGATCTCGGAAAGTATCAGACGCTTATTCTTGGCGGGATCAGCCTCAGCGGATTTTACATCGACACCTTCCTGGCCGAGGGTTTCAATGCCGATCCCGTCAATGGTGGCGCCGTTTTTCAGGGCGCAATCGCGGTCGATGGCACCGGAAATTGGATCGCGATCAATGAGCTGGCCGCGCAAGCGGGCTCAAAGGAATTTCCGTATGTGGTTCCGGATGCGAAGCCTTTGCGCGCTACGGACATTCTGGGCGGTCACGTCAGCGATCCATTTTATGTTGACATCGCCAATTACACGGATTTTTACCGGCTGCGCGCCAGCTTGACCGACGTGGAGACCAAGAACCCGCGCATGCGCCGCTATGACTGGCCAAGCGCGCATGCGCCGGCGCCAATCGACCAAACCGCGATCGCCGCGCGTGTCAGCCGCTGCAATGGCGGCGCTCCGATTGACTTGAATCCCATTCCGCACTCCGCCTATCTGCGGGCGGTTGCGCTCGAAATGGAGCGCGAACTCGAAGTTCCCGCCGCTCACCAGGCGCCACGGCTGCCGCCGACGAAGCTGTTCGTGCTGGATCCTGCGTCCTCGCGAACTCCGAACTTCAATCCCATTCCGGGAGTGCGCCTGTCCATACCGTTGATCGACGAGAACGCGCAACCTATCGGCGGCGTGCGTTTTCCTGACGTCGAGAATCCGGTCGGCAAGGCCGTTCCGCCGGCCATCCCGCCCGTAGTGACCACTTCGATCGATGCAACTTGCGGAAATCTGGGCGGCTGGCAGCAGTTTTCCGAGGAAGAACTTACGAAGCTTTATGGCAGCGAAGCAAATTATTTGAAGCTGTACGCGCAGTCGCTGGACAGGCTGATCGACCAAGGTTACGTGCTCCGCGAGGACCGTGAAGAAATGCTGAAGACCGCATCCGCCCTTTACAACCGGCGTCCGGGGCATATGCAATCTATGGCCGGCCAGCACTGAGTCTTGTGGCGCCGGCGTCTCACCGGTGGTTTTGTAAAGCGCACCAACCGAAAATCCCGGCAAGAGGCAGGCGCGACGAAACCTCGACATCGCCACAACGATTATTCGGGTTGCCGGTTCCAATTGAATTTTTTCCAGACCAATGAATACTTAGTCCGCCGCGCGCAGCACACCCGCCAGAAAATTGACCAACCGCAACTGATCCCGCCACACTGCGTGCTTGTCGGGATCCACGTGCGAAAACGCGGGGGTAATCAACGCTTCACGCAGATCCTGCTTGGGTATTTCCTTTTCCAACCAGAGAGTTTCCGTAGAGGGAATAATATCGTCCGTCGCGCCGTGCAATAGGAAAACGGGAACGCGCAGCGCGCCGAGTTTTCCCCGCGGCGAAAGCTCGGTCAGCCTGGCATCGTCCGCCTGAATCGCATCCAAAAGTTTCGGCCGCAATTTTTTAATTTCTCGCGCCATGAGAATCTCGATGGTGGCGCGGCCCTCCGGACTCAGCTTCGGGAGCAGTGCCTGGGCGTCCGCCGGCCGCTCCCAGAGCCAGTCCCGCAACGCGTCGTGCGCCGCGGGTAAATCGACCGCCGGAAAGAACTGCTCCAGATTCGAGTAAACAAACACGGCCGCGCCATAATCGTGAGCGTGGTACGGCTCCACTTGGCCGTCCGGGAATTCCGCCTGGCTGGTGGCCAGAAAACGTACCACGCGCCCGAGATCGTCGTAGGCGCCCATCAAAACGAGTTCGCGAATGTGCGGGGCGTAGCGCGGATCGCAAGCGGCGAGCAAGGAAAGTCCGCCGGCAAAGCTCACTCCGACAATCGTCACTGGACCGGAGTCGAGGTGTTGCTGAAGCCATTCGGTCGATTCACCAATCGTGCCAATCGATTGGGCATCGACATGATAATCCGCTAGAGCCACGATTTCTGGCGTAAGCACCGAAAATCCATCGCTGGCCGCCGCGCGCGCAAAATTCACCAACCGGGGCTCATCGATTCCTAAATGATGAATCCCGTGAACCAGCACCATGCCCTCCGGATGCGCCACTCCGCGGGGAGTGTAAAGCCTGGCCCGCACCGGGCCCTGCGTGGTGGAAATGGTCAGATCGTGCGTGTCCAGCTCATGCCCTTCCCATCCGACGAGCATGCCGGAAGCATGGGGATCGAGAAATTGCATCAGAAAAACATAGCTGCGTAATTCGTAGCGCAGAAAGTAGATGCCCACAGCGATTGGGATAATCAGCGCCAGCCACAGAAATTTGGCGCGCGAGGGGGAGAGATGAGCAACAACAGGCGCGCTCACATTCGAGGAAGCGGGCGTTGCACGAATGTCCATCGAAATGGTGACTCAACAATCGAACGCGGGGAGTCAGCGCAAGCAATTCATGCAACCGGCGCTGGAACAGGGCCGCAGTTACTTCGGATCAACATTTGATTTCGGCGCGGTATAGCCCTGGCGCGCGTACACCTGAAACTTAACCTTTTTCCCCTTCTCGTTCATCACCGTCAGCGGACCTCCGTCCGGGGCCACCAGGTCCACCTTGATTTTGCGATACTTTCCATCCAGCGTTTCGTTCGTCGGCGAATATGCCAGGCTGTATTGGTTGCGCAGACTTTGGGCAACCTCCTGCATGATGCTGGGGATTTCGCCGTCAAAACGCGGAAGCCACGAGCGGCCTCCGGTGATAGCCGCGAACGTTTTCAGCTGGTTTTGCGCCTGGATGTAGGTTAACTGCTGGCCGAAAGCGCCAGGGGCTTGATTGATGAAAAATTGTTCGGCAACGCCGACGGTGAAGATTGTGGCGTCGGTGTCTCGCACGCGCTTCAAAGTCTGGTCCAGAGTGATGCGGCTGAAGGTGTCAATGCCGGAAGCCAGAACAAGAACCGCCTTCTTGCCTTTGACGTCTTTGATGCGGTCCAGCACATCGGAGAGGGAGTCGAATAAATTGGATTCGCTGAATGGCGGGAACACCATCTGGTAGAGTCCCTGCATGATTTCGTCGCGGTTGTGGGTGAAATCGACATCCACATTGGAACGCATGTTGAATGATTCGAGGGCCACCCAGTCATTCGGCTTCAGTTGACCGAGAAAAGCCGCCGCCCAGTTGCGCGCATTGTACGTAAAAAATTCGTAGCCCAGTTTACTGAATTCCAGAAGCAGCACGATATTGATCGGCGCTTCGGAAGGCGCAAAGTTGGAAATCGTCTGTACCGTGCCGTCCTCGGTCACGCGGAAATTTTCCTTCTTCAGGTCCTTCAAGTAATTTCCATTATTGTCCGTCACCACCACGTCCACGTTGACAACGGGCACGGTCACGGAAATCGAAAATCCCGGAGCGGTCTGGGATTGCGGAGCCTGTTTGTCCTTATCTTTGCCTTTATCCTGTGCCCAGGCTGCGAGGCCGGCCGGGGGAACAAGCAGCGTAATCAGGAGCAGGCTCAGGACAGGTCTTCGGATTACGAGCATCTGCATGGTGCGTTCAACCTCACGAAATCGCCGCGTTTTCCCCAAGGAATGTGCCCGCCCATTCCCCGATCCCCGGGTTTCGCTGAGTATGATTTCCCTGCTGCTTCGATGCTGCCACGAAGCCCGGGGATGTTCAAATTTAGTTTTGATCGCGGCACACGCGCCCTCACACTCGGCTTTGCAGATGCGGCGTGCATGGTACGATGAAGTGTTACGAATGCGGCTGAATTTACGCTCGGAGGAACGCGCAATGTTGCATCGTGCAGGCCGAATGATCTTGACCGTCGCGTTGGTGCTTGCCGCCGGCGCGGGCGCCCGGGCGCAATCGTCCATGGCCAAGCCCGACCTCACCAAACTGGCTGACGAAGCCCAGGGCTGGCTCAGCGACCTGGTCCGCATCAACTCCGTGAATCCGCCGGGTAATGAAGCCGCGGTCGCAAAGTACATTTCCGCGATCTTCCAGAAAGAAGGCATTTCGAACGAGGTGCTGGACATGGCCCCGGGCCGAAGCATAGTGGTCGCCCGCATCCAGGCCGGTCCGCTGCCCGATCCCTCGACCGCCCTGCTGCTGGTCGCGCATCAAGACACGGTCGGCGTGGATCCCAAAAAATGGAGCGTGGATCCCTTTTCCGCCACCATCCGCGACGGCTACATGTGGGGCCGCGGCTCGATTGATGACAAAGCCATGCTGGCCGCCAACATCGCCACCATGGTCGAACTCAAACGCACCAACGCGCACATCGCCCGCGACGTCATTTTTCTCTCCACCGATGACGAAGAGCAGGGCGGCTCGGCCAGCATCAGAATTACCGTCCAGAAATATTGGGACAAGATCGCCTGCGCCTACGCGCTCAACGAAGGCGGACGCGTCATCGTCAAGGACGGCAAGGTGGAATATGTCGGCGTCCAGGCCAGCGAAAAAGTCGCTTACAACGTGATCGTAACCGCCACCGGATCCTCGGGCCACGGTTCCCTGCCGAAGCCGGACAATGCCGTCGTGCATTTGGCGGCGGCCGTCGAAAAATTGGGAACCTATCAGGTTCCGGCGCAGCCCAGCACCATCACCCTGCGCTATTTCGAGCAGCTCGCCAAAGTGGAAGACGATGAAATGGGCAAATGGATGCGCGCGCTCGAGCAGTCCGCGCGCGCCGATCTCGCCGTGAAGCATCTCTCCGAACAGAGCCCCATGTGGAATTCCATGCTGCGCGACACCATCGCCCCAACCATGTTGCAGGCCGGCGTTCGTGTAAACGTAGTGCCCTCGGAAGCCACCGCCAATTTGAACATCCGGATGCTCCCCGGCCATTCCATCGAGGAATTGATGGGGCAATTCACCAAAATCGTGAACGATCCGCAAATTAAATTTCAGCTGGCGCCGGATGCCGGAGAAAACGCGCCTCCATCCGACCTTACGACATCCCTATTTAAGACCATCGAACGCATCACGCCGCAGGAATTCCCGGGCGCGATCACCGTACCGATTCTTCGGCACGGGCGCCACGGACTCTGCCAGCTTACGCCTGCACAAAGTCCAGGCTTATGGACTCGAACCTTTTCCAATGATGGAAGACGATAGCTCCCGCGTTCACGCCGACGATGAACGAATTCCCGTCGATGGATTTCACAAAGGGGTCGTCTTCCTATATCATGTCGTGAGCGACTTCGCCTCCTCGAAGTAGGCCGAAGTACCACCAACCCCCTTCCAGGCAGAATGGGCTCGGACAAAAAACCATGAATTTTCGCAGCGCTAAGATTGTATGCACTCTGGGACCGGCGAGTAACTCGTCCGAAATGATCGTGCGGCTGATGCGCGCCGGGATGGATGTGGCGCGGCTTAACTTCTCGCACGGGACGCATGCGGATCACGCCCGAACGATCGCGCGCGTACGCGAAGCATCCGCGCGTCTCTCCAAACCCATCGGAATTCTTGCCGATCTGCAGGGCCCGAAAATCCGCACCGGCACGCTTCAGGACAAGCAGCCCGTGAAATTGGTCGCCGGGCAGCGCTTCACGATTTCGATTCGGCCCATCGCCGGTACCAGTCTCGGCGTGAGCACTACATACAAACGGATGCCCCGCGAAGTTTCACGCGGAGACCGTATTCTCCTGGGCGACGGTCTGATTGAACTGCACGTGCTTTCCACCACATCGACGGAAGTGCTCACCAAAGTCGTCAACGGAGGGCTGCTCGGCGAGCATAAAGGTATCAATTTGCCTGGCGTGAAATTGCGTATTCCCGCGGTCACACCGAAAGATCACGCCGATCTGATCTTTGCGTTGGATCAGGGCGCGAATTTCGTGGCGGTGAGCTTTGTTCGCAGCGCCAAAGACGTGCTGCAGGCCAAGCAGGCGATTTTACGCAGGAGACACGATGTCCCGGTCATTGCCAAACTGGAAAAGCCTGAGGCCATCGACAATCTCGATGAAATTCTCAAGGTGTCCGATGCCGTGATGGTCGCTCGCGGCGACCTGGGCGTGGAAATGAGCCCGGAAAAAGTTCCCGTCGTGCAAAAGCAGATCATCGTGAGGGCCTGCGAGGCGCGCCGGGCGGTGATTACCGCGACGCAGATGCTCGAATCCATGACCCAGAATCCGCGTCCCACGCGCGCCGAAGCTTCCGACGTGGCTAACGCCGTGTTCGACGGCAGCGATGCCCTGATGCTCTCCGCCGAAACAGCCTCCGGCGCGTATCCGCTGGAATCCGTGCAAATGATGGATCGCATTATCCGCGAAGCGGAGGCCAACAATTCGCACGTTCTGCGCCCCAGCCCCGCGCAATTCAACATCGCCGAAACCGCCTCCGAACTGATTTGCCATGCTTCGGAAGAACTGCACATGAAAGTGATCGCCGTGTTTACCGAAACCGGTTCTACGGCGCGCCTGGTTTCCAAGCACCGCCCGCGTCGTCCAATCATCGCCTTTTCCACGATTCAGGAAACGCGCCGCCGGCTGTCGCTCAACTGGGGCGTCGTGCCACGCACCATCGCGAAGGTGCAAGGACATCGAGGAACTGGTGCGGTACGCCGAGAAACGCCTGTTGGAAGAGCATCTGGTAAAGCAGGGAGACGTGGTCGGGATCGTGGCGGGAACGCCGCTGTTCGTGGGCGGCACGACCAACTTCATGAAATTCCACGTCATTGGCAGCGACGAAGAGAAAATCCGCAGAGCCGGACAGTAGATCAACGCTTGGCGCAGACTTCAGTCTGTGGAGTTTGGTCCTTGCGAGGCTTATCCCCAAAAACCGCAGTCTGTGCCGCTGAACTCACCCTTAATTCACCCAGCGGTCATCGGAATCGCGCGAGTCGCCCGGCGGTTCGTTTTTATGGTCGCGCATGTAGACTTCAAACTTGCGCCGCGCACGGCGGCGCTTCCAGTCCAGATAATCGTTGCGAAATCGATACAGAAATAACCCCCGCCGCAGATACAGGTATCCCACCAGCGCCCCACCGAGATGTGTGATGTGGCTGATGTTGTCCCCGCCGGCGTCCAGCGAAAGAAAAAACTCAATGATGATCGACCCAGCCACGAGCAGCTTCATGGGAATCGAAATGGGCAACGGGAAAAGCCAGACCTGGCGATCGGGAAACAGGATGCCCGCGGCGATCAGTACGCCGTAGATCGCGCCTGAAGCGCCAATCGTGGGAATCGCAAAGGAAAATCCGCTCCCGCGCGGATCGAGGATGGCTTTGATCAGGACATTGATAACACCGGCGCCGATCCCGGTCAGAAAATAATATTCATAGAAGCGCCGCTTGCCCCAGGTCCGTTCCAGATCCATCCCGAAGAAATACAAAAACAGCATGTTCATCACCAAGTGCCAGATGGTGGCATGCAGGAACAGGTACGTGGCGAACTGCCAGACAAACAAGCGCCGCGTAACGTACCAGGGAACGAGGCCGAACAGATGATTGAACTGCGCCGTGTATTCCGGCGGAAAAATCAGCCTGATGAGGGTTTGCAGGAAGAAAACGGCAGTGCAGACGATCACAATGTTGCGCACCGCGGGCGTGAAAAGCCCTCCCCAATTGATGCGGGGACCGAACGAGCCGGGGTATCGGGAGCGCGAACCCATTCTGGTGAGTGTAAGCGCGTGCGCCCCGGGAGTCAAAGAGGGGCTGGGTTAGCGGATAGACACGCGAAAAAGGGACGCCCCTTGCGGGCCCCGCCAGTACTTCCCTAACAGCTTGTTGAAGAATTTGGTTTTCGAGGCTCTTTCGCTTTCAGTTTTGAGTTGTTGCTGAGTTGTGAAGGAGTGGTTTGCAGTTTTCCTATCTACCGGGCCGGCTCTTCCCAGGCTCGCATCATGTTGTGGCCATCAGGTTTCGCAATCGGCACAGATTGTAGGCCGCCCCGGTGAAGGTAAACAGCCATCCCACCTTGTCGATCCCTCTCAACTTCACCTTCTTTAGCATCCCAACCATCTTCATCCACCCGAACGATTGCTCTACTCGTTTTCTCTTCCGCTGACTGATTTTGTACCCCTCATGACGGGTGGTCCGCTCGTCCACCGCGCTTCTGCGATTGGTATTGTTTTGCGCCACATGCGGCGTGATGTTCATGCCACGAAGTTCCCCTACGAATTCCTGCGTGTCGTAGTTCTTGTCCCCTCCCAACGTCACGCGCCTTCCTCGCGGGATGGCTTCGGCCATCAGCAGCGCCGCTTCCCGCTCCGCTCTTCCATTCGCCTCGGTCACAAAGGTCTGTACCAAAAGACCGTTGCGATTCTCCATCATGACATGTCCGAGGTAGCCTAACTTCGCCTCGCTTCCTTTGGACTTCTTGAACAGCCGGGCCTCGGGATCGGTCGTCGATTCGTGGGTCTGGTTGGTTCGCGTTTCTCCGTGAAAGTCGACCTCTCCTCCCGGTCCCGGTGGCTTCCCCGTCCCATCCTTTGGTCGGAAACTCTTCTGGCTGGCCCAGGCCTCGATCAAGGTCCCGTCCACCGTGAAATGTTCATCCGACATGTAGGGTCTCGCACGTTCCAGCACCCGTTGAAAAAATAACTCTGCGAGCTCCTCATTCAGCAATCGCTCCCGATTCTTGCTGTACACCGCATGATTCCAGACCGCTTCATCCATCTCCATCCCCACAAACCACCGAAACAGCAGGTTGTACTGCAATTGTTCGATCAGCATTCGCTCACTGCGCACCGAATAGAAGATCTGCAACAGCAGGGACCGAAACAGCCGTTCCGGCGCTATCGACGGTCGCCCTACCTTGGAATATAATTTCGCAAACTGCGGCGACATCTCCTTCAAAATCTCATCCACGATTGTGCGGATCGGTCGCAGGGGATGATCCGCTGGGACTCGCTTTTCGGGGGAAATGTAGCTGAACATTCCTTCTTGCTGGTTATCGTCTCCGCGCATTTACTCGTCTCCTGGGCCGTCCTCACATAAGACGAGCTTTTTGAATTAAAGTTGCGAGGGAAATGGGTTTTTCAACAAGCTGCTAAACGAACAGACTTGTCCGTCTATTCACAAGCAGAGCTCGACGAGGTGGCCATGCTCTTAAATCAGCGCCCCAGAAAAACTTTGGGCTTTCAAACTCCGGCAGATTTACTGCAAACCAGTGTTGCACTCACCCATTGAGACCACCGCGTTTCTCGGGAGGAATCCCGTCGCCTTTGTCGCTTTCATCAGGTATTGTGAATTCCACCTTCGTTTCGTTCATGATGTGGAGAATGTCCTCGATTTCCTTGGGATTCATCCTAGCGCCTACGAAGGATGCCGCCCCCATCATCAACACCATAACTGCTCTCAGCCATCTCCGTTTCATCGACATATGGTCCTCCGGCAAAGTTGCGAGACGTGATGGAGCTGCGGGCAAGCGCAACTTACCTCGCAGGTTCGCTGTGTCGGTTGGGACAGAGACCGCCAGATGGCGGTCGGACCGTGAAAGGAGTTACAGGGCCGGAGGAGGCCGGGGAGAAAAAGCAGGTTTCGCTAGAGCCTGTTGCGTATGAATGTGCTCGTTAGCGTCGTGCAGGGGGATATCGACGGCAATTGCGATGAAGAAACACGTCGTACAAAAAAAGGGCGAGCAGTATGCCAACGTCACGCGGCGTCATTGCCGCAAACAGCACCGCCGCCAGTAGAAGGAAAACGACCGCCCGTCGGATGTGAGACGTCGAACGCATTGTTAGCTAATCATACTGTGAAAGCCATTGACACGGAAGCCTGCTCCCAGGTCATTGTTCTCTGCTTTCTTGCTTCCACAGAACCATCGTACTGCCTGTAGCGCGGCCGAATTTGCTGGATTACTCCCGAGAAGTCATGTGGTCTCAATGGGTCGATGCAACACTGGCTTGGAGTCTATCGGCTGGAGTCTGAAATCCCAAAGTTTTTCGCGGTCGCTGATTCAATTGCGATGCAACTTCGTCCAGTTCCGCTTGAGAGTGGACGGACAGGTCGGTCCTTTTAGGAAAGTATTGTCGCAGCAGTCCGTTGGTGTTTTCGTTGCTGCCGCGCTGCCAGGGACTCTGCGGATCGCAGAAGTACACTTTCACATTCGTGGCCACCGTGAAGCTCTTGTGCTGGGCCATCTCCAGTCCGCGATCCCAGGTCAACGAGCGTCGCAGCGATGTTGGAAGTTTCTGAACGTGCTCGCTCAGCGCGGCCACCACCAGCAGCGGTGTCTTTGCTGGTCACCTTGATCAGCGCGACAAAACGCGAATGGCGTTCCACCAGAGTGGCGATATGACTGTTGTTGGTGCCGCCGATCAGATCGCCCTCCCAATGACCGGGAATGGCGCGATCCTCGATTTCCGCAGGCCGTTCCCGGATGGAAATGGCGTCGACGATCTGACCGCAGTGATATCCGCGATCCCGGGCGTGCCGGGAGCGGCGGATCCGCCGCTTGGTTCGCAGGTGCCCGATCAGCTCTTTTTTCAGCGCCCCGCGGGCCTGAATGAACAGGCTGCGGTAAATCGTTTCGTGGGACACGCGCATGTTCTGGTCCTCGGGATACTCGGTTTTCAACCATCCCGAAATCTGTTCCGGCGACCACTTCAGGATCAGTTTACTCGCAACGATGCTTTGCAACATCGCGTGAACGGCCAACAGGCAGACCTTGGGCCGCAAACCCGACTCCCAAGCCTGATGATCCGCTTCGCTGGCGCGATAGTGAAGTCGCCCGCCATGGCGCGCCACTTCACGGCTCACCGTCGACACCGCCCGCTGCAGGCCCTTGGCTATCGCACGAATAGACCAACCGCAAGCGATCCCTCGGGAGATGTCCTCCGCTCCGCTACGGTCAGCGTAAGCAGCGAGCGCCGGCGCGCTGCCGGAGCAATCCCACCATGAAGCGCCAACAGAAAGTAAATCGCTCCATGGTTCCGGCCAAATACCCGCCCAATCTCATGTAAGGACTGTCCGCCTTCCAACGCTTCCAGATGTCGCTCTTCTGCGTCGCAGAGAGTCTCGCCGGTCGTCCATGCGTCATAAACACCACCTTTAGTGAAAAGATTTATAGCAGATGGTGTTGCATC
>CAVOIX010000039.1:0-14747 GCA_963695945.1 uncultured Acidobacteriota bacterium | reverse complement strand
CACCAATCTGCTGCGGGCGTTTGGCGCGAAGAGTGACGGGTTCGCGCCGTTGAATGTCGCTTTCAGTCTGAACGAGGCCCCGCTGAATTCGCCCACCGTCTTCAATTTTTTTCCTCCCGACTATGTAATTCCCGGAACCGCACTGCTGGGCCCGGAATTCGAGTTGCAGACCACGGCAACCGCGATGGGAAGAATTAATTTCATCAATTCGTTCGTGTATTGGGGGCTTGGCAGCGGCACATTCCTGGATTTCACGGTATACGCAAATCTGGCGGGCACCGACGTGAACCAGTTGGTCGATGCGCTGAACACGCTCCTATTGCATGGAACGCTTTCCGCATCTTCGCGGGCCGCTATTCTCACGGCAGTGAATGCGGTTCCCAGCGGCTCAAGCCAGAACTTGAACCGCGCAAAAATGGCGATTTATCTGATTGCTTCATCGTCGCAGTACCAGGCCGAATATTAATTCGAGTCGCAAACGCTTGCTGCGGCGTCCGATTCGGGTCGCGGCACGGAGGAACCATGAGGCATTCGCGAAGGGAATTCGTCAAGAGAACCTGTTGCACGGCAGCGGCGCTCGGGGTGGCTTCGAGTTTTAGCCGTTTCGGATTAGTGAATGCGCTCGCGCAAGCGCCCGCTGATTTCCGTGCGCTTGTCTGCATTTTCATGTACGGGGGAAACGATTCGAACAACATGCTCGTGCCCATGGACCCCGCCGGATATTCGAATTACCTCAATACCCGCAAGGCAGTCGCGAGTGGAGGCATTGCCCTCGCTCAAGGCACGCTTCTTCCCATCACGTCCAAGACGCAGCAGGTGGGCACGACAGCGTTCGGCCTTCATCCGAGCATGCCGGAAATGCAGAGCTTGTTCGCCAAAGGTCAGATGGCGCTCGTCGCCAACGTGGGCACGCTCATCGCGCCAACCACTCGGGCCGAAATACAATCCCGGTCGCAAACGCTTCCGGCGAATTTGTTTTCGCACCAGGACCAGCAGTTGCAGATGCAGACCGCCGCTCCGAACAGCTTTGGCACTACCGGTTGGGCCGGGCGCGTTGCGGACAAGGTTTCGCCTGTGTTTAACACCGGCTCAATGTTTCCGCCGATCACCACCGTGGCCGGATCAGCGATCTTCTGTACCGGCCAGCAGACGGCGCCATACGCCGTCATCCCCGGAACGACTTCCGCGCTGGCAGGGTTTGACAGCTCCGCGTCCTCCACGGCTCGGCTGCAGGCGTTGCAGCAATTGTTGACGTTTGATACCGGCGTTTCGATGATTCAATCCGCGAGCTCGATCACTTCCGCAGCGGTCGCGGATAGCCAAACGCTTTCCGGGGCGCTGGCTTCGGCAGGGAACCTGGCCACCGTTTTTCCCACCTCGGATCTCGGCTCGCAACTGCGGCAGGTCGCGCAAATTCTAAAAGTTCGCAGCGCGCTGGGACTGAACCGCCAGATTTTCTTCTGTTCCATTGGCGGCTTTGACACGCACACGTCGCAGATTCCCGCGCAAGCATTGCTCTTTTCGCAGCTCAGTCCGGCCATGAATGCGTTTTACAATGCCACCGTCGAGCTTGGGCTGGCGCAACAGGTGACGACTTTCACCATGTCGGATTTCAGCCGCACATTCCAGCCCGCGTCAGGCAGCGGGACCGATCATGCCTGGGGCAGCGTCCAGATGATCATGGGAGGCGCGGTTGTCGGCGGGGATATCTACGGCACACTGCCGACGTTTGCGCTGGGCGGTCCGGATGACTCGGGCAGTAACGGCCGCTGGATCCCCACAACTTCCATCGACCAGTACGGCGCCACGCTGGCGTCCTGGTTCGGCGTGCAGGGTACGGATCTGCCGGCGGTTTTTCCAAATCTGTCGAACTTCACGTCTCCTACATTGAGCTTTCTGGGCTGAGGGGCTCGGCATTATTGGGGCGGCGGTTCCATCAGATCGATGAAGCTGACGGTCCAGGGATGATGAGTGACGTCGAGGCGAGCGACCGTCACCGGCAAATCGAACCGGCGCGGGCCGGCGCTTCCAGGATTTACGAACAGAATTCCTCCTTTTTCTGCGCTCCCAGGCTTGTGCGAGTGTCCGCTGACAACCATCTGGAATCCGGCGGCGGAAGGGTCCAGATCGAGCGCGTGAACGTCGTGCAGAACGTATATTGTTGAATCATCGATCTCGATCACTTCGGTTTCAGGCAAGGACTGCGCCCACGGCTCCGTATCTACATTTCCTCGCACGGCAAAGACGGGAGCGATACGCCTGAGCGCTTCTAGAATTCGCGGATCCCCTACATCGCCCGCATGAATAATCAGGTCTGAGCGCTGAAGCGCTTGCAGAGCTTGGGGGCGCAGAAGTCCGTGCGTGTCTGAGATCAGGCCGATCGATTTGGGATTTCTGGCCATAATATGCGTCGCGGTAATTGGTAGGTCACGCTGAAGCCTATCCTACTTGAAGCTAGCCCCTTCAGGCGATTTTGGAGTACGATTCGTTTAATAATTCATTTAATTGGAAACGTGCGCCGGTAAGGAGTTGCCATGCGACGAATCTCACGGGTTTTGGCATTGATGAGCGCGATCATTTTTCTGGCGGCGTTTGCGCGCGGGGCGACCATCACCGGAACCGTGAAAGGGCCGGACGGTGCGCCATTCAAAGGCGCTTTTGTATCGGCGGAAAATACCAGGACCAAAATTACGGTGAATGTGTTGTCCCACAAGGATGGCAGTTACCGGGTGGAGGATCTACCAGCCGGCGACTACGTCCTACGAATTCGCGCCGTTGGTTTTCAGGCGGAACCGCGAACCGGCGTGGCGCTGATCGCCAGCCAGTCCGCATCGATGGATTGGGCGCTGAAACCGGGCATGGTTCGCTGGCGCGACCTTTCGCTGTATCAGGGCGAGAAATTAATTCCCAATATTCGCGGCAAGGAGATGGTCTTCGGTCCGACTTCCAACTTCCGCGACGCGCCCTGCCAGATCTGCCACGGTTTTCAAACACGCATGGCTTCCGTGTCACGCGACGCCGAAGGCGCGAAAGATCGCGTCGATTACATGCGCACGCGAATGCATTTTCTGCTGGGAAGCATGGTGAATGACGAGCAGGCCGATCGCGTCACTTCCTTTATTACCGAAGCCTTCGGGCCGGACTCCACGCTGCCGAAATCGCCGGCGGATTTACCGGAATACAGGAACACCACGCACTCGTTTGACGATGACGCGATGAACATCGTGTACGTCGAATACGATTTGCCCGGACCGAACCGCATGCCCTGGAGCGCGGCCCCCGACAAAGAGGGCAATGTCTGGATGCCCTATTACGGCGGAGCAAATAAAATCGGAAAGCTCGACCCGGAAACCGGAAACGTAAAAGAATACGACGTGCCCAACGAAAATGCGGTGGCCATACATTCCGCTTATCCAGGCGCGGACGGAAACGTCTGGCTGGCGGAATTCGGGATCAATAAAATCGGCAGGTTCGATCCGAAAACGGAAAAGCTTACCGAGTTTGCCGACGCGTATACTCCCGGCAAGGAAGGCCTGGTCGCGGGCGGCAGCAAGCACACGGTGCGGCTTGGTCCGGACGGAATGGTCTGGGCTAGCGGATCGCGCGTCAGCCGTCTCGATCCGAAAACAGGGAAGTTCACGAACTTTGGCGAGCCTGCTTACGGCGTGATCGTCGACAAGGACGGCAACTGCTGGTTCTCCGAATATAATGCGACAGGAAAAATCGGAAAGATCGACGGGAAAACCTTGGAAGTGAAAACCTGGAATCCGCCGGGCAGCAACACCGTGTACGCACGCAGGCTGCAGATCGATGCGGACGGCATCGTCTGGTTCAGCCAATCGGGAGCGGGGCAGATCGGCCGCTTCGATCCCAAGTCGGAAACCTTCAAGAACTTTGCTTTGCCGGGCCCGAACGCGAGTCCCTACGCGATGAATCTGGATCGCAACCACGATGTCTGGTATTCGTCGGAATACCTGGATGAAGTGGGTCGCTTGAATACCACCACCGGCAAGGTGACGGAATATCCCTTTCCACATTCCGAAATTACTTCACGGGAATACTTCCTCGATGCGCAGGGGCGCATGTGGTACGCGACGCCCTCCAACAACAAGGTTGGATATTTTTATCTGGCTGGGCAGGGTGCGATGGCCAAAAACGGTGGCCAGTAGGAGGTGATTGGCGATGTCCTCTCGGAAAAGAAAAGCAATTCTGTTCGTTGGGGGATTAGGAGGTGTCGCGGTGCTGGTCGCCGTCTTCGCATGGAGGGCTTCCGGCCAGTATAGCTATTCCAAGTACACTAGCCCTCCGGCGAAAGTCGCCGCCACGATAGCCGGCAAGAAAATCACCATCGATTACTATGCCCCTTCGATGCACGGGCGGAAGATCATGGGGGCTCTGGTGCCATTCGGCGAAGTGTGGTGCACCGGCGCCAATTGGGCGACGAAGTTTACCACCGAAGCGAATCTGCAGATGGGCAGCCTGAAGCTTCCGGCGGGAAGCTATAGCATCTGGACTCTGCCGACCGCCAACCAGTGGACGCTTATCATCAACAAGCAGACCGGGCAGTTCCACAAAGACTACGATTCTTCCTCTGACTTCGGCCGCACGAAAATGAATTTGAAAACACTCACAGCGCCAGTCGAAACATTCCGGATCGAAGTGCGGTCCGAGAGCGGAAACAACGGGACGCTGGCTTTGGACTGGGAAACGACGGAAGCGTCAATCCCGTTCACCGTCCTGCAGTAGCCCAACATGTCTTTGGAGCAGTTCCCGCGGCGGCCGGTGAACCGCGGGTCGATCGCCTGCTAGCGGCGAATTTAGTGAAGCGTATAAGTCAGCCCTGTGGTGAACTGTATTGAATTTTTCTTGAATGTGGGCGGCGGATCATTCAGAAATGAATCAATCACGTTTGCGGTAAAGCCAAACCTCTTGTACACCGGCAAGGTAATTCCAACGCTACCGTACGCGGAGTAGGCGTGCGTGTTGGTCCACGCCGGACTTACCGAAGCTTGCTGGTTCAGCAGGATTCCATGTGCGAACTTCAGGGTGTAGAACTCGGAAAAAACGGAGGTGAGCAGGTTCTGATCCTGAGAGGAAACCTCAAACTGCTGCTTCTCGTAATCGACGGTACCTTTGAGATCCAAGGTCTCGCTTGATTTGTGGATCACGCTCCAGCCGATTCCTCCGCCGTAGAGTTGTTGCAAATCCAGACCCTGGGAAAAGTTGTGATCGAAGGCGACGGCGCCGAGGGCATAAACCGTTGAAGTGAAATATTGATCGCGTTCCGCGTCCGCGTGATAAATGGAAGTTCTAACTTCCGGCGTGCCCGGCTGAGTCACTTTCCCGTAGGAGTCGCTGAAGTCAAGCGTGGTGCGGTTCCGCGGCGCCAGCCAGTCCTCGGTGGGGACCGCGCGAACCAGATTTATCGCGGTGTCGAAGCTCACGCTGTTCTGGGTGGCCTCGACGATGGAACTCCCGACGGCGATCGCCCCGCTCCACTTCTGGAAAAAACTGGAGTGGTGGAACGCTTCATCAAAAGTGGTTTCATCGATGATGTTCCCCACATCGCCGACGGCTACGGTTTGCGCGGCCTGTCCGTTGCCCGGATTTACCTGAACGGTTTTATCCGCCACCGCGATGGTTCCTCGAGGAATCTGGCCGTCCTTATCGCCCTTGCCGAGTTTTACGTCTTTTTTGACAACGGCAAACTTTTGCGAGGTGTGCAATTCCTGCACTTTGCTCAGGTCGATGGTAATCTCCCCGAGCGTGTCGCTCTTGAACTTTGCGGTTCCACCGGTAAAGCTTTCAAAATGTCCGATGAGTTTCTCGCCGTTCGGAAAGACGACAACGTCGGGTTCGCTCTTCGAGGCCTGCGCGTGCAGGCCGGTTGAACCAAGCGTGATAACCGTCATCAATATGAGAGCGGATCGAACCGAAGCGAGCGTGATATTAAAAATCGAAGGTTGATTCACTATTTCCCCCTGTGTCTATTCGGACGAATAACGCGGTGGATAAATTTAATACGGCCAGCAGTAAATTACCACACAGCATACGTAGTGGCAGTGGGCTGATCCGTTGTTGTCAATATCCCGGAGGGATATCAAAACGTAGCCGAGGAAGCGGTGGGACAAACAGTTGGGTCTGACTGAAAAATCCCAAAAGGGGTGACACATGAAACTCATTCGAAGGTTATGAATGGTTGTATGTCGTGAAACAGTTGTGTCGCCCCACTACGGGGCTTCCGTCGACCAGATTATTCACATTTCCCACAACTTCTGTTGTGGGCTACGGTGGGTCGTGCCTTCGGCACTTTCAGCAAGGCAGAACTAGCCCGAAACCCAAGCAGTCTAAGGCTCACTTTTTTCGGGTCGGATGCCGCGTATCGAGACGCACCATCAGCCGCTGCAAGTTTGCGGCGAATCCCAAGGCCGCACACACGCAGATCAGCCCCTCTTTGACGGGTAAGGTTACAGAGCGGGGAATCATTTATGACCGCGGCGGGCGCTCGGCGCGTGAATCGAGATTGTTCGCTCGCGCGCCGGCACTCTGGCTCCGCTAGGCGCCCGCGGCTTTTTGTCCACGATAGGCTGGCGCGAAAACTTCGGCGGCGAAGGTTTCCAGCGTGATAGGAGTGGTGTTTTTTGGAGAGCGGGGCTCCTGCGCCTTTACGTAGCCAGAATTCAACGCATTCGCCAGTTCGAGCAGCAAATCCGCCATATTCGAAGACATGCCCATCTGCATGAAAGCGGGTTTCAACTGTGCCGCGGGCATCTGCTTATATGTCAGGTCGGGCTTACCAATCGCGGCACCTACGATTTTGGCGGCTTCCGTGTTCGTGACGTCGCGAGCCCCTTGCAGTTCGCGCGTGCTCTTTCCTTGAAAATCGAGCTGCAACAGGGCGTCGGCGGCTGCGTCGCCGATATCGCGCGTTGCGATCATGGGTATCGGCAGATCGCCTTTGACGGGGCCGGCCATTGTTCCGAAGGCCTTGATCACGCCAACTTGGGGCAGAAGGTTTTCCATGAAGGAGGCGGGTCGCAGGAAGAGGGCGTTCAATCCAGGAATCGCGCCAAGCTTCTTTTCAAGATTGTACAGCCCCGCCACGGGGCCTGTTTTATCCGGCTTGTCCGCGCCGAGGCTACTCAGCACGACAGCGTATTTTACTCCGCTCTTCCCAATCGCGTCGGCCAGGGCGTCGGCCACGCGCCGATAGTGTGCCAGCACATCCGGGGCGCTCACGTCGGGCGGTATCATCGCGTACACTCCTTTTGCACCCGAAAAAGCCTTCGTGAGCGCTCCCGCGTCAGTGATGTCCGCAACGAAAGCCTCTGCGCCCTTCTGTACGAATGGTTCTAGCCGCTTTGCGCTGCGGCCTACAACACGCACCTGTTCACCTCGTGCGAGCAACTTTTCGGCTACTTCGTTTCCTGTGTGTCCTGTCGCTCCGGTAATGACGTACATAGGTTCCTCCCTATCCTTATATCGAATTGGAGGGCTGTAATTAAATAGATGCCGGCCGCCCTCGGAAGGTGACCCAAATTTCGCTTCGCCGGACAAGGGGAGCCTGTGGAAAATACGTCGAACCGGAATTTTTCAGGCATTGGCAACAACCGGTGCGTCAACATTGTCCGTTACCGAGAAGCTTGAGCAAGATACCGCCGATTCTTTCAACCAGCAAACTGCCTACGACTAATGGCGAGTGCGGGTTGCGGAATTCTTCTCAGGTTGTAGATTGGGTAGATTCTGTTTCTTGCGTTATGTTTACTTGAATTAATCTGTTATATTAACTCAGGTTAATAGTGCGAAGATTCCTGAAATAGGACTACGGCTATGTCGCGAAAGGTTCTCTCGATATTCGTGCTTGTTGGATCTTTTCTCCTTTACATGCCTAAACTAGCCTTCTCTCAAGGTGAAACTACCAGCGCGATTGTCGGACAGGTGAGCGATGCAAGCGGCGCGGCGGTTCCGGGAGCCGCGGTGACGATCCATAACACTGAGACCGGGCTGCAAAGAACTGCTGCAACCGATGACTCGGGTCGATTTAACTTCGCGCAACTGAAGCCCGGCACCTACAGCGTACGGGTGGAAGCGCAGGGTTTTGACCCGCAACAAAATGACGCCGTGTCTTCCCCTCTGGGCCAAAAGCAAACTGTCGATTTCGTACTCAAGATCGCCCAGACAAGAGAGAACGTCGAAGTAAGCGGCGAATCTATGATTCTGACCCCGGAAAATGCGAACACTTCGACGACTCTCAGCGCGCCAGCACTTGAAAATCTTCCGAATCCGGGCGGTGATTTGACTTATCCCTTGCAGTTTGCCACGGGGGCGCTCATCAACACGGCAGGCAGTGGAAATGATTTCGTGGGCGGCACGAATGGGTACGGAAATGTAGAGTTCAACGGATTGCCTGCGCTGTCGAACGGCTACATCGTCGACGGACTGGAGACCAACGACCCGTTGACCAATCTGAATAGCGGGCTCTCGACCAACCTCGTTCTCGGACTCAATTCCATTTCGGAAGTGACGGTCAATACGCTTTCCTACGCCGTCGATCAGGGACGGTATGGTGCGTCTCAGGTCAACTACGTTACGAAGTCGGGGTCCAACCAGTTCCATGGAAACTTATACGAGTTGTGGAACGGCTCG
This sequence comes from uncultured Acidobacteriota bacterium, assembly GCA_963695945.1. Lineage (GTDB taxonomy): Bacteria > Acidobacteriota > Terriglobia > Acidiferrales > UBA7541 > Palsa-360. The sequence continues at coordinate 6,101 of CAVOIX010000039.1, read as the reverse complement.
AAGCTCGATGCAGCCAACTATTTTACGAACGCCACGCCGGGAAACCACAAACCGGGTTCAACCGTTAATCATTTCGGCGGGAGCGTTGGTGGACCGATCGTGCACGACAAACTGTTTTTCTTCTTCGACAGCGAATGGGTTCGGATTGCGCTCCCTATCGTTACGGCCGTCACCGTTCCCACATCCGCGTTTCAAACTTATGTCTTGCAACACGTGACTTCGAGCGAGACCGGTTTTTATACGAACATGTTTTCGCTTTACGGAAATATCAACGGCACGCCACAAGCGGTCCTTGGCTGTCCGCTCGGTCTGGGCGGAAGCGCCAATGACGGGGATGGCTGCGCGAATCGCGAGAGCGTTTCGCATTCAAGCGACGACCACGAACAGGTCCAGACAATTCGCATCGATTACAACATCAATGAGAAAAACACCACCTGGTACCGTTTTCAGGCCGACACCGGGGTGCAAGCTGCCTATACGGATCCCATCAACCCTCTCTTCAACTCGGTTTCCCCTCAACCGCTCTACTCTTTTGCAGCCGGATATACACACGTCTTTTCGCAAAATCTGGTGAATTATTTGAACCCGGCTTTTTCCTGGTACGCCAGTCTGTTCGGACCAAGTGATTTTCAGAAGACGCTCGCTGCCTTCCCAATTGTGCTGCAGGGCACTGGCGCGAATCCATTCACCACAGTCGGAGGTCTCGACAACACCTGGGTTCAGGGGCGGCGCGCGTCCCGGTTCTTTATCAACGACAATCTCGCCTGGACCCATGGGGCGCACGAGCTGCGTTTTGGAACGAATATCCGAATCCTCCGTCTGAATGATTATGATTTCGGCGAGGGCAGCGTCCCGACCGTGACGTATTCCACGCTGCAACAATATATCGACGGAGTCGCATCCACGGCGATCAGAAACTTTCCCAACCTCCGACAACGAGCCCTTCAATTTCCTGAATCTCGATCTGTATGCGCAGGACACTTGGAAGGTAAACGAAAATCTGACGTGGACCTTTGGCATCCGGGACACGTTCAATTCCAATCCGCTCAATCCTCATGACCAAATAGCCCGCCTTCGCGGCTCTTTTGATTCCATCTCGCACGATGTGAATCAGCCGCTAAATGCCGCCATTCAGACTGGTCTCGGCAACGTGTTTTCCTCGACGCCCCTCGCGATCCTGCAACCGAGAACGGCGATTGCATGGCAATTTGAGCCGAAGACTGTGCTGCGAACCGGCTTCGGGATTTTCAGCGATATTTTGCCGGGTAGCATCGCCGACGTGGTCGGCGTCAACCCGCCTTATGTGAAAATATTTGAAGGCGGCCTTCTTGGAACCGTCGGAGGCATGGCCATTGCTCCGGGAGTTCCGAACAGCGCGGTTGACGCAGCCGTAGCCGCCAATCGAATCTTCAGTTCGGGATTTGCAGAAGGCCAGCTTTCCTGCATGTCCCCGCAGGCGAATCCAGCATCGTGTCTTCCTCCGGTCGCCATCACGGCGGTTCCCAGCGGAGAACTTCATGCGCCATATTTCATGGAGTGGAGTCTCGGTTTAGAACATGAGTTCGGGACCACGGAAGCCTTAAGGCGCAATATGTGGGCACACGTGCGGTCAATCAGCCCTATCTGACACAAGTAAACGGTTATCAAACGGTTTGTCAGGGATGTTTTGCGCCGTATCCTTATGGCCAATCTACCGATCCACGATTCGGCGCGGTGACGCAATTTTCTACGGGCGCGAACAGCCACTATGAGGGACTTCAGTTGACTGCGATGAAGCGCCTCGGACATGGCCTGATGGGGCAAATCAATTATACCTTGAGCCGCTGCATGGATGAGGTGTCCAATGGCGGCTTTCTGCAATTTTCGTCGGGAGGAATCCTCTCACCCATCCCGGGAGAATTGGCGAGGAACTATGGTCCTTGCGACTACGATATCCGTCACAATCTCAACGCCCAGTACGTCTATCAGCTGCCATTCAAGGTTCTGAATCACGCCCTAGGCGTTGCTCTGAATGGCTGGCAGGTATCGGGAACTCTGTTTTGGCACAGCGGGCTTCCCTTTTCCGTGCTGAGCACACCCTATTCGGGGAATGGGAAAGGCATCGTGAACGGCAGTGGGCCACAATTCGCGAGCGTTGTCCCCGGCCGCCTCTCTACGAACACAATCCGATTCCTGGCATCACGCAGCCGGGAACGGTTCAGTGGCTCAATCCCAATGCATTTGTTTCGACAGTCGAAGATTATTGACCCGAACACTGGCGCTTGCTATGGAGGCGACACACCGCAGAATTGTCAATTCGGAACCCTCGGCCGGAATGCGCTGCGCGGCCCCAATTTTGCATGGAGCGATTTTTATCTCACGAAGTGGTTTCCCCTGACGGAGCGCGTGAAGTTGCGATTCGAAGCTCAATTCTTCAATGTTTTCAACCATCCGAATTTTGCGCTTCCAAGCATGGTGCTGGCCGGCATTCCGGGAAAGCCTTCGACCCAGAGCGGGTTTGGAGCGATCTCATACACCACTTCTCCGCCAACAGGATTCCTCGGCGTGGGTTTGGGAGGCGATAGCACGCCGCGGATGATCGCGTTTCAAGCGCGCTTGGAATTCTGATTCTTCCGCCGTGGAAATATTCGTGGCTTCAGTATTTGCCATAAACAGGCTTGAAGTGCGTTGAGCGCATGATGGAAAATACGCTCGTGTTGGTATGTATGGTCCGCCGCAGAGATGCAAGCGAAAAACGATCGATGGCAGGTGGTCTGCGCCAATGTATTCGGCCTTGAGTGGAGTCAACGACTCCGGGCCATGATGGATGTCCGCTCGCTCTGGTCCCTATAAACTGGACGGCCTGTGATCCGACCTTTACCGATATCAGGTTTCGAGAGCGTGGGAGAGACCCATTGCCATCTGTGTCTTCCGCTAGCAAACCGGGCAGGAAAATCCTTTCTTACACAGGGATTTTAGGTGGTCGCCGGAAGCACCGGAGCACGATAGATCTCGTTCTTACACAACACGGCCCATGCGGTTCGCACCAATTTATTGGCCAGGGCGACGACCACCACGTTCTGATGAGCACGAGCCAAGAGTTGGGCTAACCAGTGGCTCAGCCCGGGAGACTGCTTTTCGCGGAATTGCAGCACGCTGCGTGCACCTTGCACGAACAGTCGGCATAAATATTTATTGCCGCGTTTGCTGATGCCCAGCAGCTTCTGCTTGCCACCCGTCGAGTATTGGCCCGGAACGATTCCCATCCAGGCCGATAGATCCCGTCCTTTTCCAAACGCGCTGCCGTTGCCGATCGCTCCGATCAATGCCGTTGCGGTGACCGGGCCGACTCCCGGAATCGTCGTCAGTCGTTGGCAGGCTTCGTTCTCGCGAGCCTCTTGCTGAATGACCTGATCGAGCGGCTCGATGCGTGCCGCCAGCTGTTCCAGTTCCAGCTGGAGTTGTGCCAGCAGCACTCGAAACGATCCCGACAGTTTCCATGTCGCGTCTTCCAAAATCCTGGGCAGCGCCTGCTCCAGATGACTGCGGCCCTTGGGCACGGTCAATCCACGTTCCAGCAGCAGGCTGCGAATCTGGTTCACCACCGCCGTTCGCCGCATCACCCACCGCTCGCGCACTCGATGCAGTGCCTGCAGATCCAGCTGCTCTTCCGTTTTGATTGGCACAAAGCGCATCCTGGGACGTTGCACCGCTTCGGCAATCGCTTCCGCGTCGATGTAGTCACTCTTATTCGTCTTTACGTAGGGCTTCACGTATTGCGCCGGCATCAAACGCACTTCATGCCCCTGCGCTCGCAGAGCTTTCCCCAGAAAATGCGACCCACTGCAGGCTTCCATGCCGATGATCTGTGCCTGTAAATTGGCAGTGAAGATCAGCAATTGCGTGCGCGAACATCGCTTCCGCACCACCACTTGCCCACTCGAATCCAAACCCACCAGATGAAACACGTTCTTACCCAAATCGATTCCCAGCGCCTGAATGTTCATGAGATGCCTCCTGTCCCGCACTCTACAACTTCTGAGAGTTCTGCGGCGGACCATCCCATTAACTGGGAAATCGACCTTCAAGCTGGAAGGCCAGCTCTTTTCGTATTAATTGCGGCTGAAGATTAACTTGTACTTGCCCCAGTAGGCGTACCCCAAATAAGCGGTCAGCACGAAGACAACTGCACCAATCCATAGGAACGAAGGCATCAACCGGGCGTTGACTATAACAATTCCAACAACATCCGGCGCAAGGAATAATGTTGCTAACGCCGGGAAGATGCCAAACAGCAGCATGAACCCCGCGACGATCTCAGTAACCTTAACCATCTGGAAAATACCCGAAGCCCAGAATACTTGGGTGAAGGCGACCATTTGTGGGGGCACACCTTTTGCTGAGCTACCCATCAGGAGCCCGCTTATGCCGCTTGCGAACATGACCAGACCAAGCAACATTCGGACGGCAACTACCAGATAACGGTTACGCAAATTCATACTCTCCTGCACTTCGCCTTCGCGACAAGAACGAGGCCGAGAATCATACCAGCGGGGGTTTTCGGCGAATGCTTCTAATCATACGCTTCCCTGAGAGATTAGACGTTATTGCAGCCTGTTGTCCAAGGCCTGATAAACGCTCTTTTCGGTAGCTGGCTTTTCGCACTGCGGGGGCTGAATTCCCATTTACCGAAAATCCGAACTTATCGGGACTTGCCACTGAGTTCGATAGATTTTGCTGCCGCCTATATCGATTGAGTAAATAACCTAATTGAGATAAGATGACCACTCCCAAGAAGGAACTTGAGATGAGAACACGCCTCGGTAACTCAAGATTCGTGGCAGTCGTGGTAACTGGATTGACTCTGGTGGCGCTGATCGGCTGCGGGCCTGGTTCCAGTTCTAGTTCTGGTAGCGGTTCGATCCAGTCTCCCACGCTTTTGATCGCTGACTTTTACAATAATCGAGTTGTGATATTCGACAGCCCGTTCAGCGCAGGAGAAAACGCGACGACTGCTTTAGGCCAAACTGACTTCACGACCTCGGTTCAGGCGACAACAGCAAGCGGACTCGCGGGGCCGCTGAACGCGGTGACGGATGCACAAGGCAATATTTGGGTTTCGGACGTGCGGAACAATCGCGTATTGCGATACGGCCCACCCTTTACGAACGGTATGCCCGCAAACCTTGTGCTGGGCCAGATGAACTTCACGGCAGCCGGGGAGTCAACTAGTATGAGTGGCCTGTCCTTGCCAGATGGGTTGGTCTTTGACAAGAGTGGAAACCTGTGGGTGGCCGATAGTTATAATGCTCGTGTACTTGAATTTTCACCGCCCTTTACCAGTGGCATGGCGGCAAGTCTAGCGCTCGGGCAACCGCCTTTTTCAACCGGAGTGTGTCTTCCAACCTCAGCCTCCACTCTTTGCTTCCCGACGGGATTGACGTTTGACACGGAGGGCGACCTTTGGACTATAACGGTGAAAATCGCGTTCTGGAATTCGAGCCTCCCTTTGTAACCGGGCAGTCCGCGTCAATCGTCTTAGGTCAGCAAGATTTCGCAACTAGGATTCAAGGCACAGGCGCAACGGGGCTTGGCATTCCTTTTGCCAGCGCGTTTGATAAGGCTGGTGATTTGTGGGTATCGGACAGCGGAAACTGGCGTGTTTTGGAATTCAAGCCTCCTTTTTCTAACGGGCAGGCCGCTACCCTCGTATTGGGCTTTCCAGACTTTACTTCCACGGTCAACAACAACTTCCAAAGTAGCATGTCGACACCCCGAGGCTTAGCCTTCGATGATACGGAAACCTTTTTGTCACAGATAACGGTGGATCACGCGTAATGATATTCGACCCGCCGTTCAGCAACGGCATGAACGCTAGCGGGGTGATCGGGCAGCCGAACTTGACCACAGTAGGTGGACTACGTTACCGCCTACCGCCTCGGGCTTGGCCAACCCAATCGGGATCTCCCTCTCATACTGAACCGTTGGGAGCATCTGCTTCCCCAATCGGATTATCAGAATGTGAGAATCTGGCCCTTCGGGCGCAAAGAGCCAGTTTCCGGTAAGACGTGCCAGCTCAACCGGTCGATGCAACACCATCTGCTATAAATCTTTTCACTAAA
>CAVOIX010000038.1:0-91003 GCA_963695945.1 uncultured Acidobacteriota bacterium | reverse complement strand
CCGCCATCACGGTCAGGAGGATCGCCATGTTCGCAACTCCGAACATGACCATATCTTTTATCTTCGAGAACAGCAGTGAACCGCAGGTGGCGATGACATAAAAAATCGCGACGGTCGTATTGTTCGTAGCCGGATTGATATACACGATGCTGTTGTTTTTATACGTAAACCTGTAACGGATAGGCGATGAGAGACCCACAGAATATAGAGGGTCGTCAGAGCTTCCAACCACAAGAACGGTCGCTATTCGCCGGCGGCTTGTTAAAGTCCGGCTCAAATATCAGGACGCTAAGCGGCATCAGGAATGGCAGGAGTCCCTGCGCGTACAGAACGAAAGCCGCGCCCATGTCTTGCGTGACCTTGGGTGAGAGCACTCCATCGAGCCCAAGCCACACGAATCCTTCGATGAATTGGTGAATCGCAAAGAGCGCCGGGAGCGAAGCAAAGAGAAGTTCGCGCCTTTGTTTTACCCTCGTCAAGGTCACGACCCCGATCGTCCCCAACACGCCGCTGCCAACGGGAAGTTTGCCGCCGCCGAGAAGCACACTCTGGGTTTCCTCCGTCGTTTTTGTCAATTCTAGTCATCTGAAAGCACGCTTGGTTCAAGCATCATCAACTTGCAACACGCAGTGCTTTTAAAAGTTTCAATGCGCTCCCTTTATGAATGGCCACGTGGTCGGTCTTGTCACTCTTGATCAAGTATTGGGGTTCTTTTTTCGACGCATGGTGCACGTATCCCTTGAATCGCACGTCTGAAACAACCTTTCTTTGAAAATGACGCCGCTGACTATGCCGGCTTCTGAATTCCATTCAACGTGATCCCCGCGTTTGAACGTCTTGGCCATAGGGCTTGCACCTCCTCGGAGTTTTTTTGTGCATCGGCAGGCTAACGCCGGTTTGAGACACTCAACACGATCTTGCCGCGTTGGTGCGGGGCGCCCGCAAGCATTTCGTGCGCCGCGCGCGCCTTTTCGAGTGGTAAAACGGTGCCGACATGCGTGACAAGTTCTCCGCCATCGAACAATCCTCTAATATTGTTCAGCCTGGCGGTGGTTACATCCACATAGAAAAATTCTGCCCGTACATCAGAGCGCTTGGGCAAAGAATCTGTTGAAACCGATGACACAAGAATCCCGCCAGACTTCAGAATAAGAAACGAGGCGTCTCGCGTATCTCCACCCACTGTGTCGATGACTGCATCCACGGGCGCGACAGTATCCTCAAATCTTCCTGTTTTGAAATCTATGACAACTTCAGCACCCAGACTTCGGACATAGTCGGTGTCCTTGGACCAGGCCGTTGCGATGACATGAAGTTTAGCCCTTGCGCCCAACTGAACGGCGTATGCGCCGACATTCCCTGCCGCTCCCAGAATAAGTATTCTTTGTCCCGGCGCGACGTATGGGCATAGTCAAAGAGCATTTGCCATGCGGTGACTGCCACAACTGGCGCCGAAGCAGCTTCGATGTGGCTTAATCGCTCGGGCTTTTGAGCAATCATGGCAGCCAAAGCAACCGCGTATTCCGCGTTGGCTCCGCAAAACTGCTGGTTAGTAACACCGTAAACCTGATCCCGGACTTTGAACCCGGCAACTCCTGGTCCTACGGCTTCGACTACTCCGGAGAGATCCGAGCCGAGGGTCAGAGGTGGCGGCGGACTGACTCAGCTTTTGCCCTCACGAATCAGCGCGTCCCAGGGGCCGACTCCTGCCGCGGCGACGCGGACCAGCAACTCTCCGGTCCCGGGGATGGAATCGGCAATTCGTCAATCACAATCACCTCCGGCCCGCCAAATTTGTCGATTTTTACGGCTTTCATTGCTTTCCTCCGTGAATCAGGCAACCCTCAACTCGCGGTTTAACCGATCACTACCCAACGAATGTGCAGGGCTTGCCTCCGACTTGTTTATTCGTCAGGCCGGATACGACCAATGCCATGACACCGAACGCGACTCGCAATCGACATTCGGCGTGCCCGGGCGTCGTAGCAGTTCACTTTGACGGTCGAGGCGGCGGTAGCGTCGGTGCTAAGAGCCGGCTGCATGCTTATGGCTGAGTCCTGGTTTGCGTCATCTCGTTCGTTTACCTCGGGGGATATCCCGTGAAAATATAGTCATTTGCTTTTACAGCGGTATGGCACGCGTACCCGCATTCGTGTCCCTTCGTGGAGAGGGAGTTAAGCTTAAACGTGCCGGACGCGGCATCGTAGTCCCACTTGGCGTATGCCCACCCGTGCGTGTTCGGGAATCTCTTGGAATCCTTCAAGATGAACGCAAGCGATTTTAGGGTGTCGGGGACCTCAACAAAATAAGGCGACAATGGATTTTTCTTCTTGACCCATTCGATCTTTACAATCTTGGAGCCTTCGGGAAAAGGCTTGCCATTGCCCGGAACGCCTTCCTTATAGGCGCTCATCATCGTGGGATTTGCGAGAATCGATTTGATGCTGCCCTGCGTCACACTTGGCGCGACATCCTGCCACGTGTCATAACCCTGGAACTCGGAGAATGCGAGTCCGTCCGGCACTTTTAGCGCGTACCTGTCCTGCTGCGCTAGAATCTTTCCACCCAAAATGGGCAGGGACACCGTAAGAATCAAGAACGCACGGATGCATTTGTTCCACATTTCCACAACCTCCTTTTTCTCAGTCGTCAGTCAACGACTACTCTTTTGTCTTTAGCAATCGTTGGTTGGTGCCGCGCCAAGATCGCCAAGATCAGTGATTTTTTGCGTCCGCAGTCTTGGCTGGAACAACAAATGTGATCGTGCCTTTACCGAGGGGGTGGTGGTTCGCGGCCACCAAATCAATTGGCGCTTTGTGCGGACCGGGAAGAAGGCCCTGCAGAATGATCGGGTTGCCACTCGCGTCTGCCCACACCCAAGGGGCATGCGGGTCACCGGTTGATTAGGCCCACAGTTGCCGTCGGCCGTTGCAATCCTTCGTCGCAGCAGACGCGCGTGATCAGCAACAATCTTAAGAACTTAGACTTTTCGATTCGCACTCCTTACGGGCGACCGCTAGCATTCCCCAACGTGTATCTGTCCCGATCAAGCCACAAAAAACCTGGCCGTGCAATTGGACAATGGTATCGCCTATACCTTTGTATCGACCGCAGTACCTTCATGGCTGAGGCATTCGGCTTTTCTCCGTATGGGGCAATACCATCGTCCAATTGTTTTATTCCCTCACCGGTGGCTTAATGGCACTCTTTCGAGACGCATGTTGATCGGTTTTACGAAACTTTTTTTGAAGGAGCGCACACCATGACTGAACCTACGACGGAATCTTTGGCGCAAGTACAACAAGAACAAGGGATAAAAGCGCGCATCACCGTAAAACATATCGCTGCCCTTACCGTCGTTGCGGCCACGGCGCTGCTGGCCATCCTCGGCAGCGGGGTCCTTCACGCGCAAGGCCAAAACAACGAAAAGTACTCGCTGAAATCGCCCGGCGGAATCGCGTTCTCTGATTTCAAGGGATACGAGGACTGGTCTGTGGTCTCTTCCGCCCGCACCGACGAAGTGCTTAAGGTAATCGTCGCCAATCCGACGATGATTAAGGCGTACAAGGCCGGCGTTCCGGGAAACGGCCAGCCCTTTCCGCAGGGCTCCATGATCGTGAAGCTCCAGTGGAAGCCGAAGAAGAGCACGGAAGCACCGTTCGTAGTGGATGTGCCCGATGTTTTTAAGCAGGCTTTCGTGATGGAGAAGGACAGCAAGCGATTTCCGAAAACCGGCGGCTGGGGATACGCGGTGTTCAACTATGACTCCGCATCGGACAAGTTCACCGCCGATCCCACGGCTCTTGAAGACTGCGGACACATGTGCCATGTCGCCGTGAAGGCCAAGGACTACATCTTCCACCCGTACCAGAAGCGCTGAACCGGACCGGACATTAACTGCCCTCGCAAAAGATGTTTCTGTGCGACGCTTTATTTTCGACGTGGATAGAACGGGAACACACTGCGAGCGAAGGAGATGAAAGATGAAAGCAATTGTTGTCCACCAATATGGCGGTCCTGAAGTACTCAAGTTCGAAGAATACCCTGACCCGGTTCCAGGCCCGGGCGAGGTGCTGGTGCGGGTCGCTGCCACAAGCGTGAATCCGATCGACTACAAGCGGCGTGCTGGATTAACGAAGGATTTTTACCCCATCAAGTTCCCGGGGCTTATAGGAGTCGATATCGCGGGCACTGTGGTCAAGATTGGGCCGGGAGTGGAAGGCTTTTCTGTCGGCGACCAGGTGTTCGCTATGGCGGACGATACTTACGCCGAACTTTGTGTCGTGAAAGCCGGGGTTCTGGCGAAAGTTCCCAAGGGGCTCGATTTGATCCAGGCGGCGGCGTTGCCGCTGGTGACGACGACTGGCAACCAGCTCCTCTTAGCTACGGGAATCAAAGTGGGCCAGACGGTTCTCGTCGTAGGTGCTGCTGGAAATGTCGGGCGTTCGGCGGTATTCACTGCGAAGGCACGCGGGGCGACTGTGATCGCGGGGGTTTTGAAGAGGCAGATCGATGACGCGAAGACTGTCGGCGCGGATCAGGTCGTCGCAACCGACGACGACACCGCGATTGCGAATCTTCCGCTGCTCGATGCGGTGGCGGATACGGTCGGCGGAAGAACCGCCGAGAAGCTGATCGCCAAGGTCAAGCCGGGAGGAGTCTATGCATCGGTTGTCGGGGCACCGCAGAACGCCGCGGAGTACCCTTCTGTAAAGGTGGTGGCGGTATTTTCGAAATTCGACAGGAAAACGCTCGAGTTCATGGCCGAAGCGGTGCGAGATGGCAAGCTGGTAATCCCGATTAGCCTGAAACTGCCACTCAGTGAAGCGGCCGAGGCTCAAGCAGCGGCAGAGAAGGGTGGTGTCGGGAAGATCTTGCTGGTGGCTTGACATTATTTTGCGAACAGAGGACACGAAAGGAAAATCGGAAATGAAAAAAGACCGGCGCGGAATCAACCCCGCTTCAAAGCCAAGTGGCGATGGGTGTGTCGAATGCCTGGCGTCACCGAGAGGTTGGTGGTTTCATCTCCGTCGGTGTGCGCAGTGTGGGCACATCGGTTGCTGCGACAGTTCTCCGAGTCAGCATGCGTCCAAGCATGCGGCGGCAACAGGACATTCGATCATCGCCAGCTTCGAGCCGGGTGAGGATTGGTTCTACGATTACGAGAAGCGGGGGATGATCAAGGGTGTGGAGTTGCCTTCGCCGCATTCGCATCCGAATGATCAACCAGTACCTGGACCGGCGGGCAGAGTGCCAGCCGATTGGGAATCGCTGCTGCACTAGCGGGCGTCGATCCGTTTTTATGAAAGGGAGCAGGACCCGATACTCTTCATCGGAGCTGTTGAAGAAAGCGCAGACATGAAGCGTTTGGTCGAGCTGAGAAGCAGCAAGAGGGATCGGAGCCATCAACTTCTTCAGTTGCCCCAAGGGAGATCGCGCGGCGCCGTGTTGGGATATGAGCATGCGCCTTCCCGGCCGCCATGTCCCACCATCACTCTGGAAGGGATCGATACCTTCGTCCAATAGACTGGTCTTCGCGCTTCTGCCAATCTTGCCTCGAACAGTCACTCGTTCTGACACCGAAGGGAGTACCACATGGACGGCACAAATGGGCTGAAAGAGACCACGCGCGTGACCGCGCCTGTCGCGTCGAACACGCTTAGTGTGAACGTTTTTACTGCCCCGGGAAAGGCTATGGTCGGCGAGCGGCCAAGGCCCTTTGGCGAAGCGCTCGGCTTTGACCCGATCACGTCGACTTTAATCTTCGGCGAGTACGACGCGGTGCTGGTGGACGCAATGACGACGGTGGCTGAGGCCGAAGCTCTCGCGGATTGGATTGCTCTGCATAACCGCAACTTGGAGACCATCTATATTACGCACGCCCATTTCGACCACTTCTACGGTCTGAGCATTCTGCTTGACCGTTTTCCGGGCGCTCGGGCGATAGCAACGCCCAAGACGGTGAAGGCCATGCAGATGTCTTTCTCTCCCACCGTGGAGCGGTTAGCCCGCCGGTGCTTTCCTGGGCAAGTGGCCACGAAGTTGGTTGCACCTGAGTCCTATGAGCACGACACGTTCGCTCTCGAGGGTCACGAATTGCGCATCATCGAGCAGGGCCGCACCGATTGTCCCGATTCGACATCGCTCCACGTTCCATCGATCGGCCTGATCGTCGCCGGCGACGTTGTGTATAACCAATGCCGCATGTACGTCGGCGACACCACGCCCGAGAGCCGAAAGAATTGGATTGCCGCACTAGACCGGTTAGCGGCGCTGAACCCGGCGATTGTTGTCGCCGGCCACAAGAAGCCTGGAGCGCCCGACTCTCCCTCAACGATCCAAGACACCAAGCGTTACCTGCAAGACTTCGATCGGTTGCAGAAAACCGCGACGTCCGACCAGGAGCTATTCGATCAGATGACAGAGCTATACCCGCATTGGGTAGCCAATCAGTCGTGGTTGATGTTCGGATTCCCGCAGCCATAACTCACATCAACCGCTGACGAGAATGTTTTCTCGCGCATGATGAACGGCGTTATCGGACGGCTGGCTCCGCATCCGCAATGAGCACTAAATCGAAAGGAGTCATTCATGAACACGGTACAAATCGAACAGAAGAACTATGAGATGCCCCCGCGCGACGGATTTACCATCGCGCATTTTCTCACTGTCGCCGACATCGCCCGATCGGCTCGCTTCTATGAAACGGTCTTCGGCGGTCGCATTCTAAGCAAAGGCGACAGCGACGGCGCGCCTGCGTACATTCAGATCGCAAATACCTGGCTCCTTGTCAACGTCGGGGGCGGCCCCACACCGGACAAGCCGACAGTAACGCTCAGCGTCCCCAACCCGGATAAGATCAACAGCTTTATGAATATTCGCGTTGCGGATATTCAAGCGTGCTACGAATTATGGAAAAGCCGAGGGGCCGAATTCATTACGAAGCCGATCCCCAAGTACGGCGAGATACGCTGCTACATCCGCGATCCTGATGGTTATATTATCGAGGTCGGACAGAGCACTGACCTCACCTACGGTTAACGCTCGGCCCGGACGGGATGCGGATTTAAACGCTTACGGACGTCCGCTTGGCGCTGCCCACTTGGCGCGTAGTTCTAGCGGTGATCCGTTTCAAAATCGTTGCCATCGGGCGCGGCCCAATGCTGATCCGATCAAGAGATCCGCGCGGCGCTGCTTCGGGCCATGCCCAATCATGGTGCAAATCTGAACGCCAAAGCAAAAGCCCAAATGCGCGCGTCCAGGGGCTTCATTTTCATTCTCAATTCCTCGGGGATCCGAGGGTTTGAGGCGCGCCGACGGGAATTGCCATCTTCGGACTGGTGCGGCGACAGATTCGGCGTGAAAAATCCCGCATGAGAAAATTCACGTCGGACACTGGCTGGCTATGGGGGAATGGACGCCGCAGCCACCTCCGAAAAGTCGAGTTCGCCAGCGAGGCGGCGCCTATGCCGATCCCGGTGAGCCGATACCAAAGTACAATGGACGCTTCCGTAGCATTGGCGCATCGTGATGTTATGGAGTACCACGATAGGGGACCCGCGATCGCCCGTTCCCTCATAACAGTAGTAGACGACGATGAATCTATCCGCGAGTCGCTACTTGATTTGCTCAGGGAGTTTGGTTTTGCAGCGCGGGTGTTTGCATCGGCGGAAGAATTCCTCGCCTCCGATTGCATCGGAGAAACCAGATGTCTTATTCTGGACATCGCCATGGCGGGCATGAGCGGACCCGATCTGCTGCGCGAATTGAAACTCCGTCGGCTGCAGATTCCGATCGTCTTCATCACCGGTCAAAGAGACGAGGCTGTCCGCCACCAAGTATTCGAGCAAGGTGCCGTGGAATGCCTGTTCAAGCCGTTCAGCGACACGGCATTGCTTGCCGCAATTAATTCCGGACTGCGAGTGAGTTGAGAGATGTCATGAGTGCAGCCAGCGCACCGGGCCGATCGATGTCCTTGCCAGTGGCGAGCACTCCCATCGTGTTCGTCGTTGATGACGACATCTCGGTGCGCGAATCGCTGGAGTTGCTGATCCGCACGGAGGGCTGGCACTCGGAGACATTTGCGTCTGCAAAAGACTTTCTAGACCGACCGAGGGCCGCTGTTCCCAGCTGCCTTGTGCTCGACATTTCTCTCCCTGGATGCAGCGGTCTCCAATTACAGGAGCGCATCGCCAACGAACGCACTGACATGCCAATCATTTTTATTACCGGCCATGGCGATGTGCCTATGACAGTCCAAGCCATGAAGGCCGGAGCCGTCGAATTTTTAACGAAACCGTTCAATGATGAGGTGCTGTTGAGCGCCATCCGGAATGCCCTTGAGCGCAGCCACCAAGCACTGGGGCACGAAGTGGAGATGCGGGTGATGCGCGACTGTTACGCTTCACTCACACCTCGCGAACGGGAAGTCATGGCGCTCGTGGTCTCCGGGCTGTTAAATAAGCAGGCGGGCAGCGAGCTAGGCATCAGCGAGATCACGGTGAAGGCACATCGAGGCCAGGTCATGCAAAAAATGAAGGCCGGCTCTCTCGCCGACTTGGTGAAAATGGCCACCAAGCTACACCTCGCCTCTTCTCCGAAAGCTTAGACTGACCACTTGATGGCAAGGACCGTCTGCCTCTACAACTTCTTATCGGCAGCCTCGCCGCTGAAGATGTAGTCAGGAGTGATTTCTCGCTATCACCTCGATCTCCGGTTCGGTTAGCGCAGATAGATCCGCCACCTCGGTTGCAATCACCCTTTGGAAGATTGTCGGATGATGCGTTTTCAAATATTCCACCAGAAATTCCAGAGCGCTGCTCTTTCCCGTGCCGTGGCCGATGAGAACGATTTGCCGGGCAGGCACAAGATCTCTCGCGACTTGCTCATAAAAGGAGGTGTCCTCGGGAACGCGTTCTCCCTCGTAGTGCGCCTCCTTGCGATGGATTAAATGGTGATGAAATCCGTATGGATCCGCTGGCTTGACGGTAGTTTCACTTTCCGAGCTCGCGCCACCGAGATCCTGGTAGAGCCGCGCGGAATGATGATCGACGACTACGACGATGCGTCCAGCCTGACTTGGCTTTCCGGGCGATGCGTCAACTGTCGCTTCGCGGAGAAATTTGCGGAGGCGCGATACCTCGTCTGCTTCGATGCTATGTGTGTTCGGGCGTTTGAAAAACGCACGCTGGGAGCCGACCACAAATGCAAACTCGTTGCTCCCATGCGGCTGGACTTCACCCAGTCTCCCGATTAATTCAACCACTTCGGTCCAGCTCAAATTGAGTGGAAGTTTACCGGCAAGCAAGCTCGCCAACAGCATTTCATGTTTGTGTCGGAGATGCTCGTTCACTGGTCCCTCTCTTTCTTCGGGAATGTCAGCTTGCGCTTATGCGTGCAGGCTCCGAAGGGCTCCGAGATAATGGACCAGATCTTCACGAGACAACACTCCGATGATTTTGCCGCCATCTGCAATCGGAGCCTCGCGGACGCCATTTCGCTCCATGCTTTCAATGGTTGTCCAGGCTTCTGCGTTCGCTGGAGTCAAAATAAGCTTTTCGGAGGGGACCATTACCTCAGCTAGCCTTGTCGAAGCCCAGGAAGAACGAGGCACTTTTGTAATCTCCGAAAGGGTTATCAAGCCAATCGTTTGGTCTCCCTGGGTGACAACGAAGCAGCGATGGCCACTTCCGAGGATGTACGTGTCGACGAGCTCCTGTAATGTCAGGTCACCGGGGACGCGAGCACAATCTCTGCCCATCATCTCGGAAACTTTGTGGCCGGCCAGCAAATCCTTCAGATCCTGTTGTTGGAGTTGACTGCCTGCCGCGCTTTCAAGGTACCAGCCAATAAACGCAGTCCACAGCCCATTAAGAAGGTCTCCAGCCAAAACCAGCCAGACGCCGATAAAAATCAGCGAGAAACCAAAAACGCGGCCGGTGAAAGTCGCCACCGACGTCGCGCGCCGAAAATTGCGGCTAATTCCCCAAACGATGGCCCGAAACACTCGGCCTCCGTCTAGCGGGAGACCAGGAATGAGGTTGAACACGCCTAGTCCGAGGTTCAGCAGAGCCATGTATTTTGCGATAGCAAGTAATGCTGGAACGCCCGCCAGAATTAGCCGCAACTCCCAAAACATTGCAGCCAGAGCTAAGCTCACCGCGGGCCCGGCGGCCGCCACCCAGAATTCCTTGTTCGCATCGGCGGGCTCCGTCGCGATCTGAGAAACCCCACCAAAAATAAACAGGGTGATCCGTGGCACAGGTATTCCGAAGCGTTTCGCCACGACGGAATGCCCAAGCTCGTGGAGCAAGACACTCACGAAGAGCAAGATCGCCGTGACGGCCCCCATGAACCAATACCCTGCCGGACTCCAGTTCTTGAACTCCGCCGGATAGTAGCTAACGGCTAGTATCCACGTGAGCAAACCGAAAATCAGAAACCAAGAGTAATCGAGGTCTATAGCGATTCCAAAAATCCGGCCCAGAGAGATCGTGTGGCGCACCACAGCTCACCTCCAATCGCGAATATGTATGTTGATGCCTTTCGCGCAAACCTCGTTGATGCCGGCCACAGTTCGAATCGAATGCTGGCATGTCAACGGGCGACGATCTGTGACTCGTTCCAGCAGGACAACCGCCTGCTGAAACAGCTGAAGCGGCCAAGCAGCCGGCACCCTTTCGACGGAAGCTTTGTAAGTTTCTTCTTTGTTTCCCGTGCGACCTTCGCACCACTTGCTGGGCTCATTTGTGTCCTCCTCGGAATAGAGGTGGCAATGACAACGCGCGCACTCATACCTCTTCACTCGCTCTGAAAGGACAACTCCTCCGGCTGCGACGAAGGGACAAGATTTTGACCAGCTTCAGTCCTGCTTCCGTAAATCCCATCGATTCCCCCGGTTTTGACTTTGACAAATTGGGAATGCCGAGGCCGCTCCCGATTGTTTTAGCTAGTCCTCGGTTTTACGAACAGTTACCTGCCGGCCGTTTAGCCGATACCGGAAGTCTGTGCCAAGCAATAGAATCTGATTGCCATCCAGGTCGCTCGGCTCATCCACGACGGTCTCGACCCAACAAGAAACATAGTCTTCAACCTCGACGCCCATTCCTTCATCGCGATCAGTCAATAAACGGCCAACTGTTGCGCGAATCATCGTTGCAGGGGCGTCTTCGTAGAACAGTTCGATTCGGTCCCCAGCCTGGAGATTTATCATTCGTCCTCCACATCCAGCCGCATCATCCCGTTACAAACAGCTCCGCAACAATTCGAATACACGTTCAATCAAATCGCCCAAATCATGAACCGCTTCACCGCCGGTCCTGTTGACCGTGCCTTGCAACGGCAGCACTCGGCCGGCGATAGGAAAGCGATTCTCGAATATATTCGCGTTCAGGGCGGGATTGAAAGTTTTAAAAAGGTCGGGCATGAACCCACTCCTTCAAAGAGTTGGGAGACGGCGGGCATTCTTCCGAATAAGACCGCGCAGTCGTCATTAGGCCACTGGCAGGGCCGACAAAACAATTAGACGATGGTATCGGTAATACTTTGGTGCCAATTCATCCGCGGGCGGGTTCACACCGGCGTGGCAAAACGCAAAGTGGAATTGTGTCGAGCCAGCTTCAGGTATGGCACTTGTCAGCAAGGTGGGCGAGGAACCGACACCAAGGGGTGATGGACATTTGCGCACAGAATGTCCAATCTTGCAGCCAGTAGTATCTCCATGACGGGCCACGACTTGAGTCGCTTGTCAATCCATGGTTCAGTCTCCATTCACAATCCGGGCTTCTCTTTCAGTACTTCGGATTGAGTCAGAAGTGTGAGAGCAAAACAACTTGACCAAGGTATTGCACGCACTCTGGTATCAGCCGACATTCGAGTTCAAAACTGCCTCCCTATACCAAGGTATTGCCGATACTTTCGTGCAATTGTGCCGCTACTCCGCGCTTGGTTTAATGACAGTCATCGCGCGGCCGTGATCGGAATTACGCGGCGAAGATATTGCAGAAAGAGATGAAGTCTAACGCGCGCACCAAAAGGAGAACGACTATGACCGACACCAATGCTGTAATCGCTGTCTATGACAGCCACTCTGAAGCCGAAAACGCTGTAAAGGAACTTCAGAGATCGGGATTCAACATGAAGAAGCTATCTGTGGTTGGCAAGGACGTCCACACGGATGAACACGTGGTCGGATACTACAACGCAGGCGACCGCATGAAGTACTGGGGCAAAACAGGGGCGTTCTGGGGCGGCCTTTGGGGACTGCTGGTCGGTGCGGCGTTCTTTTGGGTGCCCGGCGTTGGCCCGCTCCTGGTAGCAGGGCCGATGGCAGCATGGATCGTCGGCGCTTTGGAGGGTGCTGTCGTCGTGGGAGGGTTGAGCGCGGTTGGCGCTGGCCTTTACAGCATTGGCATACCGAAGAACTCAGTTTTGAAATATGAGACAGCCATAAAGACGGACAAATTTCTCCTAGTCGCCCATGGGACTGCCGCGGAAGCTGCAAAGGCCAAAGATATTCTGAGCACCACGGGGCCATCCGAGCTGAATCAGCACACGCTCGAAGCCGCCAAGCAGGCGGCCAACGCCTAAGGCCAACGATTGCTGAGCGCGTAGCTCGCGGAGAAGGTTTAGCATACCTAGTCCGCTACCCTTCTAGACGGCGTCCGATCCTTTCGGCATGTGCCAGGGTCCTGTGAGAAGACGATGCTTTGTCGAACGCTGAAGTCCGGAATAGATTCGTGCCGCAACGAAGCGACCCGCTTGACCGGAGATGGTTCGCAGGACCCAGCCCAGGATTCCGCTCACCCAGACGTACGGGGAAAGTTGACCGCCTTCGACGATTACGAACTGCGCAATTGGCTGATGGAGTGTATCGAAGACGGATCGGAGAATTTTCTCTGCGCAGTTGCGGAGGCAGCTCTCGCCGCAAACGCAGAAGACTACGTCGTCATCCGCTCGGTGCTCCTAGCACTGAGGCGGAAGCACAATGCAAAGCAGGGAAGATAACCGAGCCACATCTCCGATGATGTCGTCACCGTTGGCCTGACTCATCGCATCTTGCAAATTGAAGCCTCTGTCTTCCATGGGCGCGAACCGGATGAGAATCGCTGGTCCATCCGTCAGGGAAGCATCGATTCATGGTCCACTCGCATGCCGATTCAGCCGGGAAAGAATTGGAGTGTGGATGTTGGCTGGCGGAAGCATGATGGGTGGTTTCGGCTGGGGAGGTATGATGGGCGGTCGGAACGGCGTGGGTGGTGGAATGTGGGGAGGCGGTGCGGGCGGTTGGATGTGGGGCGCGGCATGGCGAGTTTTGAGGTTTTCTTACCCTGGTCGGGGGTATTTGGCGTGATTATCGTGCTCGTCGGGGCGGTCAAGCTTTACGTCAAATCCGAACAACGCCGGACTTGGGGAGTTGTGATCCTAATCGCTTCTGCTCTAAATTTCTTACTGGCGATGGGGGCCGATTAGCAGGTACATTGGGCGTGATCCGCGGCGTGCTGATATGACAGGAAAGGCATGAAGGAGGCATGATAATGATCGAACTTCTGAAAGATTTTCCTGAAAACGTCGTTGCGGTCGCTGCCAAGGGAAAGGTCACGAGGGCAGACTACGATACAGTGCTAGTGC
The DNA here is from genome assembly GCA_963695945.1 of uncultured Acidobacteriota bacterium. Lineage (GTDB taxonomy): Bacteria > Acidobacteriota > Terriglobia > Acidiferrales > UBA7541 > Palsa-360. The sequence continues at coordinate 77,374 of CAVOIX010000038.1, read as the reverse complement.
CGACGCTTGAGAAGGCGTTTGAGCGGCACGACAAAGTTCGGTTCTTTTACGAGGTGGGGCCTGAATTTCTCGGCATCGAATCCGGCGCTGCCTGGGAGGATTTTAAGGCTGGGGTCAGTCACTGGCGAAACTGGGACCGAGTTGCTGTCGTCACCGACGTGGATTGGCTCAAACATGCGGCTAATGCTTTCGCATTTCTGATGCCGGGGCAAGTGCGCACGTTTTCAGTTTCGCAGGAAACGGAAGCCCGGCGATGGATCACAGCGGCGTAAGCAACAGGCGAAGAGTTCAGCGGAGAAGCTCCTCTACAAAGAGCCTCACGAACTCGAATGGATTCTATCGATTCTAATGTTTGGCTGGGAGGCCTGGACTCGAACCAGGATAGTCAGCTCCAGAGGCTGATGTACTACCGATTGTACGACCTCCCAGTCGTTTGTTGCTGAACGGCACTCGTTCCAGCGCGTGGACAAGGATACCCGCTCCACTCGCCGTTGACATTGAAGTTAGTCGCCGCGCGTTGTGCCATTTACTGAAAACGCGCTTAGCGATTGAAGACTTGCAACAAAGTTTCTGGTTCGGCCCGACTATGCCAGTCTGTCAGACCTTGACGCCGAAAGCCACTCGAGACCAACCCAAGTATAACTTCAATCGTTCCGAGCATCAATCCTCTGTATGACTGCCACGTTTCACCAGAAACTCAAAATTGCATCTCTCGCGGTTTCTCGACCGGCTTCTTACCATTGCCAGCACGCAGGCGGCTGGTTCCAGTATTTCTCAGGACTATCCGGTCGAGGGCGTTCCGGCGCTGATGACGCCTCTTCCGGGGCACGTGTTGCAGCCAATCCACGAATTCCGCGAGCTGTGGACGCGTCCCGGCGGACTTTACCCTTGAGATAGCCGGGGCTGGCCAGTACCATCTTCAGCCAGCATTTCGCGATGACAAGCGAAAATGCACATTTTCAGGGGAGCCTAGCCGAATGCCACCCGCCGTCAGCGAATGGTCAAACCTCTTTCTCCGTTGGATTCACGTGCTCGCCGGTGTTTTCTGGATCGGACAAACCTACTATTTTACGAAGCTCGAAGGGCGCATGGCCCTGGATGAGGAAACCGCCAGAAATTCCAGCAGGCTGCCGCAGGTGTGGCTGGTACACAGCGGCAGTTTCTCGCTCGTCGAGAAGCAATCGTCACCCAAGGCTGTGCCGGCGAAATTTTACTGGTTTCGTTGGGAAGCCTTGATCACCTGGATTTCGGGTTTTCTTCTGCTGGGTTTACTGTACTACTCTGGAGGACTGTTGCTGGACGACAGCGTGTCCAACATCGGCCTGGGAACCGGAGTGGCGATCGGATTGGGAACGCTGGTCCTGGGCTTTACGGTGTACGAGGGAATTTATAGGTCTCCGCTGGCGCGAGTCCCGGTGCTGGCAGGAACGATTTGTTATTTTCTGGTTGTGGCCCTGGCGTACGGATTGACGCATGTGATCAGCGGACGCGCCGCCTATATCCACATCGGCGCGCTCTTTGGCACAATCATGGCGGCAAATGTGTGGATGGGCATTTTGCCTGCAACGCGCAAAATGCTGGAATCCATTCGCTCCGGCAAACCGATCGACAAAAAGCTCGCGGAAAGAGCGAAAGGCCGCACCATCCACAACACCTACATGACCGTCCCGCTGATTTTTCTCATGATCAGTAATCACTTTCCGACGGCTACTTACGGCGCGGATTATAACTGGCTGATTCTGTCGCTGCTGGTTCTTGCCGGAGGCGTTTCCGCGAAGTTCATCTATAAAGCGTCGTGATTCGTAAATAACGGGCGATCCCTGTAAAGAAAAGTCCCGCGGCGCGATTGGCTGAATGCCCATCCGCGCCGCGAGAAAACTTTTTTCCTGAGCTTTCAGAATGCTGCGTGTACCGATCGATTTAGATGTTCACATTCAGTTGTCGGCGTCGTGATCGCCGTCATGATGGCTGAAGTTGAACAGGTCCATCAGATCGCCGATTGCCGGGCTGTTCTTCGGCACGTACGGGTTATCGTCGTCCACTTTGGGATTGGGAAAATTATCCCGGCTCCGGCTGGTGACCGGCTTCAGGTTCCAATTCTTCTCGATGAACTTCAGAATCGACACGTGATCCGTATAATCGTGCGAAATCTTCCCGCCGGTGCTATAGGGAGAAACCACGATCATCGGAATCCGCGTGCCATCGCCGAAGAAATCGAGCGGCTGGATGTAGCCGGAGTCGTAATATCCTCCGCCTTCGTCCACGGTAATCAAGATCGCGGTGCTTTCCCACAATTCGGGATTACTTTTCACCGCCTGGACCACCTTCCTCGCAAAGCCCTCGAAAATGTCCATCTTGGAAGACGCCGGGTGTCCGTCAGCCCAACCGCTGGGCTTAACGAAGGATACGGCTGGAAGCTTGCCATTCTTGATGTCGGTGTAAAGATCGTCGGTATCGGCCAGATGAGCGGTGCGCACAGCCGTGTTGGTCATGATCGAAGTCGAATACTGAAAGGGGTTGCAAATGTTGCAGTACTGGTCGCTATTCGGGCCGACCGTTCCATAATTCAATTCGTATTTGTCGGTGAGATACTGGTTCCACTGATCGCCATAATACTTCCACGAGACTTTGGCATCGATCATCACATCGCCGATGTTGCGCTGGCTTGATGGCGGAATCGTGAAGGGAGTGTTGTACACGTAGTGGTCGGTGTAGGCGTTTGATCCATCTCCGAAGTAGCCTGGATTGTAGTTATTCAGCAAATAATATTTGCCACTCTCGCAGTGGGGATCGATCGGGCGCTCCAGCGAATGCAGATAGTCCCGGACCTGGTCGACTCCCGGTTGCGATGGGTCAGAGCAGTTGCTGTACGAGCCGCCGCCGTATACCGCCGAACCGAATCCACCTCCGCCGTAGCCGTCTTCCGTCCACCAGTTGTTGGTGCCCGGCACGGGGTTGGGATTCTCGATTTCATCCACTACGCCTGCGTCCTTCGGCGAGTCGCTCCACACCAGTTCGTTGTGGGGAGGCACTGCGGGGTTGCCGTTTCCGTCGCTGAACCACATGGCGTCGCCGTAGCCGAGCAGGATGTGGTTGGCTCCGGTTCCGCCCATGGCCGCCTGGTGATAGTTGTCGCTCATGGAATAACGATCGGCCAGTTCCTTGAAGTACGGCATGTCCCCTTGGAGAACATTGTAAAAGCCCATGCTCGTAGCGCCTTCGCCGGTGGTGGTGGCGGTCGGCGAATAGTCCGTGCTGAAATTCGATGGCTGTTTGACCCCGTTGACATTGGAGCCGACCGTAACTTCGGTCCACGTGAACAAGTCCGCCTTGCAGCCACTGGGATTCCGCGCCGTGGCGTGCTGGGCGTTGCAATCCTCCTGCTGCCACATCTGGTAGAACCGGTGCACGGGGCTGGCGGCATAGGCGTCATAGGTGAACGTGCCGCCGTTGGTCAGTTGGAACGGTCCGGAAGGCAGGGAGGAATAAGGCGCCGTCAAATGCACGCCGGTGATGCGGGAGTCGGGCACCTTGCCTGTGAGGCCGGTGCCGCCGGAGGTCATAAACTCGTAATAATCCACGGGACTCTGGGAAAGCGCATTCTCCGAAGACATCGCGTCCGCCAGCGAGCAGATGCCATTATTTTTGCAGACATCCGTCGGCCCGCCATTCAGAGGAGCAGGCAGGAAGGGATAGAGGGATTTGTTTTTTGGGCTCAATTCAAACAGGCTGCTGCCGGTGACGTCAGCAGAAAATTGGTGAGCGCGCGCGTAGTGCGGTCCGGGAGTGCCATCTTCTTTAATAATCCCTTTGGACAGCAGGTTGTCGACGCTCTGGCCATCCTTCGGCTTGTAGGTGGCGAACAGGTGATCGAATGTCCGGTTCTCGCCGATAATCACGATGACGTGCCTGATGGGAGTCTCGGTTCTTTGATGTTCATCGTCCGCCCGCGCGGGGATCGCGAGCAAGCCGCCGAAGCTGAGCTGGAACAAGACCACCGATATCAAACTAAGCCGCAAATATCGCAGCGACCGCGCGCACATTTGCTTCATGGAATTCTTACCTCCGTAGGCCGGGTGGAAGTCTGAAAACCAAATCCGGCGAGCGGACTATGATTGGCGTGTATTACGGAATCGTTTTGCGCGCGTTAATTTTTGTAAATTGAGTGTGACAATTCCTCCAATCACGAAGAACGAGCATTCACAATCGGGAAACCTCGCGCGAGACCCGGTCACACTTGTTGACGCAATCGAAGCGGACGCCAAGAATTTTGTTCAGGCCGCCCGGATTTGTGGCGGATCGTTTGGTTACGCGGATAGGCAACGAGGGTCGGGCAGAGCGGGAGGTGCGATTAAGTGCGTCCGGTGCGGGGCGTGACTGGAATCATCCTGCCCTTGTCGAGCGTGAAAGAGCTTCCCCGCCATTCGATGCGATTCATTCCGAAGCTTGCCAGCCAGACAAAAAATGAAAGAAGGTCACGGACAGGCAGAAGCCATATGCGGCGGCGCAGCACGGGATCATGCAAACCCCAGACGCCAACCGTCCAGGCCATGGCAAATCGCAACACGAAATATGCGGCAAGATAGGCCGCGCCAACCGTTGCGGATGGCGCTACCCACGTAGCCGCGATGGCCCACGGCAGGCCGTGGGTGAATAGCATGCCAAAATGTCCGCCCGGACGAATGTTGCGGATACCAATCGCCCAACGCAATTCGTGCCGCAGATAGGCGCCCAGCGTCTGCGAGGGAAACGCCATCCAGACGGCTTCGGGCAAAAGCTCGATGCGGTAGCCGCGCGCGGCGATGCGCTGGCCCAGCTCGTAATCGTCCGAATGAAGATCGACCATGGCCTCGAACCCACCGATTTCCGCAAGCCGCTCTTTAGTGGTGGCCATGGTCGAGCCCATCATGAATTTCAGACCTTCCAGTTCGCGGGCGACCAGCGCCGCACCGCAAAACGCCGCCGACGATCCCACGCAATCCATGGCCGCTACAATTTGCAGATTATCCCGTCCGCGATACAGTGCGGTCACACCTCCGACGCCGGGATCGCGAAACATAGCCGCTACGCTTGCCAAATAGCCGGGCTCAACCCGCACGTCGCTGTCGGTGATCACCAGCAGATCGTGCCGCGCCTCACGCACCAGGCGGCAAAGATTGGAAACCTTGGTGTTCGCCCCGAGCCGTTCGGCGACCACCACCAGGCGTATGGAGCGGTTGGGAAAATTGTCGATCAATTTCCGAATCACGGGCACGACTGGATCGTTCAGATCGTTCACGGCGAATAGAATTTCGAATTCCGGAGAGTCTTGGCGGCAAAAGCTGGCGAAATTCTCGTAGGCGTCGGGATCCAGTCCGCGCACCGGTTTCAAAATGCTGACGGGTGGAGCATTGCCGGCGTGCGGTTTCTGCTCTGCCGCGCGATGCGCTACGCGAAAGAATCGCCAGGCCGAATAAATTCCAATGGCGTAGTAGATCAGCGGCCCGATCGCCAGGACCATGACCGCCCATCGAATGACGCCGAGTGCGGAAGGATAATGCAGGGCTGCCGGTAAGTCATCGACCCAAGCCATGCTGACGCCCAGGCAGATCAGGAGAATGCCGGCCCATCGCGTTCGGTTCAGTTGCTCGCCCAAAAATAGTTTTGCGCCAAATGCTCCAGCCACATATGCCAGAGACGTAGCCGGAATCACGAAGCTGACGGGGAACCACGCCAGCATCGCCAGGAAAGAGAAAAAGGACAGCGTCATCAGCAGCACACCGAACCAGAGCCAGCCGACGCGCAGCGCGCGCAAGACGAACGATGCAATCGCACGCGGGCGAAAATCGTGAACCTCACCCAGCAGTTTCATGGCATGCGTCAGGCAGATTTCTCCGCCCGTCCCTGTCACCACCACGAAAATCAGGATGGAAGCGGTGCGCATATCAGCTCGGAGTTCCCTGCGGAGTGGTGCGGTGTGGCGTGCGATTGATCAGCACCACGCCAAACACAATCAGCACAATTCCGATCCAGCGGGCCATGGAAACCTGCTCATGCAGGAAGAGATAGGCGAGCAGCGGAACCAGCGCGTAGGCGATCGCTGAAAACGGCATCACGAAACTGTAGTCCGCCCAGGATAGGACAAGCATGTGGCAAACCATGAACGCCAGCATCATGGCGATGCCCAGCCAGATTGTCCCGCTGGTCAGCACACGCACGGCCGCTGACGTTAGCGACGCCAGATGCGAAATGTCCAGGTCCCCAACGTCCTTCATGCCTTTGCTGAGAATGGTGTTTCCAACCGAACCGAGCACGACGAGCAAAAAAAGCAGCACGTATGTTTTTGTTTTGTGAGTTTGAACGGAGGTCATCTCGGAAGATCGGCGGCGCAGGCTTCAGCCTGCGGGGATTGGGCGTACCGGGATCAATCCTGCTGCAACGAAACCCCACAGGCTGAAGCCTGCGCCACTCAATGTTCAGTCCGCGGAACTGGAAGCGGGCACCGCGCTGGACTCCGCCATTTCGCGCGCCGTCGCCTTGCGCTCGTGCAGGAATTTGAAAAACTCCACGCCTTCGCGGGCTCGCCGCTTCATGACTTCGGGATCGCGCAGCATTCCGCCAAACAACGAGAACATCTTGCGCGGGCGGAAATAGAATTTTCGGTACAGTTCCTCGACGGAGCTGAAAATCACCGTCGAGCTCAGCTTCGGATAATTCATGGCCGCGGTTTGGATGCCGTGGGTGTCCACCAGTTCGCCGCTCTGAATCTGCAACCAGCCCTGCTCCTGCGCCTGACGATACAATTCCGTGCCTGGATACGGCGCAGCCAGCGAAACTTGGATGGTTTCAGGGTCAATGTCGCAGGCAAACTTGATGGTCTGCTGGATGGTTTCAGTGGTTTCGCCCGGCAGGCCAAGAATAAATGTGCCGTGAATCTTAATTCCGAGGTCCCGCGCGTTGCGTGAAAATTCGCGGGCGATGTCGATGCGCACACCCTTTTTGATGTTGATCAGAATCTGATCGTTGCCGGACTCATAGCCCACCAGCAGCAGCCGCAGTCCGTTATCCTTCATGATTTCCAGCGTCTTGCGTGGCACGTTGGCTTTGGCGTTGCAGGACCAGTTCAGGCCCAGCTTACCGAGGCGGCGCGCGATTTCCTCCGCGCGCGGCAGGTCGTCGGTGAAGGTATCATCGTCAAAAAAGAATTCGCGCACCTGCGGGAAATGTTTTTTGGCCAGCGCCATTTCGGCGGCCACATTTTCCGGACTGCGCACGCGGTAGCGATGCCCGCCCAGCGTTTGCGGCCACAGGCAGAACGTGCATTTGGACCGGCAACCGCGCCCGGTATACAGCGAAACGTAAGGATGTTGCAGGTACCCGATAAAATAGTTCTCAATCGTCAGGTCGCGCTTGTACACATCCACGACGAAGGGAAGATCATCCATATTCTCAATCGTAGGCCGCGGCGGCGTCAGTGTGACGCGCCCATTGTCGCGGTAAGCGATTCCGCCGACTTCCTTCAGCGGCTTGCGCGCGGCAATTTCCGCGCAAATATAGTCAAATTCGCCAAGCGAAACCCAATCCACAGCCGGCGCCAGATTCATGGACTGCAGCGGCAGCACACCGACGTGCGCGCCGACCATCCCGATCATGAGCTTCGGATTGACTTCCTTGAGGTGCGCGGCAAACTTGGCATCGTTGGGGAACGATGGAGTGCTGGTATGCAGCACCGCCAACTCGTAGTCTTTCGCCAGGGGCGCGACCTGATCTACCGTCAAACCATCGGGTGGCGCGTCAATCAAGCGGCTTCCCGGAACCATGGCCGCCGGCTGCGCCAGCCACGTGGGATACCAGAACGATTTGATCTCGCGCCGCGCCTGGTAGCGCGCGCCCGCTCCGCCATCAAACCCTTCATAGCTCGGCGGATTCAGGAAAAGAGTTTTCATCACTTCAGGCATTCTGTAACTCCCCTGATCCGGATGGTTGCACAATTCGCAAACACCCTGATGCCAATATCTTACCTGAAACGCGGTTCCCCCGGAAGAAAACTCAGGAGGAAGTGTTGCCAATGCCTAAAATTCCACGAAAGAGGCTCCAAGTGGTGCGAAACTCGACTCATACGGCCTGCTCACGGAGTTTCCTGGCGCCCGGGATCCTGACACTTGGAGTCGATTCCAACGAATTTGGGTGCCCCACCCCTCGCGGATTTCAAGGCTTGGAGGGGGTCAGATCGTCGCCTATCGAGACTTGAAGAGGTCCAAGAAAAACCCATCTCTCTCAAAAAAACGTGAAGGATGAGGTACCCGGCGAAGGTGCGACCGACCTCGCCTACTGCAGCACGTTCGCCAATTGTCCCGTGGTGCGCAACAGATCCAATTGCGCCTGCTGCCGCGCATAGTTGGCATCCAGGAACGCCAGCCACTTGTCATTTTCCTCGATGTGCGCGGCTTCCAGATCTTTCAGGCTTCCGCGCCCCTCGTCAAACTGCGCCTGCAGGACGCGCACATTTTCCTGCGCCAACTGCAATTCCAGGCGCGAGACTTCCCCACTCAACTCGGCCTCGCGCACCAGCCGGGCTCTGCGGCGAACGTCCAGGGACAGCTCACTGCGCTTCTTTTCCAGAGCCAGGCGCGCGGCATTCAGGTCCGCCTGGGCAAACGCGACCGCCGAGGCCGTGCGCGAAGCAAAAATCGGGATCTGCACCTGCACGCCGAAGATCACATTATTGCGCTGAAACTTGTCAAAAAAATCGGTGTAATTGTTGATTTTGCTCAACACATTGTACTGACCGGTCAAAGCCAAGGTCGGCCAGCGCCCGCCCTGCTCGCCTTTCAGCTTGAATTGCCGCGCCAGCAATTCGGTTTGCGCCTGCTTCAGTTCCACGTTATTGGCCAGGGTCTCGGAAACAACGTCCTTTGACGCCTCCGCTGCCGCTCCCGGAATTTCCTCGGTGGAAACTTCGATGATCTCGTCCGACGGCAGGCCCATCAGGTCGCGCAGTTCGCCGGAGAGGAAATCATCGCGATCCTCGAACTGGGCAATGCGCTGTTCGATACGCGCCGTGGTCAACTGCGCGCGGATCACCTCTACCGGAAGCTCCCGCCCGCTTTGGGCGCGCTCCCGCGTGGCATCCAGAATCCGCCCGGCGCTGGTCCGCTCGCCGTGCATCAGATCGAGGGCGTGCCGCACTTTTGCCAGCTCCAAATAATCGAGCGCCGCGCGCGTGATCACCGCGTCGCGCACATCGTCCATCGAAAGGCGCTGCTCCTCGGCGCGCTGTTCGGCGGCGTGCTGCTCCCCCTTCAGCGGCGGATTAAAAATCTGCTGGGTGTAGGAAAGCGTGAAGACCGCGGGCGCGCCACCACCTTCCAGCAGGGGAAACCCGCTGGTGTAGGCAATCCCGGTGCCGGTGTAAAGGTTGGGCAGAAAAGCGGAGCGTGCCACGCCAATCTGACGCTGCATCACGCCATATTGAAGCCGCGCCAGCGCCAGGTCACGGCTGTTGGCCACCGCCAGACTCACGGCCTCCTTCAGAGTCAGCCTGCGCGAAAGTTCAGTGTCTTGCGCGCGCCCGGAGCTGATGCCCACCAGAAGGAAAAGCGCCAGAGTCGACGAGAGCAAGGCGGCCCGCTTCAACCGCCCTGCATTTAGTTTGGAATTTCGTCCGCCCATTTCGTCACACCTGCTTTCCAATGGTCCGTAATGGCGCAGCGTCTTCCTTTAGGTGGGCGCTTGCCATTCGCGGACACCCACCTAAAGGAGCGCTACAAAATAGTTACCGCGACGCGACCGATCGGCGCGGCTATTCATACCGCAACGATTCCGTGGGCTGCAATTGCGACGCTCGCTCCGCCGGCAAATATCCAAAAAAAACGCCTACCGAGCAAGATACCAAAAACGCCAGCACCACCGATTCCCACGGAACGGGAACGCTGATGTAAGCCGGAAGCCATGGCCGCGCTATCATCGGAATGGCAACCGCGATCAGGATTCCAAGAATCGATCCGAATCCGCTGATCATGAATGCTTCCAGCAAAAACTGGTACAGAATTTCCTTGTGGCGCGCTCCGATGGCCTTGCGGATGCCGATCTCGCGGGTGCGTTCCTGAACCGTCACCAGCATGATGTTCATGATGCCAATGCCGCTGACCAGCAGCGCGATAAATCCGATCAGCAGCAGTACTATGGTCAGCGCCAGGGCAATTCTCCGCGCCGCGTCCAGAATGGAGCTGAGATTCTGAACCGAGTACCGCGCACGCGTCGGATGGCGGCTTCTGAGAAGCGCTTCCAGTTCGTGAGTCACCGGGATAACATCCTCGGGATTTTTGGCCTGCACGTAAAGCATTTCCAGGGACGAATCTCCCAGATAATATTTCATCAGTGGAAACGGAACGAGGACCGAGTAATCCTGAATTTCAGAGAGGCCAAACGTTTCCACGCGCTCGCGAAACACTCCGATTACCGTGAAGCTAAGTTCGCCGACGCGTAAGGTCTGTCCAATCGGATCGGCGAACGGAAAAGCAAACCTTGCCAGTTGCGTAGTAATCAAACACACCCGGCTTCGCTGGGCAACATCGTCCGCATCCAGAAAACGCCCCCGCAGAATCAGCAAATTGCGGATTTCCTGAAAACCCTCGGTCACACCCACCAGATTCACATTTCGCTCGATGGAACCGACGTTGACCGTGGCCAGGTCGCCGCGTGTCCCGGCAACCGTTACCACTCCCGGAATCCCGTTCTCGGCCGCGTTCATGTCCGCAATCGATAGCTCGTCCTGCAGCATGATTTGCTGGTTGGGGTCAATATCCAGACGCGCGTACACCAGGTTGGATCCGACCCCCTCGATTTGCTGGATGACATAGCGGCGTCCGCTAAGCGCCACCGTGACCACCAGAACGATGCAGGCGCTGCCGATGATCACGCCCAGCGTGGTCAGGAACGCCCGGACTTTGTTGGCCCAAAGAGCGTCCAGCGCCACCATCCAGGTTTCGTTGCGCAGCATCATGAGGATTTCCGCGGAACATTATGACAAACCGTGACGAACCCAGCCGGAAAAACTCGCGCCCGCCGCGGCGCGCTTCCTTTATTTCTTTTGCAAACGCTTCAAATTCTCCTCCACGCTCTTATTGTGCGGATCGAGCGAGAGGGATTCCCGATAATCTTCCGCGGCTTCCGAAAATCTTCCCAGCGATTCGTGCAATTTGCCCAGCCACTCAAACGCAACTGCATGCGGCGGAAGATCGGAATTATCGGGCACCGTGGCGATGTAAGACTTCAATAGCATCTCAGCTTCGCTGGAATTTTTCCCCTTCATCACCAGCAGCACGCCACGATAAAACTTCAAGCGCCGGTCATCCGGATCGATCTGCTCGGCTTTGCCGACGGCTTGCCCCATTTTTTCGGCGTTGGGACGATCGCGATAGTAATCGCAGACTTCGAAATAGACGCCCGCCCGGTCGGAGCCGGCTTCGAGGATTTTTGCAAATACCGCGTCCGCCTCGGACCAGCGCTTCTTCGTGGCGAAGAATTCTCCTCGAGCCAGCAGGCCCTGCGTGGCATTGATCTTCTCCAGCGCATCAATGTGCTTTAGGGCCTTATCGTCACCCCCGCCAACCGCGCCGGGAGCGTTCATCTCATACCGGATCAGATCGCGTTGCGCTTCGAAATTCCGGGGATCCAGCTCCACGGCGATTTCAAACTCGCGGTGCGTTTTTCGGGCCCAGCTCATCGCGCTCAGAAACATGCTTTCCTCGGCCTTACGGCCGTAGGCTTTTCCGAGCCAGTCATGATATTCGGAATTTTTGGGAGCCAGCTGAACGGCGCGTTCAAAGTCGTTCATCGCGCGCGGAAATTCCCGCAGCTGGTAGTAGCTCTCTCCCAGCAGTTCATAGGACGCCGCATCATTCGGGGTTTTGGCGACGACCTCGTTTAAGGCGTCCACGGCCCGGTTGTAGCGCCCGCCGTTATATTCGCGTTGTGCGTCCGCCAGGGCTGTCTGGCCGGCAAGAGCGAGGGCCCCGCCCAAACCGTCGGCCAGAATCACCGCCACCACCATGACGAGGAAACGCGGCGTCATTCCTGGCGTACCGGAATGATCCGTAAATTTTCTTTCAAGGAAACCTCGCCCGGCAGGGCCACCACATCGCCTTCATTCAATCCGGATAGAACTTCGATTTTGGTCGGATTGGCGATTCCCACCTGTGATGGCAGCCCGGCGTAGACGGTTATCCTCGACGCGGTATACGAATCGTTTATCGCGGTCGATCAGATACGGCTCCGCGGGGAACCACCAGCGCGTGTGGACGCTCGCTAATATGAATTCGCACGTCGACCGTGGTGTTGGGGAGCAAGTCCAGCCGGTCGTTGGTCACCGAGCACAGCAATTCCCCGACGTTGCGCGTCCCCCGGGTCACTACTTGTTTTGGCAGATATTTCCGTTCGCCCGTGTCCAGACTGGTCGGGATGCGCGTCCCACAAAATTTCAACGGGCTGGTTGACGTCGATCTGCCCAAGTTCAGGTTCGTCGATGAACGCCCTGATCCGTACTTTGTGCAAATCGGCCATCTCGGCCAAAAGATCTCCCGCCTTCACAAAATCGCCCTGATGAATCGGCAGCGAGTAAAGCGTTCCATCAAACGGAGCGGAGCCGTGCGCCGGACTGCAGTTTGTCCTCAAGATCACTGAACCGCGGCGCTGGCGTGCTCCACCTGCAACGCCACGCGTCCCTGGTCAAGCTGCGCCTGCTGCACCAGAGTCTGTTTCGCCTTTTCGGTGGACTGAACGTCCGCTTCCGCCTGGATCAGCCGTAATTTGTTCTGCGCTAACTCCTCGGGCGTGGCGGCTTTTTCCGCCACCAACTTGGTCAAGGCTTCATTATCACGGCGCAATTGGTCGCGGCTGGCTTGCGCCTTCTGCAGGTCGGCGGCCGCTTTCGCAATCTGGCTGGCATGCCCTCCCGCCTTGGCTACGGTCAGAGCCTCTCTGCTGCGATGCCAGATCGGCGCGAGCCTGCGCCAGATCCGCGCTGAATCTCGGTATCGTCCAGGGCAAAAAGCGCCTGGCCACGCTTCACCAGCTGGCCCTCAACAGCATAGACGCGGTTCACGAGCGTCGGGTAGCGGGCGCGAAACGATTCCGGCGACACGGGCTCAACCTTGCCGTTCGTGGATACCACCGAACTCAGATTCTCGCGCACCACATCGGCTACCGCAACGTGCGCCGTGGATCCCCGCCCGCCCAGAAACACGAGTAACCCGATCAGCACCAGGGCGCCGATCACAACGATCCACAGTCTTCGGCCCAGCGCCGATGTCATTGCATCCTCGCTCCACCAGACTGAACTGGCGGGATTAAAACGTGGCATTCTAACAAAGTTTCGAGCGGCGCACGAATGGCTGACGGCAGTTTGAGGCTCCGAATGCGTTCGTTAAGATGCGCTCCCCTTCGGGCGTAGATGCCGGCTGCGGCGCAGGTGTTGCGATGCCCTCTGGTATGCTAAAATCTGGCTATGGCCACCGAACCCTCGCAACCGCAAACACACGCCCCCAAACACGAATCTCCGACGTCCGGGCAGCCTGTGCTTCATCGTGTTTGCATTCAGTGTAACAATATGTTTCGCGTTACGCCTGAGAATTTTGACGCCAAGCAGTGCCCCAACTGCCATAAAGGCTAGCCACTACAAGAGGATCTCGACCTGTTTCCGATTTGACACTCTATCCTCCTGCAATTTGTTCCAACGATCAGATACAATCTGCGCCGCATCCTTGCGCGCAGTGATGCGCGAAATGAGATGAAATGATTGAAGCGCGCAATCTGGTCAAACGATTCCGCGACAACAAACGCGGCACCGTGTGCGCCGTGAATGGGGTGAGTTTTTCCTGCCGCCCTGGAGAAATTTACGGACTCCTGGGAGCCAACGGCGCCGGAAAAACCACCACGCTGCGCATGCTGGCCACCATTCTCGACGCCTTCGGAAGGCACCGCCGTGGTCGCCGGATTTGATGTCACGAAAGATCCGCAAATCGTCCGTTCCTGCGTCGGATTTCTTTCCACGGCCACCGCGCTCTACGGGCGGCTTACCGCGCAGGAAATGGTGGAGTATTTCGGCCGCCTGCATGGCCTCGACGAACGCGCGCTGCATCGCCGCATGGACGAAATTTTCGCGCGCCTGGACATGGATGACTTTCGCGACCGGCGCTGCGACAAGCTTTCCACCGGAATGAAGCAGAAAGTCTCTATCGCCCGTACGCTGGTCCACGATCCCGCCGGTCATGATCTTTGACGAGCCAACCGTGGGCCTGGATGTCATGGCTTCGCGCGACCATTGCCGGCTTCATCCGCGAATGCCGCGACGAAGGCAAAACCGTGGTCTTCTCCACGCACGTGATGAGCGAAGTGGAAAAACTCTGCGACCACATCGGCATCATCCATGACGGCAAACTGCTGACGGAAGGCACGCTTCCCGCACTGCGCGCCCGCTACGCCGTGCACGACCTAGAGGATTTGTTTGTGAAGGTTGTGGAAACATGAGCGCTCGCACGGTGGGCGTCATCTATCGCAAAGAGCTTATCGATTCCTTGCGCGATCGCAGAACGGTGATCTCCATGATCGTCGTTCCCCTGGTAGTGATGCCCTTGCTCACGATCGGGATGGGGGTGCTGTCGCTTACCCTGGTGGGCAAAGCGATGAAAGAACCGCCAAAGGTCATGATCCTCGGCGGACAGGATTCTCCGCGTGTAATGGCCGCACTCAAGGATGTGAAGGATCTGCAAGTGGTGCCTGCGAAACCGGACTACGCCGAGGAAATCTCCAACAAACAAATTCGCGCCGCCGTCCAGATTCCCGAAGGGTTTGACGCCAAGCTGGCCACACGGCGAATCGTCCATCGTGACGATTTACATGTATGAGGGCGAAATGAAATCCGGTTTCGGCGCCGACCGCCTGCAGAAATTTTTCAGCCAATTGCGGGATCGCACCGTTCGCGAACACCTCGAAGCGCGTCAACTGCCAGAGAGCCTGGCGCGGCCATTTGCGATCGCCCAGAAGAACGTCGCCCCACCCGAAAAAGTGGGCGGTGCGCTACTGGGGGGAATGGTTCCCTACTTCATTCTTCTCTTCTGCCTGACCGGCGCCATGTACCCGGCCATGGACCTGACCGCCGGCGAAAAAGAGCGCGGCACGATTGAAACTATTCTGTGCAGCCCGGTCTCGCGCACGGACCTCGGTCTTGGAAAATTTCTGATGGTGCTGACGGCTTCGGTCGGCACGGCGGTTCTGGCAATTGTCGCCATGGCGGTTTCGTTTGGCGTGGGCAAAAAAATGCTGGCCGTGGCCATGCCACGGGGCGGTCGACTCAGCCCTGCAAATCACCATCACCGGCAAAGCGATGCTCTCCATATTTTTTGTGGTGCTTCCTGCTGGCGGTGTTTTTTTCCGCAGCCCTGCTGGCGCTTTCCGCTCTTCGCCAAGAGTTTCAAGGAGGCGCAGAGCTACATTTCCCCGCTGATGATCCTGGTGGTAATGCCGGCCATGGCCGCGCTTTTGCCTGGCGTGGAATTGAACTCGGCGCTGGCGCTGATTCCGGTGTTGAACACCAGTCTGGTCAGCAAGGAAATCATCAGCGGCACTACCACTGGGATTTCATCGCGCTGATTTTTTTATCGTCCAGTGCGTACGCGGCGCTGGCCCTGGCGATCGCCGTAAAACTGTTTCAACGGGAAGACGTACTGTTTAGAACTTAACGGACCGGGGTGGGGACAAGGAATCAGCTGCTTGAGACCACCGCCCGGGCAGATTCGTTGGCTCCCTGCTTCGTTTTTCGGCCTTTCGCTTCTCCTGGTTCCCCGGCACTCTGCTCCCCTGCCTGCTGCGATCGGCTATTTTTACGCGGAACGCACCCGCGCCTGCTCGTGATGCTCGTCCCAGGCGTTGGACAACCGCCGCACCGTTTCGCGCAGGCGCACGGCCAGCCCGGCGATGGTTTCCAACCGTTCCACGGCCGCCGGCGGCAGCCGTTCACGCCGCGCCAGCAGCAGTTCCGTATTTCCCAGAATCCCGGTCAGCGGATTGTTCACTTCGTGGCGCAGGATTTCGCCGAAATCTCCCGACAATTCGTCATTCGAGAATTGCACCATGCCCGTGGCCCGCTCGGCCATGCGCACCCGGCGGTCCAGCATGCCCGCCACCAGCGGCAAGAATTCATGGGTGCGCGCCACAAAATCCACCGCACCGGAAGTAATCAGAAACGCCAGGCCGCCCTGTTTCTCCGGCGCGCCAGCCACCACCACCGGGGCGGATTCCGTCAGCAGAGAGACGGCCGATTCGAGGGTCTCGCCGGCGCGCTCGACGTCAATCGCGGACTCGTCCAGGAACACCACCGCCGGGGCGCTTCGCCCAATTCTCTTTCTGGCCTGATCGACGGTGCTGACGATCATGGTCCGGTAATGCCCGCCAAAAGCAGCCAGCTCCTCGAAACATTTCTGCGCCAGTGGCAGGTCGCCACTGATGATAAAAATGGTGCGGCTCGTAGATTTCATGATTTCCTCTTTGTGTTCATTGTTCCCTTGTCGCGGATCGTGCGTGTTCCGCTCCGCCGGCAAATTCTTCATTCGCCGGCACCGCGGCCAGTGCCTGGCGTACCGCAGCTTTCAGCTCTTCGACCAGGAACGGCTTGGCAAGATACGGCAAGCCGCTGGATTTCAGAAATTCAAGCGTGCGCGGCCCCATGGTGTCTCCCGTGACAAACAGCACCCGGTGCTGCATCGGGCTGTCGCGACGCACCAGGGAGCGATACAGCCCGGGACCATCCACGTACGGCATCTTCAGATCGCAAATCACCAGGGAGTAGCTTATTTCGCCCAGCCTGCCGAGGGCCGCCCGGCTGTCAAGAAGCGTGTCCACGCGATGCCCTTCCTCGCTCAGCACGTCCGCGATCAACGCGGCGACGGTGGGCTCATCTTCCACGACTAAAATCGGTTCCCCCGCAGCAGGGCGCTCCAGGGCCTGGATCGGCACGACGGCCAGAGGGCGCTGCTGGGCGGCAGGTTGGGTAGCTACAAAATTGAAACCGGAAGTCGTAAGAGCCGGCAGTTCGACCGTGAAGGTGGCCCCGCGGCCCTGAAGACTGTCAACGCTCACCTCTCCTCCGTGCTCCTGCACGATTCCGTAAGCGATGGACAGGCCCAGGCCGGTGCCCACGCCCGGCGGCTTGGTGGTGAAAAAGGGGTCGAAAATTCGGGCGACAATTTCGGGCGCAATCCCCGGGCCGTCATCGGATACTTCCATCGCCAGGCGATCTCCCGCCAGGCGCCGGGTACGAATCAGGATGCGCCCGTTGCGGGGCTCTTCGCCGCGCCCCAATACGATGGCCTGCTCGGCGTTCACAATCAGGTTGAGGACCACTTGTTGCAGCTGTGCCGCATCCGCCAGCGTTTGCGGAATTCCAGGATCGAGCGCCAGCTCCAGATCGATGTTCTGTAGCTTCAACTCGTAGGCGCGGAGGGAAAGCGTGCGCTCGATGACGTCGTTCAAATCCACGGCGCCGCGTTCGGGCTTGGTTTCCCGCGCGAAGAGCAGCAGGTTTTTGACGATGCGTCCGGCGCGCTCGGCCTCCTGCGAGATGCGCTGGGCGTCGCCCGTGCGGTCCACGGCGGAGCGGCGGGTCAGCAGAAGCTGCGCATAGCCTTGAATGCTGGTCAGCGGATTGTTCAATTCGTGGGCTATGCCGGAAACGATCTGCCCGAGCGCGGCCATTTTTTCCGTCTGCAGAAGTTTGGACTGGATCATCCGCTGCCCGGTGATGTCGCGATAGACTTCCAGCCAGCCGAGCCGGGTGCCGTCCGCCTTGTGCAGCGGCCGGGCAAACCGCTCGACGATTTTTCGCGACGGGCGCACCAATTCAAATTCGTCCCAGCTGGCCTCATCTCCCCGGCGCACATGCTCGCGCCAGCGCGCGGCGGTTTCCGCGGGACGCAGCAAGTGGTACGCCAGACTGTCGATCAGAGCATCAAGGGTGCCCAGTTCCAGCAGCCGGCGGGATTCGAATCCAAAGATGGCCGCCAGGCGGTCGCTGGCCCTGACGATATGACCGCTCGCGTCCAGCAGCAGCACGCCGGATTCTATGGAGTCCAGCAGACCGGTCATCTCCGCTTCCAGGCGATCCTCCGCTTCATGCAGCGCCTGCCGGGCATCGCGATCCTCTACGTGCACCAGCCACCAGGGCCCTTGCCCGCCCGCACCCGTAATTTCATTGCGCAAATGCAGTCGAACGATGCCGCCCCGTTCCAGCGGCGCTTCCAGCACGGATGCCGCAACGTCTTTCTTCTGCCCGAGGATCGACGTGACGCCGGACGCCGTGGAATCCAGCCGCTCCCTCCACCGAACTACCGCCTCGCGCGCCACGCCGGAAAACAGATCTTCCAGGACCGCGCTCTCCAACCTGCTTCGTCGCGCCAGCAAAAGCTCGGCGGCGGCCCGGCTGGCTTCGGCAATTTTTCCTTGGCGGTCGATCAGAATCAGGGATTCGCCGCTGTCTTCGACCAGCCTTCGCAGAACTTCGCGGGACGCGGTCCGTTCTTCCCGCGCCGCTTCACGATCGAGCGCCGAGGCCGCCAACAGCGCGTACGATTGCAGCCGGGCGAAATCTTCCTCGGGATCATCGGAGCGCGATAGCCCGGCCATCAGCACTCCGGGCGTCGCGCCGCGAACTTCCAGCGGGATGGCCAAAATCCGATCCAGAATTGCACGGGGAATTTCCGTTGTGGCCGGGGAGAATTTTGGAATCGATTCTCCGAAAATTTCCGATTCGCGACCTTCGTGAAAAACGGTGCGCCAAAGTTGCTGAAGCTTTTCGTCATGCTGGATGCCCGGCCAATCGGCTCCTCCGTCCCACCCTTCCCCGGGTGAGGGGAGCGCGCTGCCCCGGCCGATGGCCACGAATTCCGCGCGCAGATAGTGCCGCGCCGTGCGGGCAATCTGCGGCAGCGCCGAGCCCGCCGAAATGCCGCACAAAATGGCGCGCGAGAGCCGCAGATGGGCGCGCCGTTCTTCGCCGGCCATTTCGCTGCGGCGCGAGTTGCGGTCATGTTCCACCGCCAGAGTGATTTCATCCGCGCGGGCGCGCAGCGCGTGCAAATCCAGTTTTCCAGGCGCCCGCGCGTAACCCACCATCGCCAGCCCAAATGTCCGGCCGCGCTCCCGCAGCGGAATCCATACCGCGCTATGCATCCCGATCAACGGACCCAGATGAGCGGCGGGCTCGCCGGCTATCGATTCCACATGCAGGGGGCTCGAACTCTCCAGCGCCGCGCGCAAGAACGGCGTCGAAACATCCAGCCGCTTCCACTGCTCGGGTGTCGGTCCGCGTTCCGCCTCTACCACGCAGCCGGTGCCAGGCTCTCCCCTCCGATCTCCGGAGACCCACAGCCCGGCGCGATCCGCGTGCGCTGCCGCGAGAAGCGCCGTAGCGCTCAATGTAAGCAACTGGCTGAGCGGTTCCCCGCGCGCAGCGGCAAGCAACGGCCCGCGCGCCTGCTCATCCGCGCCGCGTCCTCCCCGCCATCTTCGCATCCAGCTCGCCGCAGGCATGCCGTCTCCTACAACTCGGGCCACAAAATGAAATAGCCGGCCAGCAGCGCTGCTCCGATCGTGACTGCCGTGGTGATCACTTCACGGATCGCGCGGTAATGCAAGAAGTAGGCTCGTTGAATCATGACAACCTCCTGCCCGGTGTCTTGCACCACAGTGGCCAATGCGAAGCGCGAGATAACCTGCCCGCAATCAATCAAGTAGGATCACAAGGGCCGCGCGCACGGGGCGCTCGTTCCCATCCCGAAACTCGCCACAGCCGCAATTCCCGGATAGGAAAACAGCGCAGAGGGCGCAGCGAATCTTCAAACCGGCAGCCCTCCGACGGAATCTGCGCTTGCTCGCGCCCGCGAACGAGTGCCAAGGTTCATCAACGGAAATGGATTTGATTTTCTAGTTGCTCTGAGAATTGAGGTCGGTAGGCGGGAATGGACGGATGGGCGAATGCCGCGATGGCCTGGAGTCAAGGGGGCCCCAGCCTTCGCGCTGGGCCAACGACGGGGGTTGGGACGCGGGTGCTCCTTTCGCCTGGCAACGGCATCGCCGATCAGAAAAAATCAAACCTGCGGCCGATCGGCTTCATACTGCTTGAGCTTTCTGTAGAGCGTGGTTTTTCCAATTCCCAGAAGCCGCGCCGCCGCCAGTTTATCTCCGGAAGTTTCCTGCAAGGCGCGGAAGATGGCCCGCCGTTCCAGCGTTTCGAGCGGCACCAGTTCGTCGACATCCGCAAGTTTTTCCGAGGAGTTGTACTGCAGATTGGAAGGCAAATCACCCACATGCAGGATCGGACCGGAACCGAGGGCCACGGCGCGTTCGATGGCGTTCTCCAGTTCGCGGATGTTTCCCGGCCAGTCATAGCCCATGATGCGGCGCATGGCGTCCTCCGAAATCATGTGGATCGGACGCGCCGGATCAGAGAATTTTTCCAGGAACGAATTGGCCAGCAGCGGAATGTCCGCCTTGCGCTCGCGCAGCGGCGGCAGCTTGATCTGCACCACGTTCAGGCGGAAATACAAATCCTGGCGGAATCCTCCAGTGCGAATGGCCGATTCCAGATCGCGATTGGTGGCCGCGATCACCCGCGCGCGAATGCCGATACGCTCGTTGGAACCGACCGGCTTGATTTCGCGCTCCTGCAGGGCGCGTAGCAGTTTGGCCTGCAGGTCGATGGGCAGATCGCCGATTTCGTCGAGAAAAAGCGTGCCCTCCCCGGCGGCTTCGAACAATCCCTGCTTGGTGTGCTGCGCGCCGGTGAACGCGCCCTTGACGTAACCGAACAACTCGGACTCGATGAGCGTGGGCACCAGCGATGAGCAATCCACCGGAGCGAAGGATTTACTTTTGCGCGGCCCGGAGAAATGAATGGAACGCGCCACCAGTTCCTTACCCGTGCCGCTTTCCCCCAGAATCAAGACCGGATACTTGTGCTGCGAGACTTTCTGGATCAGCTTGTAGACCCGCTGCATGCGCGGCGACATGCCGATGAGCCCGCCAAAACCGGGCCGGCTGCGCAACTCCTCGCGCATCAGGCGGTTCTCCTGATCCATTTCGATGGAATGAATCAGGCGATCCAGCTTGGCGCGCAATTCCTGGACGTGAAATGGCTTGGTCACGTAGTCGGCGGCGCCCAGGCGGGTGGCCTCCACGGCCGTGGCGATGGTTCCGTACTGCGTGAGCACGATGACCGCGATTTCGGAATTATTGGCCAGCGTGCGCTTCAAAAACTCCAACCCGCCGATTTGCGGCACCTGCAAATCCGTGACGACAATGTCCACGGGATATTTGTCTAGGATATCCAGAGCCTCCTCGGTGGTCGCCGCGGCGTACACCTGCAGGCCCGCGTCGGTCGCAACGTCCCGGCACAAATTCCGGGTACTGTCCTCGTCATCCACCACCAGAAGGCTGAAGGTCGCATTTCGCGCGGCGACCGCATCATTCTTGCCGTCCTTTGTCTCTGCTTCCAACTTGGTTTCCATGGCTGGGACCTCTTTTCAAAACAGGAGCAAAATAGGTGCCAAATCAGGAGAAATCATAAACATCCACAGCGCTGTCACTTATCATGACAACAGCTAAAATGTGCGGATGATTCTATTGCCGAATCGGGAACTATTGCAAGCGGATTTTGTTTCAATTATGGGTAATTCCTTTGGCATGCGGCTGAAGCAAGAATGGGAATCGCTGCGGACCCTTCGCGGAACAATCTCGAATCGAAACAGCCGCGCGCTCTTGAGCGGCCCAGACAGTTGCATTGTGGATCAGTTTGGCCCTGACTGCCCCATTTGGAAGCGCTTCCTGCTTAATGGGCCTGGAACATGAGCGCCAATTCGGCTTGGAACTCCGGATCGGGAACCTGGCTCCCGGCTCGAAAGTACCAATGGATGATCAACGTCACTCCTGGGCGTCTAGGCCCTGGTTCTGCTTTTCTGAAGGATTGCTTCCGGATTGGTTTGCGCTCCGGGGATCGTTTTTTGTGGAGACCTTCAATTGCACGCGGTACAGGCCCTCCGTGGCGGAAGCCGCGTACACCACGCTGGATTCACGCGACGGAAGAACAGCGGAGAAAAAACCCTCGCCCGGCAAACCGGAAACGCGGTCCCAACTCCGGCCTGCGTCGGAAGAAACATACAGCCCGCCGGTACGCATGGCGGAAACGAACACGCCGCCGGTGGCGGCAAAATCCTGGACCGGCGTGGCCGGCAAGCCGGCGGCGGCTTGCTGCCATGTAACCCCGGCATCGCGCGAAATGTACAGCCCGTTGCGGGCAATCGCTACAATCGTACGGTCATCGCCGGCCTCATCGTTCAGCGTCATCGCGCCTCCGGATTGCAGCGGCAGATCATGCCAGGCCCAGGAAGCTCCTCCGTCGTCCGAAAAAACGAGACCGTGTGGCGATGCAATCCGAATGCGGCGGCCATTCGAAGAAACGCGGACGGATTGCACGGCCAGCGAGTCCAGCGCGGCAACTCGTTTTCGTTTCCAGGTCAGGCCCTGATCCGTGGAGACCAGCAGACCGCTGCTCGTCGCGGCGTACCAGGCCTTCGAACTGAAGGCCAGATCCGTGACTCTATCCGCCAGGAAGCGCGCTGCCTTCGCGGTAGGGCCTGTGAATTTTGCCACGCCCTGCCCGGCGCGCTCGTCGCGGCGTGGCCCTGGGCCCGTGGCACTGCCGGAAGGAGATGGTGGCGCCTTCGCGCTGTTAGCGTCGCCAGCCACTATCCCTGCGCGCATCCAGATCTTGTGCGCAGCGTCGTAGCGCATCAGGCCGCCGCGGACCAGGGAGGCCCACCAGACATCTTCCGGCGCGGCGTAAATGCGCAGCACCTGTTCGGCGGACAAGCCGGACCCCAGTGGTGACCACGTCGCGCCCTCGTCAGTGGTCGCAACGAGCGAGGCGGGAGCGTTGGCCACAACCGCCACAATTCGGCTTGCCTGTTTCGAATCCAGAGCGAGTGCCAGAATTTGCCGGTGATCGAAACCGCTGTTCGCCGGCTGAAAATGCTCACCGGCATCGTCACTGGCCAGAACGCCCAATTGCTCCGTGCCGATCAGGACACGACCCGCGCGCCCGCCACCAACTATCACGGAGTTGACTACCCACGAATCTGGCGTGGTTCGGCGCCACGTCATTCCGGCATCCTCGGTCTTCCACAGCCCTTCGGAGGTTGCCGCGTAAACCCGCGCCGATTGATTGGGATCCTGGGTGATCGCGTAGGTGCGGCGTGCCGTGTAGGGAATGCCCTGAATCTTTTTCCACTGCGCGGCGCTGTCTTCGCTGCGGTAAATGCCCGAACAGGCGCTGGCATAAATTCGCCGCGCATTTTCCTTGTCGATGAGCAGGCTCATCACATCCGAGTCATCAATCATGCCCTCATGAATCGGGTTCCAGTGACGGCCGCCGTCCGCCGTTTTCCAGGGCAGATGAAATGTGCCGGCGTAAATGATCTGCGGATCGCGTGGATCGATGGCTATGGAATCGAGGTTGCGCAATTCCTCGTGATGCTCAGGAGAAATGCGCGACCACGATTGTGCGGCGTCGCCCGAACGGTATACGCCTTCCAGAGTTCCGGCCACCAGCACGCTCGAATCGGAGGGCGCCATGGCCAGCGCGCGGACAGCGTGGCCCGCAAGCCCTGCTTCGCTCCAGGTGTGACCGCCGTCAGCGCTGCGATACACTCCGCCGCCCGCGGCAGAGTCGCGCACCCAGGAGGAGGCGAACAACACATTTCCGTCGCGCGGATCGACAACGATGGCGGTGATCACCGCGTCAGGGCGGGTACTGGCCCGTCCGAGCAACGTCCAATGCGCGCCGGAATCTCCGGAGCCGAAGATGTGGCCATCCGCAGTGCCGAGAAAAATCCGTGTCGGCCGCGCTGGATCAGCCGCAAGGACGCGGACATCTCCTCCGGGAGGCCCGAGCGGTTGCCACGCCTGGGCGTGCGCCGTCGTCGCAACGAGCAACAAGCAGGCCGAGAGTTGGCACTTCCGCATCGTCAAATCAATCGGTGAATAAAGTGCAACCTTGCTTCGCTTCCAGGCTGCGGGATCTATTGTACAGTCGAACGCGCCGCGCTGCCTCCGACGCGGCGATTGCATGTGGAGGCCGGTGGTCACCAGCCCGGGAAATCCCACACCGGAGCGCTCACGGCGAAGAGCCCTTCAGGAACTTGCCGAAAGACGTCCAATCCACCGCCAACTATTTCATTAAGTAACTAACATGGTTATGGAGGTTCTATACCGTGAGCGCCGCCGAACGTCTCCCTCTGCGCACTGGAGGCTGGCGGCAATACCGCTTTGGTCTGAACTAGTACGGACGTACCAATCGAAATGTTAATGCCAGCGGCTAAAACTGTTTTCGCGGACGCAAGCCACTACGCGTGTGTAGCGCTTGGGTTCGAAATCCTGAGGGTCACGCTTCCCTCTCAACGAAAAAGGTGAGACTTCATGAACGCATTTAAAAAGGCAAAGCTGATCCTGGGCGCCCTGGGGCTGGTACTCACGATGAGCCAGGCCTCGCACGCTCAGATCAATTCCAATAACGCCACCGTGAACCTCAATGCCACGCTGGCCGAGTCCCTGACGGTTTCCGCGGGCCCCGCGACGGTGAACTTCACGCTGGCCGCAAACGGCCCGGCGAACGGCAGCGCCCCGGTCAGCATCACGACTTCCTGGGCCCTGGGAAAAACCCGCGCCGGCGTCAAGCTGTATGCCTATTTTACGAGCGCCAACGCATTGAACGACGGAGCCGGCGATAACATTCCGACCTCCAAGGTCACCGGCAGCGTGAACAGTGGCGCAGCGGCACCGTTCACAAGCGTGACGCCCTTCGGCGCCAATGGTATGACGGTCTTTACGGCGGCCATCGGAGGCGCGGGTACGTTCAACTCCAGTCATGGCCCCGATACGATTGCCCTGACGATTGATACCACAGGCCTGGGTCTGCCCGCGGCGACCTACACCGGCGTGCTCAACATTCAGGCGCAAGCGATTTAAGTCCAGAACATCCGGCGATCCCCATGAGGCGGACATGCGTCCGCATGGGTTGCGGTTCGGTCGCGGTGTGGCTGCCGAACCGCTCTTCGTTGGCCGGGGATCCGGTTGACTTGCTCGATCCGACGGCTGACGTCAGAACTTGGAAAGGAACACTTGGAAATGCTCAAGGCGACAGACAAAACGGCGGGGGGCGCGCTTCATTTCTCGATGCGCAGTTTCGTTCCCGCTTTGGTGGTCTTCGGAATGTTCATCGCCACATTGCCCGCTCGTGCGCAGGTGACATCCCTCAGTACGGGTGTCAATCTGAGCGCCAATCTGGCTACTTCACTTAGCGTAACCGCCTCGCCGAGCCTTGTGAATTTCGCTCTGCTGGCGAGCGGAACGTCCACCGGCAGCGCGGTGATCACCGTCAACACCAGTTGGACGCTACGGCCCAACGTCGGAGCGGTAACCACCTATGCCTACTTCACAACCACCACCGCAGCGCTCTCCGATGGCGGGGGCGACACTATTCCGTCCGCTAACGTGTCCGGCAGCATCAATGGAGGGGCCTTCGCTGCTTTTACAGGGGCCAGTCCGTTCGCGGCGGGCAGCGGCCTGACATTGTCCTCCACGAAAATTCTCGGCAACAACCGCAGCGGCAATCACTCCGATTCCTTGAACCTGATGATCAGTACCGTCGGGCTGAAGCTGCCCGCTGTGACCTATTCCGGCGTTCTGAATGTGCAGGCGCAGGCGCTCTAGATGCCCGGCAGGGCACCGAGGGATGGAAAATTGAAGTCTTGGTGTGGGATCGGCACAAAAAAACGCGGCCTACTGTTACGTTGCGGAAGTGTATTGCTATGGCTGGGATTGGCCGTGGCCCTCTTTCCGGTTCGCTCCGCCGCGCAATTGAAGTCCAACCCGGCGGCCGTGAGTCTCAGCGCCACTCTGAATAGCAGCATCACGATTACCGCGGCGCCGGGCCTCGTAAATTTCAATTTGGTCCGGAGCGGCACCGCGACCGGCAGCACGCCCATCAGCATCACCACCAGCTGGGCGCTACCGTTAATCTTCGGGAATATCGCCGAGTACGCCTACTTTTCCAATTCCGCGGCGGCGCTTACCGACGGGGCCAGTGACAACATCCCCTCGTCGAGCGTGGCCGGCAGCTTCAACGGCGGGGCCTACACGGCATTCAGCGGAACGAGCCCGCTGGCCGCCGGAAGCAGCATGACCCTTTTCAACCAGATATTTTTTATTTTATTTACGAATCCCGGAAAACGCACCGATACGCTGGGTTTGCAAATTAACACCACCGGATTGAATTTGCCGGCAGGCATTTACACCGGTGTTTTACATATTCAAGCCCAGGCGAATTAGCGCGGCCGCAACAGGTTCCGGGACCAGACCGAACGATACAAATTCTTAGGGGGGAATACCTTGAAACGCTTGTTGATGATGGTTGCTTGCCTGTTTTTTATCGCGCCGCATGCCTGGTCGCAAACCATTTCGCCGGTGATTGTCGAGTACGCGGACAAAGCCGACGGCCGGTTCCAGCTTTACAATGACGGAGATATTCCCATCACGGTGGTAGTGGAGCCCCACAGCTTCTCGGTCGATTCCACGGGCAAGGCGACGTTCCGCAAACTCGATCCCGGGCTGCACGTCGAGCTCTCCGCCACCAGTTTCCGGCTGGCTCCCAAGCAAACGCATTATGTTTTTTACAAAGCCACCACGGAGACTTTTCCCAACTGGTTCTGCATTTACGCCACGGTAACCGGCCCGACAACGCCCAACGGATTGAAGCTGGCTCTGGAACTGCCGCATACCGTCTACCTGCTCGGCCATCAATCGCTCGAGCAATCGCAAGTGACCTGGAAGAGCGCGGAAATCGATCGCCGGGGCGACAAACGATTCATTCGCGCCGAGGTGGAGAATCATGGCGCGGTGTTCGGCCGGGTCGAGGAAATTGAAGTTGTGTCGGGCTCGGGCAAACAAACGTTCGGGGGATTTCCGCTGTTCCCCGGCCAGCAGCGTGAAATTGAACTGGATTGGGATCAGCCGGGAATTCCGCAGCAATTGGTGTTGAAGTTTCCCCATTTCAAAATGGAATCCGGGTTGAAGAACATGATCGTCTCGCAATGAACCGGCGTGCGGGGCGGCGGGATCACGCCGCGAAAGTATTCTTAAAAACGCTGTGGGCGCTGGCCCTGTGTGCAGTCGCGTATGGGATGGGCTGGCCGCGTCCCGCCATGGCCCAGGTTTTTGAGCTGACGGGAGGATCTTCCTCGCTGATGGATGCGCAGGGTGGATCCCTCGAGGTGCATGCCGAAAATTATACGGCGCGACTTGACCTGGGCTACCTTGGCAGGCCGAGCCTGGGGTTTTTTCTTTCGCGTCCTTACCGGTCTTCCACACTGGGCGCGGGGGACCAGCAGATCCCGTTCGTTCTCCCGACGGATTTATTTGACCGCTCCTTTTATTTTTTTGGACGCGGCGCAAGCTTCACGCGCAACGCGGGTGGCGATCGCCTGTTCGCGTTCGCCGGCGCGACCAGCAATGGTTACTTGCGCCCTTTCTGAATGTGGCGCGAACGGATTCGCCGGCCGGGGCCATTTTCTATGAGCGGCAGATTTCTCCGTCGCTGCGTTTTTTCTCGCGCAACATTTTCTCGTACCGGCAAACGTCGATCCAGGCGATCGAGTGGGCCGCCAGGAAAGACATCAAGCTGGCCCGTCCGCCGGTCTCGGAAACAATCAACCGTATGGATCGGCGAGTTTCTCCATGGACAAGCGCTGGCTGATTCTTGATGCCAGTTACGCGCGCTCCGGTGACGAGTTTCGCCGCGTCCTGGTGGCCACGCCGCAGCTCTGGAAAATGACCGGGATAATCTCCGCCTCGAGCTGCGCCCGATGTCCAACGTGCGCATTGTCGCCAGCCGGAACAATTACCTTTCCTCTTTCACTCCCAACGTTTTCGAGCGCGCCCTCGTCGAAGGCCTTGGGGCCAGCGCCACGCTTGCCGGATTCCAGTTAAACGGCTCCTATTTCAATTCTTCAAGCACAGTTGGGGATTCAGCGGCGGTGGATCTCGGCGTTCGCCGCAGGATCACCAGCCACTTCGAAGCGGGAGCGGACTTGCTGCGGAGCACCTACCTGAAGGGTTCGGTCGCGCATTCCACGATTGGAAACTTGCGGGAGATCCTCAATTCGCGTTTTAGCGTCACGCAAGTCATTTCGCATAACAACGGACAAACCAGCATCGACTTCGGAGGAAATTTCATTTCCAATCTGATGACTCTCAGCGTGGATTACCAGACCCTGTTTCTTCCTTTCGTGCAGAACGGTCCGGGACAATTCAAACAGGTCATGGTGCTCAGCCTGCATTTCCAGCTGCCGCATGGCGTGCAGTTCAACATGGATACGAACGTCACGCCGCTCGGGCAGGTGCGTTACACGGCTTACGGATCCAGCTACGAATATCGCGGCATGGGGAACACGTCGCCGGGAACTTTTTTTCCGGTCGTTCTTCCAAAACGTGGTGCGCGGACGCGTTGTCGATTCCGCAGGCGAGCCGGTCGCCGGGGCCGGCCTGCAAATCGGAACCGAGCTGGCGGTTACCGATTCGGACGGATACTTCATGGTGCGCGTGAAAAAGGCGGGTGAATTGATCCTGAAAGTTGCGTTCGACGAATTCACCGCGCCCGGAAGATACGTAATCGTTAAGCGCCGCAAACCGTGAAAGCCACGCATGAGGATGCCGCTCAGGAATACTCGATTGTGTTGTGGCGAGTGCCCAATGGCCTTGCGGCAACGGATTCGCCAAACTGAGTCGGTGTTGGAGTGCCATGTAGCGCCCGACCTGTTGGCAACGGCCGCCGGCCTGAAGACGGGCGCTACATGGCTTGGTACATCCAGCGCGCTTAGTACGTAGCGCCTTCGGGCACCCAGATTACGTCGATGCGGCGGTTATCGGTCGCGCCGGCCTGGCCGCTGCCGTTCGGGTGGTGACACGCGAAGCGTCGATGCCCTTTTCGCCGAGATATTTCACGGCGTTGGCGGCGCGATCGCCCGCGATCTTCGCTGGCTTGGCTTCCTTGGGATCCGAGTAGCCGATGATCACGGCGCTGCCCTTGGGCTCGTTTTGCAGACGAAGCGCGACGTCATCGAGGATGCGTTTGCAGACATTGTCGATGCGCGTGCTCAGCGGTTTACCGAACGCGCAATCGCTGATCTTGCTGGCTTGCGGCGGCGGAGGCACGGCCTTTACCTCAACCGTCGAAGAGCAATCCGCGGCTCCGCCGCGGCCATCGTCGACGCGCACCGTCACCGTGTAGGTTCCCGGCGCGAGGCCGGTGGTATCGAAGTCCACGGCAGCGCCGTTGCCCACCACGCGGCCGGCGTTTGCGCGCCACGAGTAAGTCAGCGGATCACCGTCTGGATCGCTGGCGTTTGTCGTGATGTGAACTTTCTCCCCGGCAAAGACCGACGAGCGGTCTCCGGAGCAGCTGATCGTTGGAGGATGGTTGGGTTTTGGTTCGACGTTGACCATGACGCTGGAACTTGCAGAGCCGCCGCGGCCGTCATCCACTTTGGTGGTAATCGTGCACGATCCTACCGGCACGCCATTGGAGAGCCAGCGAACCTGAGCGCCGGTGCCGTCGACCTTGCCACACGTCGAAGACCATGTGTAGGTCAAGGGATCGTTATCGGGATCCGCGCCGGCGCAGGTGATCGCAACCGGATCGTTGGAACCCACGAACACCGTGCTCTTATCCGCGGTGCACGTTACCGTGGGCGGATGATTCACGGGTGCAGCCTTCTCCGGCCAATACCCGACACCGATTTTCACGACAAATCCGTTTCGGTCGTTTAGATTTCGCAAATTCAGCATGTAGCGGTAGCCCAGATCGATACCCAAATGCTTCCACGGATACATGCGAATGCCCCACACGCCGTCAATGGGATCGCGCGCCCCAAACGACATGTCCGGCGGAGTGCCCGGAGCGGAAACAAAAACGACCCCGGAATATTCCATCATGGGCTGGAAGCGACTCTCAGGAAGAAACAGGAAACCCACGCCGGTTCTGACCTGGTCCGGCATGGCCACCAGCGGATTAGCCTGGTTGTCGCGCGGGGCTCGCACAAATTTGTATCCGAAATTGAAAGTGCCGGTAACGACGTTGCCCCACTGCCTGCTCAGAGCGAGAGAAACCATGTCGCTCAACGGGCTTCCCTCGATCCCATCGCTCAAGAGTTTGTTTTCAGCCGTTTTGGTGGAAATGATCAGATCGTTGCGAACCGAGAGGCTGACCGGAGCGCCCTGCCGCTGAGAAAGAAATGCGTACTTCAGTCCCAGCGTAATGTCACCGATGCCGCCGTTATTGTTCGCGGCAAAGGGAAAATCCTGCACATAACCCGGAGCGCTGCCGGGCACCACCGGAAAAAATGAGCCCGGAACGGAAGTTCCGAATGCCACCGGAGCGCACGTATTGGACAAAGGAATCGAACGCAGGCTCAACTGGCCGGGGCATCCGACGTGAACGTGTCCGTAGGGATCGAAACCGGCATAGACGTTCAGGCGGTCAGTGATTCCATAGCTGACATTGGCGCCAAATTCGAGAACCGTGACGCTGCCCGGCATGCGGCCGAATTTGTTGCCAAATCCGGAGAAGGCAAAGCCGCCCTTGGGGAGCGTGTCCGCAATTTCCAGCGTGAAGAGCCCGAGGGTTCCCGTCGTTGCCAGCATGGGCGTAAAAGCGGGCGCGGGCTTGTAGTCATTGTTTGCGTCAGCGGTTTTCTTGCCGGCGTTGACGTCTTGAGGCACCGGGATAGACTCCGCGGGAGAAGCGGAATCCGAAGAGGCCGGCTCATCCGGTTTCACGGTCTCCACCGAAGGACCAGGATTTGCCCCGACAACAGAGGCAGTTTCATCCTTCGCAACTGCGTTTTTATCGCTGCTCCCCGCCGGAACCTTGGAAAAACCGGTCGGAACCAGCAGGAGGACAAAGAGCAAGATCAGCAAACTTCGGGTCAAAAATCGCAAGATCAAGGTAAACCCCCAAAAATGTATGATTCAAAATGACACACAGGATTGAATAATGGACGCAAGCACACCGCGCGTGATTGGCGTAAGTCTCGACAAAGGCACCCCGGTGCTAACTTTAGCCGCCAACGCTAGCCATTATATATGCACGCTATACCTCGCCAAACATTTTTTCGCTCCTATGCATCTGGTAGAAAAGGGGTTGGAAGAACCTTAGAGCAATTGGGCGGCCCCTACTCCTAAGCAGCCATCGGAAGGGCAGGCTGCAGTAGGAGGTTGGCTGAGGGAGTCGCCGCGCACAACTCAAAAGAGGCCGCGACCGGCGCGGCTGTGGGCAGAGTTGCGGCTTTCCTGGCGTCGTATTGACCAACAGGCATTTGTTGCAACTATGGTAGGGGATGAAGTCCGGTTTGCCGCGAGGTGGCGCAGCCTTCAGCCTGTGGGGGTTCGTTGCAGCAAGATGCTCCTCGCCGCCACCAACTTCCACAGGCTGAAGCCTGCGCCACTTGACGCCGAGGACCTTCGAAAGCTTCTCGTTTTTACTTCCATGCAGAGTAGACAGGCTTACCGACCAGCAGCGCCGGATTTGCTCCCGGCCGGGGACGGAATTTCTGCGCGCGGCCGTTGCCAACTTCGGCGACGTAGAAATTTCCTTCCTGGTCGACGCTCATTCCGTGGGTGTTGAAGAGGCCACCCGGCCATTCCGCCAGCGTGCCCCAGGCGTAAAGCAGATGGCCTTCCAGATCGTACTCCACGATTTTTGAATTCCTGTCATCGGCGGCCCACAGCTTTCTGTCCGCGGAAATGTACAGGAAATTGATGGACGAGTATTTGTCAACCGGCCACTGATCTACAAATTTTCCATTTTCATCGAACACCTGGATGCGGTGATTGCTGCGATCGACCACGTACACGCGATGGGTGACCGGGTCCGCGGCGATTCCATGCACGACGTTGAAATAGCCGGGGCGCATTTCATTCGGCGCGGTGCCCTTTTCTCCCCAGGCCAACAGAAATTTTCCGTTCTTGTCGAATTTTGCCACGCGGTTGCCGTTGTATCCGTCCGCGACGAACATGGTGCTGTCCGGCAGCCAGGTAAGAAATGTGGGGCGATTAAAATGCGTTCCATCCGCGCCCGATTTGTCGATGGTGCCGATGGTTTGCAGAAGTTGTTTGCCATCGTGGCTGAATTTGAAGACCGCTTCCTTGTAGTCGTCCACTACCCAGACATTTTTCTCCGGATCGTACGGATTGATGTACACGGCATGCGGGCGCTCAAAGAAATTGTCCCACTTGCTCCAGTCCTCGGAGATTTTCCCGCTGGCATCCACCACCACCAGCGCGTGTTCCCAGCGCGCGTCGACGCCTTTTTTGCCGCTCCATTTTTTGTCCTGATCTTCGGGCAGGTCTCCCGGAGCGCCGCCGCCCGGCAGGCTGGCCACCGGGCCTTGCGATGCGTTGCGGAACGGCACTTCGGCAGTGGGGAACGAAAGGCTCGGCCCGAAAGCCGGAACCGGCGTTTGCGCCGGCCGCTTCAACGCCGGCAATTCGCCGCGCTGAGCGATGAACACGCGATCGGGACTTTCGGCGTAGATACCCTCCACCGCGCCCCAGGTCCAATTCTCGTGTCCAGGCAGCGAAGTCAAGGGCTGCGGCCAGTCAACGACAGCCTCGTAAGGTCCGGTGATGTCCTCGCCGCCCTTCGCGCCGGGAACCGACGGGAATGAGGAGTCGGACTTCGATTGCGCCTGCACGCGCTGCATTTTGCTCTCGACGACCAAGCCCGCCAAAAATCCGGCGGCAGCCATGGCAATCAGTGCGAGCGTTACTGTTCGATTTCGCATGGGCTTCCCTTAGTTTTATTTTTATGCTGGCGGCAGCATACAACTTCCACTCGACGGATTGCAGGGAAGATTTTTCACTCAGGACCTCGGACCGTGACGCTCTTCCGCGCAAACCTTAATCGCAGCCGCCCGCATCTCAGCTTGGCAGGAACGGGTAGTACTGGTAGATTCAACATTGAGGCGCCGCCCCTACGTCCCAGGGACTGCTCACAAACTGAATGGCTGATGCGACTCGCTTTGAAACGACAAAACCTTCTCCGGATCGTGTCCTGATTGTTGAGGATGAGGAAAACGCACGCCTGGGCTATGAAGCGCTGCTGCGCCGCTGGGGCTATGAAGTGCTTGGCGTTGGCAGCGCGGAGGACGCTCTGGCAAGATTCTCCGAGTTTGCTCCCGCGGTGCTGATTGCCGACGTGGAACTGCCCGGAATGAACGGCCTCGATCTGCTGGCGCGGCTGGGCGATGAA
The DNA here is from genome assembly GCA_963695945.1 of uncultured Acidobacteriota bacterium. Lineage (GTDB taxonomy): Bacteria > Acidobacteriota > Terriglobia > Acidiferrales > UBA7541 > Palsa-360. Next base: position 43,983 of record CAVOIX010000038.1, on the reverse strand, counting down.
TTGCAGAACGTTCCGGCAATCATCATCACCGGAAAAGGCAGCGAAGAGCGCATTGTAGCGGCCATTGAGGCCGGCGCATTCTGGTACATCGAAAAGCCGCTCAAGGGCTCGGTGTTGCACGTGCTCCTGGAACGGGCCCTCGGGCGCGTCCGCGACCGCAAACAAGTGGCCGCACTCACGCGGCAGTTGCGTGAGTCCGGAAAACTCGGTGATCTGGTGGGGCAATCGAAAACGATGCAGGAAGTGATGCATCTTGTTGAACAGGTGGCGCCATCCTCGGCATCCGTGCTGATCACCGGCGAAACCGGATCAGGCAAGGAAATTCTGGCACGCACGATTCACCGGCTTTCGCCGCGCGGCGATCGTCCATTTATTGCGATTAACTGTTCGGCAATTCCCGAATCGCTGATGGAGAGCGAGATTTTCGGGCACGAGCGCGGAGCGTTTACCGGCGCGGCGGAACGGCGGCTGGGTTGTTTCGAGCTGGCCGACGGCGGCACATTGCTGCTGGACGAAATCGGCGAAATGCCCGCGCCGACACAGGCGAAACTTTTGCGCGTGCTGGAAGATCACAAAGTACGGCGGCTCGGCAGCAAGGTGGAAACTCCGGTGGACGTGCGGGTGCTGGCGGCGACCAACAAGGAACCCGAACAGGCCGTGGCCAAGGGCGAATTGCGGCAGGATCTTTATTTCCGCTTGAACGTGTTTCACATCGTGCTGCCGCCGCTGCGCGATCACAAGGAAGACATTCCGGTTCTGGTGGAACATATTTTGCGGGACATCAATGCCAAGCACGGACGGCACGTTCGCGGCGTGAATCCCGAAGTGCTCGATCTGTTTGCGAGTTATTCCTGGCCGGGCAACGTACGCGAGCTGCGCAATGTACTGGAGCGCGCCGCCATTGTTTCCGACCGCGACCTGATCGGCCGCGCCAGCCTGCCCACGGATTTCGGGCACGCTCCGGCAGCAACGGCCTCCGATCTGGCCTCGCTGCGATTTCCGCTGGGAACCACCGTGGAAGCCGCGGAACGCGAACTGATCCTGCAAACCCTTGCCTCTACCAATAACAAAACACGCGCCGCCGAATTGCTGGGAATCAGCCTGAAAACCCTGCACAATAAGCTCAAGGAATACGAGGCGGCAAAGACTCCCTCGTGACGAGGGCAGGGCATCTCATGCAAGTTCGCCTGAAAACAAAAATTACGCTGACCACAGCGGCGCTGGTTCTAGCCGTCGTGGGTGTGAACTCCACCCTGTATGTGATGAATCTCTCACGCCAGGTGATCCGCCAGGCCGAAGATCGCGCGCGCCTGGCTTCCCAACAGGTGTTTTTTCAGACCCAGATCGCGCTGGCCGACGCCGCCAATTCCGGAGCCGCTCCCGAATCGGATACCCCGGAAGGCCTGCGAGCCTACGCCAAGAAAGCATTCAACGACAGCGCTCCGTTGGCCGATTCGATCAACGCCCAACTCAGCTTTTCCAAGCTGATTTACGAAATCTCCATTTCCGATGTGAATGGCATCGTGCTGCTCTCCAGCGACACCTCCCTGCCCGGTAATCCGGAGCCGGTGCGGGCTAACATCTCGCAACTCATTCCCGGCAGCTTCACGAAACAAATGAAGGTCCTCTACCGGCTGCTCTACGGGCCGCCGAGCACGTACGAAGTGACCTATCCATTCGAACTCGGACGGCCCGGGCATCAGGCGCCATTCGGCGCGGTACGCGTCGCGGTGCAGACTGGCCTGCTGCGGGCCAGCATCACTCCGGCGCTGCGTTCGGCGGCGCTGCTGGCGCTGGCCTCGGTGGGAATTTCCGTTCTACTCGCGGCCATCGTGAGCAATATCTCCCTCGCGCCTTTGCAGAGAATTACGGCGCAACTGGATCGCATTTCCAAAGGCGAATTTGATCAGAAACCGCTGGACCGCGAGGACGAATTCGGACAGGTCAGCACCAAGATCAGCCAGATTGGAATGCAGCTGCGGGGAGTGCGCGAAATTTTCAGCAATTTGCGCGAAAACATCGATCAGGTTCTCGGCGGACTGGATGATGGGCTTTTGCTGTTTTCCGTCGATGGCAGGGCGGTGATGGTGAGTCCCGCCGTCGAGCGATTTCTCTCCATGCCGGCGGACCAGCTTCTGGGGCGGCGCGCGGAGGATATTTTTCCTCCCGATCATCCGGTGCGCGAAGCAATCCGGCTGCAGAATGGCGAATTCGAGCCGGTGGGTTCGGCTGAAGTGGTGCTGGCGGGCACGGAAAGTCCGGCGCGGCGGGTGGGCGTGAGCGTTGAGGTGATCGGCGAAGGCGACGCGCGCATGGGCACGCTCGTAAAATTCAAGGACCTGGAATCCCGCGAGCGCATCGGCACGCAGTTGCAGGTTTCCGAGCGCCTGGCCAATCTCGGACGCATCACAGCAGGCGTGGCGCATGAGGTGAAAAATCCGCTGAACTCCATGCGCATCTGGCTGGAGAATTTGAAAGCCAGCTTGCCGGATGTCGACGGCCTGCCGCTGCAGGCTGTTCGCGTGTTGGATAGCGAAATTGACCGCCTGGACAGCGTGGTGAAACGTTTCCTGGATTTCACGCGACCGCCGGAAATGCACCAGGAGGAATCCAACCTCAAGGAAATTCTGGAAGAGGTGATCACCGTCGAACGGCCTGAGCTTTCCAAGGCGAACATCAAGGTAGAGACCCATCTGGACGGCGGCGTGCCGGAAGTGCTGGTGGACAAACCTTTGTTGCGGCAAGGCTTGATTAATTTACTGATCAACGCGATGGAAGCAATGCCCAGCGGCGGACAGCTGTTCGTCGGGCTGCGCCGGCAGGGAGAAATGGCGGAGATCGAAATCCGGGATACCGGCCGGGGCATCGCTCCCGAGCACCGCCAGCGCATCTTTCAGCTATTCTTCACCACCCGGCCCGGGGGTAGCGGAATAGGACTCGCCAGCACCTTTAGAACTGTACAGTTACATAATGGCTCAATAGAATTTGATTCAGAGGTAGGACGCGGCACGACCTTCCGGATCCACTTGCCGCTGGCTCACCAGATGGAGTCCGTGCTTTCCCGCCACCGGGAATCCGGCGCGGCTGTCGCGAGGAGTATCTGATGCGCATGCGGACATTCCAACTTCTCGCGCTGCTTGGTGCGGCTTCTGCCGGACTGGCGGGCTGCGCCAGCAAGCATATTGTGCGCGCGGCTCCCCCGTCAGTCAGTTCGCCGCCTCCCGAAGTGACCGCGCCAATGCCCGTTCCGGAAGCGCCGCCGCCGGTAACCACCACGGAAGAACCCGCGCCGGAAGTGCCGTCGCCCGCGCCTCCTCCCGCGCCGGGAAAACGACCAGCTGCGCCACGACGACCGGCGCCCGCGGAAACTGCCGAATCCACACCCACGAAGCCCGCGCCGCCACAGATTTCGCCGCAGCTTTCGGCGCGAGATCTGCAGGCGACCAAATCGAGCACAACCGGAAATATCACTGCCGCGGAGCAGAATCTGCAGCTGTCCAATGGAAAACAACTCACTCCGGCGCAGAAAGATCTGACCGAAAAAATTAAAGGTTTCCTCAGCCAATCGCACGAGGCCATCATGGCCGACGACTGGGTTCGCGCGCAGAATCTGGCGGAAAAAGCGCGGGTGCTCTCGGCGGAACTCGTGAAATCGTTTTAGATGGTCTCCAGGGCAAACCGGAAGTCACTTCAAGGTTGAATATCGGGTGAGTCAGGCGCTGAGTGCCGCAGGCCCTGGATGCCTCGTCTTGAATGCTTATGCAACGGCTGCAAGCTGATAAGATATTGGCGTGAAAAAGTACGATGTCGTAATCGTTGGGGGCGGCATCATCGGCGGGTCGATCGCGCTGGAGTTGGCGCAACGCGGCCTGCGTGTGGCCGTGCTGGACCGCCAGCAAATGATGCGCGAGGCCTCCTGGGCCGCCGCAGGCATGCTGTCGCCCGCTCCGGATTGCCTGGCCGCGATTCCCCTGGTGCCGCTTGGACGTGCCAGCCTGGCGCTGTATCCCCAATATATCGACGCCGTGGAAGGGGCCTCTGCCCTGCGTACGGGCATACGCAAAGATGGCGCGATCGAAGCGATTTTTCATGGAGATGTAGAACGCGAGTTGAGCACGCTGGTCGCGTTGCACCGCGGACTTGGATTGCAGTGCGAGCCGCTGGCGGCCGACGAAGCGATGAAGATGGAGCCTGCGTTGGGGCGCGAGGTGCGAGCGGCCGCGTTGCTTCCCAATGAATGTTCGGTTGAACCGCGCGCGCTGACCGCCGCGGTGCTAGCGGCTGCCGGCGCGATGGGAGCGGCACTCTATCCTGGTGTGGGAGTGACGTCGCTCTCTCTAAATGGGGACAAGTGCACCGGCGTAAAGACTTCCACCGGCGAGATGTTCCACGCCGCTCACATCGTTGTGGCGGCGGGTTGCTGGTCCTCGCAAATTCCGGAGGCCGCGCGGTTTGCGCCCACTCTTCCCGTCCGTGGCCAGATGATTGCGCTGCGCCATTCCGGAACGCCAATTCGACGCGTGCTGCGCTGCGAACATGGTTATCTGGTACCCCGCGGCTTGCAGACTCCACAGACGGTAGTGATCGGCAGCACGATTGAGAATGCGGGTTATGAAAAATGCGTTACGTCGGGGGGCCTGGAAAAAATTCTATCCGTGGCGAATGAGCTGGTGCCGGAACTCGCGAATGCCGAAATCCTGGAGAGTTGGTGCGGCTTGCGTCCGGGTAGCCCGGATCAGCTTCCCATTCTTGGACCGGCGGACATCGATGGCTTGGTGCTCGCAACGGGTCACTACCGCAACGGAATCCTGCTGGCTCCGGTGACCGCGAAATCGACTGCGGAGTGGATCACCGACGGCCGGACCAGCATGGATTTGGAAATGTTCAGCCCTCTGCGATTCACACGCGCGGACACAGACCGTTCGACATCCGCATCCTAGCCGGCATTGCTATTCACTTTTTATTGAATCCTCTTTGGAAGAGGCACTCATCAGACGACCCACAAAGACTCTCGAGTTCTCACACGGACTTTGCACCCTTGGGTTTTCCGGTTTGCCAGGACTAAAACCCACAGACTGAAGTCTGTGCTACTAAAATCAAAACGGCGAGCGGCTGCGCGTCGGTTCACGATCCGGAGGGCCGGGTAACGCCGACGCGCGACCGGGGTCGGTGAAATTGACTCGGCTGGCATCGAGATAGACAGTGCGATCGAGGACCACGTCGACCGTTGTGCCGCGCGGCAGTTCCAGCTCGGGTCCGCGCGTAAGCAGCACGGCGGCCAGCCCAACGGCTGCTCCCGCGCCCGCTCCAATTCCCGCGCCTTTGGCGCTTTGCGTGGCAATGCCCCCGACTCCTGCGCCGATGCCGGTCGATTTCGCAATCGTGGCGACATCACCCGCCTTGTCCGTATCGCCGTGCACGGTCCCTTCCTTGTCGGTGGATTCGCCGCCGCCCGTTCCGGCGTTGGTCGGGACGGCGTTGAAGTCCACGGCGTAGCCATTCGGCAGAATCATGGAATTCAGACGCAGGCGAATTTCGCCGGTGCCTTTGACTTTGCCGGGACGCCTGACCTCCAGAATTTCGCCTTGCACGTAGGATCCGGCGGGAATCAAAATGCGATTGTCGATCACCACCGGAAAAAGGGTTTCGAGGTAGACCGGGTCGCCGGGCTTGGCGTTTCGCGTGGTGACGGCGTTGTGCAGAATCAGCGGCAAGCGCGTGCCTGACGGCACAACGTAATTTTTGGGCGCGGCTGTCGCGAGGGAAGCCGAAGTCGTGGAAGCCGGCGCCATTTGCGCCGGTGAAGGCTGGACGCTTTGCGGCACCGGGGCCTGGACCGGACCCGGCGGCATCTGCGCTGCCAGCGCAGCTCCGCTGGTCCACAAGCCCGAAACAAATAATAGAACCGGCAAGCTGATTTTCATGCGCTTTCTCCGATGCAGGCTTCGATGCCGACGCGCATCGCGGGGATGCCGCGAGTATACGGCATCTTGCTCGTCCCGATGAAAGGTCGGGATGAATTTGCGATCCGCTTGCACTCCCGGAAGAACTTCGTCGGTACGCCAGTGCTGCGAAAACCGAAAGCGGGACGAGTTTCGCTTACCTTGACACTCAGGAGCCAGTGACTTACTGTGTGCGTCACGATTCCGAGAATGTTGCATGAATTAAAACGGATTTCTTCCGGGAGGAATGGCAGAGAGTTCGCCACCTTGACCGGCACAAGGAGCATGTATATGAAAAAACTGATTCTGATTCTGGGTCTTGCGCTACTGGTTCCGGCGCGCGCCTCCTGGGCGCAGGTTTCCGGACCGAATGGCGCGGGCGTATCCATGGGCCACGTGCATTTTCTGGTGCAGGACGTCGATGCCTGGGGAAAATTCTGGACGGCGATGGGCGGCGTGCCTGGCAAAGTGGGACCGAACGATACGTTCAAATTTCCCGGCGTTCTGATCCTGGTTCGGAAGGGCGACAACACCGGCGCCAGCGTGGGATCGGTGGTGGGCCACATCGGCTTTCATGTGCCGGACACGACCGCGGCGCTGGCGCGATGGAAAGCAGCGGGACTGAAAACGGAAGTCGGGCAAAACCCCGGGCAGGGTTTTGTGTGGACCCCGGGCGATGCGGTTCGCGTGGAAATTCTGGAAGAGAAGACACAAACCGTACCGATTACTTTTCACCACGTGCATTTCTATCTGGCGGACGCCGCCGGAGCTTCACAGGTGCTGGAGATGCAATCCTGGTACGCCAAGATGTTTGGAGCCAAGCCCGGGAAGCGCGGACCATTTGACGCCGCGGATATTCCCGGAGCGAATCTGACGTTTACAAAATCAGACACGCCGACGGTGACCACCAAAGGACGCACGCTGGATCACATTGGATTTGAGATTGTTGGCCTGGAAGCTTTTTGCAAGAAGGCGGAGGCCAATGGACTGAAGTTCGATGTTCCCTTCACCAAACGGCCGGACCTGGGACATCTCCCTGGCGTTTATCACGGATCCCTGGGGAACCTATATTGAATTGAATGAAGGTTTGGACAAACTCTGATTCACGGTGCCGCACGATAGACTGCGAAAAACCTTACTGGCATTCCGAGGCGCTCTTGGCCGAGGAATCTCTCTCGTGAGTGGTCTCGACCTGAGAAAGATTCCTCGCTTCGCCTCGGCGCAAGTCCTCAGTGGGAGCGCTTGGAATGACAGTTCCCAGGGATTCTGACTTCACTTATTCTGTTTGAGCTGAAGCCTGCTCCACCGGCGATTTGACGCATCCGCGTGCCAGCTTAAGCTTTGCTTTTACGAGGAGAGACGATGGCGAAGCTGGCGCTGGTTTACGGAATGCGACTGTTTCCCGGAAGACGAATTGGGCGAAGTGAGCGAGGCAGTCGTCACGCTGAAGGACGGCCGCAAGTCACGCGTGACGATGCACTTGATCGAAGGAAGCAAGGAGCAGATCGAGGAAACATTGAGGCAATCGATCGAAGCGTTTTTCGAGATGTATCCGGAGATTTAGATTCGGTTAGTAGGATAGGCTTCAGTTTGTCTGGTTTAGATTTTTGGCGGAAACCGCTGTAAACCCGACAGGCTAAAGCCTGTCCTACCTGTCCCAAAATTCTCGGGTCGAAATCGGCGGAACCGGGCGCGGCCACATTGGAACTTACCAGCACGACGCTCTGTCCCGTCAGTTCAAAACGCTTTCTGCATTTGCGGCACGCCACCAACTCATCGACGCGAACCATGTAGGAGCGCGCCAGCGCGAAGCGCTTCTTGTCTTCCTCTCCCGCGCCGCGCGGCAATTCGTTCTTTTTTGTACGGACGATCCAGCGAATCGGATAGTTATCTTCCTTGCGGCATGCCGGACAGGTGAGGGGAATGGTCTTGGTTTCCTGCTTTTCGATGTAAAACTGTCGCTCGTCCATGGTGTCCCTGCTCTCTGTAAACGCACGCCAAATAAATTATGCGCGGCGCGCCCGCGTACTATCGGTATATTGCCGCGGCCCTATCGATCTCTATTGTAACAAATTCCATGCCCGCATCGCGCCAGCGCGGCAGCCAGTGTTCGAGCGCGGTGACCACATGCAAACGGTCGCCGCCGAGAGCGCGATGATCGCCGTCATGCAGCACGACGATGTCGCCATGCGGCTGATTCGGGCGGGCCACGCGGGAGAGACTCTCAATCAGGCGCTCGGGCGGCTGCGGCTTCCAGTCCTGGCACATTTTCGACCACATCACGACATCGCGCATTCCCGCGCGGCGAATTTCCTGCCGCAGCAAGGGATTCGGTAACCGTAGGGAGGACGCATCGAGCGCGGCGGGTATAAGCGAGTGGCAGCGACGACAGCATCCTGGCACCGCAGGATCTCGTCGCGAATTCCCGCGCCCGATCGTAAAAAAAGATTGGCATGGGTGTGCGAATGATTTCCCAGCGAGTGTCCGCGCGCGGAAATTTCGCGCACCAGGTCCGGACAGGCGCGCGCGAATTTTCCGATCACAAAAAATGTCGCGCGAGCGGAGTAGCGGTCCAGCAAGTTCAGGAGCTGCGGAGTGACGGCCGGATTGGGTCCATCATCAAACGTGAGAGCGATTTGCCGGGCGGAGGAGTGGTGTGCCAGAGCGTGGGGCCAAATAATTGCGACGACGGGACGACCGCGCCCCAGGCGGCAATTCCCGCAGCGGCTGCCGCGGCCGTAGCGGCGCCACCCGAAAAAATCGCCGGAAAGTTCAATGGTCTCCAAGCGTCTCGCATGTTGTCTCGAAACCAGCCCACGTATGTCCAAGCGCATTTTCGCACGTCCCGGCCCGGCATGCCAGAACCGCCCGGGTAACCCTTTCGGAGAAGGTCTCGTCTAAGAGTGCACGAGGTGGACGAAGCTCGAAACCGGGCTTCCGACGACCTCGAATATTGGAACCGGGGAGCGCGGAAACGGTATCTTCTAGGGGCTCGAAGGGGCGTGAAAGTTGTCGGGTAGACGACTTGCGGTGCTGCTCGCGGGACTTCTCGTTCGCTGGTTCGCCCTTCCTGGTGGTCCGCTCGCCGCGCAGGACAATCATCGGATCCGCCGAATCCAGACGCAGAGATTCCCGTGGATTCGCAGCTGGCGGGCAACGTGCGCGACGCCGGACGGCACGGCCGTTCCCGGCACGACGTTGCGCGTCATCCAGACTTCCACTGGGAAGGCCTGGGTGACCTGGACCGGATGAAAACGGAAAATTTGAATTCCCCGCTCTTCCCGCAGGCCACTTTCGCGTCGAAATTTCCCAACTTGGTTTTATGCCCGCGACGCGAGAAATCGATCTGGCTTCGAGTATCCAAACACACTATCGATCTGAAATTGGATGTGGGCACGCTTGCGGCTATTACCGCGCCGCCGCGGCGGAGAATGCCGTCAAATGCTCCGGGCCGCCATCTCCCGCGGAAAACGCAGCCCGGACGGGCGGTTCCGCCGCGCCTGCCTCATCGAATTCGACCACTGCCGCTACGAATAACGGAGCGGCAACGTCTGCCGGCGGAACGACGGAGGCGGCGATCGAGGCCAGCGCGGCGGCGGCGATGGAGCGACGTGCGCAACACAGGCGGCTCTGGCCAGGGTGGCGGCCGGCGGCGCGCATTTCAACAATTCGGCCTGAACGGCCAAAATCAAAATCCCGCCGAGAGCGGAACAGAAGACCAGAATATCGCCGAGGCCGGAGGGCAGCTCGGGCAGGCGGCTTCCGCGGATGCGGTCCAAATGATTGGGACGGTGGCGATGGGCCAGTCCCCTCCGGTGGACCTCAACCGGAGGGCGGCTCCGGCGGACCGGACACGCAAGGCGCGTTCGGAAATGGCGGCAATGTGATTCCCGGACAGGCGCGCTTCCTCCGGAGGATTTGGCGGACCGGGTGGGCCGGGAGGGTTTGCCGGAGGAGGGCCGGGGGGCCGTGGCGGTGGCGGGGGTGGTGGCGGACGGGGTCGCGGCCCACAGGGCGGGGCGCAAGGTGTGGGCGCGCTGTGGGGCGCGCAGCGGGTGATGCGCCAGCGGATCAATCGCATACACTTCAGCGTTTACGATACGTTTGGCGATTCCGCGCTGAACGCGCGGCCCTATTCGCTCGTATCAGGCCAATCCCCCGAAGATTTCCGGATGGACCGAACAGGCCGGCATGAATATCGGCGGGCCGCTGAAAATTCCGCATATTTACGACGGCACGGACAAAACCTTTTTTTACGTTAATTTTGGCGGTACCTGGTCGCGAACTCCTGTCGACCAGTTTGCCACGGTGCCGACAGTTGCCGAGAGGAACGGCGATTTCAGCGCGGACAATGTCCTGCTCTATAACCCTTTGTCGAACCTGAACGGCCCGAGAGCGCTGATGACAAATTCGGGCTGCTATCAGGCCACGCCCGGTTCGCCGTTGCCTCCGGCCGGCACCTGCGTTCCGACCAACTTGATCAGCCAGCAGGCCATCAGCCTGCTGAACTACGTTCCGCTGCCCAATCTTCCGGCCACCAGTATCGGCGGGCAGAATTTCAATTATCACCTGCAGACGAATGTGCCGGGCGTGAGCAACCGGCTGAATGTGAACGTCACGCACCAGCTCACCTCGAAGCTGAGCCTGCAGGTGAATTACAACCTCAGCAATGCCACGTCACATTCGCTGAGCCAGCTTTCCGGAGCTGGAAGGCAATATTCTGACGCGAGGGCAAAGCGTGATGGTTGGGCTGACGCAAAACTGGACCAAGACATTCCTGCATACGTCGCAATTCTATTTTTCGCGCAATCGCACTCTGGGCCTGAACGGATTTTCCAGTCTGACGGACATCAGTTCGCTGATTGGCATCAACGGAGTTTCACCTAACCCGATCGATTTCGGCTTGCCCGTCCATTAATTTCACGAATTTCACGGGATTGAGCGATCCGAATTTTTACCTGGCGCGCAGCCAGACGTATCGCTACGTCGATAGTTTCCGCTGGATCGAGGCCAAGCACACCATCACCGTCGGCGGCGAGATCCGCAAGATGGACATTAACCGCGACTCAGACCCACTGCCCAATGGCACGTTTGCGTTTACCGGATTGATGACCAGCCAGCTCACGGCTTCGGGCGCTCCGGTTATTTCTCCCGCTAATTGCCAGTCGTCTACCGCCTCCGGCCGGTGCATCGGAAGCGACTTCGCTGATTTTCTGCTGGGCTATCCCCAAAATACCAAAATTCAATACGGCGATACCGCCACGTACTTTCACAACTGGGGATTCATCGGCTACGCCAGCGATGACTGGCACATGTTCCCGAAATTTACGGTGACCTACGGAGTACGCTACGAGGCCTTCACTCCGCCCACGGAAGAGAACGGGCACATCGCCAATCTTGCCGTCAGCCCAGGCTTCACGCAGGCGCAATGCGTTACGCCGGTCGCCACGCGGAAATTGCGCCGCCGCGGCCACGCCGTCGCTCTTTTACGGCCACTACAACAACTGGGCGCCGCGCCTGGGGATCGCCTGGCAACCGCCTGGAAAATGGTTTTCCGGCCCGCACCAACTGACGCTCCGAGCCGGCTTCAGCATGTTTTACGTGGAGTCTTACCTGAATACGTTGTCCGCCGCGATGGCCAACCAGCCTCCATTCGCGACGGCTAGCACGCTAACGCAGCAGACCGTCACAAACGCGCCGCTCAGCTTCCAGACGAATTTGTCGACGGCCGTGCCCGGCACGCTGACGAATACCGTGGGCGTGAATCCGAATTATCAGATTCCGTACGCGATGGTCTGGAACGCCGGCCTTGAATACAATCTGTCGCGCAGCATGTTTCTTGAAGCGATGTACACCGGCACGCGCGGCATTCATCTGGACGAGCTCTAGGGTTCAGTCCGGTGACCAGCACGACCACAAATACGCAGGGGTTCACCTACGATACGACCGGCGCGTTCTCCAACTTCAACGCGCTGCAGTGCGTTTGCAAAAACGCATGTCCCACGGACTGATGTTCATGGCGCGCTACACCTATTCAAAGTCTCTGGACGATGCCAGCACGATTGGCGGAGGCAACGCGACCGTGATCCAGAACAACGCCGATCCGCGCGGCGATTACGGCCTGTCCTCCTTCAACATGACCCACCAGTTTGCGGGAATGTTCATGTACGACCTGCCCTTCGGCGATCGCCAGCGCTTTGCTAGGAAAGGTTGGCAGAAAGCGGTCTTCGGCGAGTGGCGCGTGAATGCGTCGGCCACCGCGAATACGGGCACGCCATTTACCGTCAGGGTTTTCTCGAAAAATCAGGCCTGCCAGAATGTGCCGGGCACAAATTCAGAGCGCGCCAATCAATCCGGCGATCCTTCGCTGTCCGACCCGTCGACCTTGCAGTGGTTCAATACCGCCATCTTCTCCATTCCCACTTCCTGTTTCGGCGATGCTCCGCGAAATTCGGTGATCGGCCCCGGCTCCTTCAACCTCAATTCGGGATTGGCCAAGTCGATCTTTTTCGGGCGCGACGGGTTGCGGCGGCTGGACTTTATCTGGAACACCACGAACCTTTTGAATCATCCAAATTTCAGCGGGCTATCGACGGTTCTGGGCTCGAAAACGTTCGGCGCAATTACCAGCGTGGGGACCATGCGATCGATGCAATTCACCACCAGGATGAATTTCTGATGCGCGAACGCGGAACAACGGGGCGTCGACTCCTGGCTGCGCTGGCCGCGGCTTCACTGCTCAGCGGCGCCGATCGGCGCGCAGACAGATGGCGCACCTCCGGCACCGCAGCACACAGGTGGCGCCGCGTCGAATCCGCGCCAGGGTCCGCCCGCGCCGCCCGCGAAAGGGCGGTTCCGGGCGGAAAGGCGACGATTCGCTCCACAGTGAGCCTGGTGGAAATCGATGTGCAAGTCACCAACCGCGACGGCAAACCGATGAAGGGCCTAACACAGGAACAATTCACCGTCACGGAAGACGGCAAGCCGCAAAAAATTTCCACGTTTGAGTACAACGACATCGAGCGAGTCGAAACGGCCGGAAAAGGCAGACGAAGCGCCGATCACCGTGCCGCTCGGAACCGTGACTTCGCCCGAGGAAATCAAGGCCGTGGTGCGCGATCACCGGATGATCGTGATGTTCTTTGATCTTACTTCGCTGCAAGCGGAAGATCTGTTGCGCTCGACGCGCGCGGCGCAGAAATATCTTCAGGAGCAGATGACGCCCGCGGACCTGGTGGCCGTCGTAGCCTTTGGCAACACGCTGAAAGTGGTCGCGAATTTCACCAACGATCGCGAATTGCTCAAGCAATCCGTGGACGCCATCGTGCCCGGCCATGAAGCGGCGCTGGCCGCAGCTGGCCGATGCGGCTACGGCGGCGGACGGCGAAACCGCGGTCTCCGAAGATACCGGCGCGGCGTTCACCGCCGACGACACGGAATTCAATATTTTTAATACCGACCGGAAACTCGCCGCGGTCGAGGCCCTTTGCGAAGTTCTCGAAGGAATTCCCGGAAAGAAATCCATTATTCAATTCACCAGCGGGATCACGCAGACCGGCGAGGAAAATCGTTCCGAACTGATTGCCGCGACGAATTCCGCGAACCGCTCCAATGTATCCATCTACAGCGTCGATTCGCGCGGGTTGCTGACAGCAACGCCCGGCGGCGACGCCAGCGCCGGCGCATCCGGCGGAAACGCCATGTTCACAGGCGCGACGGTCATTTCCCAAAGCCAGTCGCGCCAGGATTCGCGCGACACTTTGGCCACGCTTGCGGCGATACAGGGGGCGGACATTTTTTGACGTGGGCGATTTCGGCAAGGTGTTTCAGAGCGTGCAAAACGATACTTCCGGCTACTACCTGGTGGGATACTACAGCACGAACGCCGCGAATGACGGGGCATGGCGGCGCGTGCACATAAAAATCGATCAGCTCCCGGCCGGCGTCCATATTCGCGCCCGCGAAGGCTACTATGCGCCGAAAAGCTACGGTGTTTCACGACCGAAGACCGCGAGCGGCAACTCGAGGAAGCGTTCCAATCGGACAATCCGGAGGTCGAGCTCCCGGTGGCTGTGGAAACTTCCGATTCCGGCTGAACGCGAAACAGGTTTTCGTGCCCATCGACGCCAAGCTCGCGCCCAGCGCTTTGCAATGGGCGCAAAAACGCGGCAACCGCGAAACGGCTTTCGATTTCGCCGCCGAAGTGCGCGACGCCAAGTCCAACCGCGTGGTGGGCGCGCTGCGCGACACCATCACCGTGAAAATCGACGCCGAACATTTTCAGGACATCCAGCAACATGCACTGATTTACCAGGGCGGAATTATTCTTGCGCCGGGGAATACAAACTGAAATTCCTGGCGCGCGAAAATGAATCCGGGCGGATCGGCACCTTCGAGCAGAACATTTCGCTGGCCGCGCCGCAACTCGACCGGCTGCAAGTAAGTTCCCTGCTGCTTTCCAGCCAGGTACAAGCCTTGCAGAATTCGGCGCAGATTAAAACGCAGGCCCTCGGCCAGGATGCCAAACTGAAATCGTCGCCGCTGGATGTGGGCGGCGAGCGCATCATTCCGAGCGTGACGCGCGTGTTTACCGGCGATCAGACGATGTATGTTTTCTTCCAGGCCTACGCACCACCGAAAGCCGACCCCAATTCGCTGCGTGCGGGACTGGTCTTCTTCCGAAATGGGCAGCGGCTCTCCGATACGCCGATGATTGCGGCTACGGAGTACGATGCGGCTAGCCGCACTGCCTCCTTCCGACTGAGTTTGCCGCTCGCGGCGCTGGCAGCGGGCCGCTACACGGTGCAGGCGGTGGTGGTTGATGCGGGGACCAGCTACGCGGCATTTGCGCGCAATTATTTCGCGCTGCGGCCTTCGCCCAAACCCGCCGCGGCGGCCGCGATCCTTCCGCCTCCCGGCGACTGATTCGGTCTTTCGTTTCCTTCTACAAACCTCGATGGCGAAAAATTAAAACGAGCACCCTTGAAGATCGCAACGTTCGGCACCCCTAGTTCAAGAGCTTCTAAGCGAATAGAATATTTTCGACGCCTTGGCGATTCGATATTCATTCGGCGCTCGACCGCTTTGCAGCTCCCGATGCAACTGGACGCTCACGACCGGCATCCGTAGAATCAGACCATCTGGCGTGGCGCTGCCAGGTTGCCCTGGCCTTGTCCAGCCTGAGAACGGGATACTTGCCAGCCATTCATCGGAAGATCTTAGGAAGGTAAATTACGCCATGCGTTCCATTCCCTCAGCGGTGACTCTGATTTTCTTTTCGGCTGGAATTATGTTTGCCCAGGCGGACACACCTCGCGAATCTGTTGCGGCCACTGGTCCTTCCAGTGCGATCCCGCTGGAGGTTCCGACTGGAACTCCGCTTCCCGTCGTGCTCGATAAGGAAGTGCACATCCACACAGCTGGTCAGCCGATTCAGGGCAAGATTGCCGAGCCCGTATATGCCTTTGACAAGCTGGTGGTACCCGCGGGCAGCGAAGTTGACGGCCGCGTGACTCGCATTGCGGGCGTGCCAAAATTGAAGCGGGCCATGGCGGCGCTCGACGGAAATTTCTCACCGACCCGCGACGTGCAGATTACTTTCGATCAATTGCTGCTGCCAGACGGTCGTCGTATTTCACTGCACACGCAGGTTTCGCCCGCTTCGCAAGGAGTGTTGCAGTTCGCAGCAGCGGCAGACCCCAACGAACAGGGCAAAGACAAGAAACGGAGTTCGGCAGCTACGCTGGCTTCAGAAAAAGTCAGCGAGAAAAAAACGGAAGTGCGCAAGGAATGGGAAACCGCAAAGGCCCAGATCGCCGCTCCTGGAAAAATGCACCGGCTCAAGAGAATGGCCATTGCGGAATTGCCGGTGCATCCGCAATATTTTGAGGCAGGAACGCGCTTCAATGCGGAACTCGTCGATCCTCTGAATTTCGGAACCGAAGAGGTGACACCGGAAAAAATTCGGATGGTGGGCACGCCCCCGGCGGCGGGCAGCATCATTCACGCGCTGCTCACGACGCCGCTGGATTCGGCCAGCGCGCAGAAGGGCGCCGAAGTCGACGCCGTGATGACCGAGCCGCTGTTCACCAACAGCCAGCTGATTCTCCCACAGGGGACTGTGCTTAAAGGTTCGGTCCTGCAAGTGCAACCGGCTCGCAGACTGCATCGCAATGGACAGCTGCGCATCGTCTTTCATCAGGTGGTGCCGCCAAAGTCCGCCGAACAGCAGGTCGAAGCCAGTCTTGAAGGCGTGGAAGTGAAAGACGATCAAAACCTGAGCCTGGACTCCGAGGGCGGCGCCCAAGCGACCACGCCGAAGACCAGATACTTGACCACCGGCATTTCCACCATTCAGGTATCGGGATCGGCTTGGACGTTCGATGACACGAAGCGTAAGCGGAGCCGCGGATCGCGCAATGCAGAACTTCTGCTCGAGGCACTTCAAAGCTTCCAGAGTAAACAGGGAACCGGCGAAGAAGGGAAGGGCTGCCCGGCGAGGACCCTGATCTTTGTGAGCAAAGAAGGAATGCCGCTTACTCAGCGGTTTCTAAGCGGGAATTTCGCAGGCTGCTCGCGAAAGCGGAAATTCGGCCGTTGCGGCTCTACGACCTACGTCACACAGCTGCAACCTTGGGGATTGCGGCCGGGGTTTCAGTCAAAGTCATCTCGGATTTGTTGGGACATGCAAGCATTTCATTTACGCTGGAGCGATATTCACATGTCTTGCCCTCAATCAGGATGAAGCCGCCGCGAAGGTGGAGAAGCTGCTGGTTGCCTGAATTTTTCGCCGGTTCAAAGGGAAGAAGTCGCTGATTCCTTGGTTCGGATGGTCAAGAAGTAACGGGACTGATCGTAGTCAGTTTGGTCCTTGCACATCACCAATAACGATGTAGCACCGTTCAAGTACAGTCTCGTCTAAGCCAACTCGTCGGATTCAGGTTCATCCAGGAACTGTATCCGCGGCGGTAGCCCCTGCTCTTTACGCTCAGCCTCCTGCCGCCGCACATCAAGGTACGCGTCCTCGGGGTCACGGAACTTCTTCTCTTCGTTTACTCGCAGCCGTTCAAAGCGGATTCAGGGATCATCTCGTCGCAACGCTTTCTCGTAGCAAAGTGGACTTTCACCATGCTGTGACGACTGCCGTGAAGCTTGTCGCCGCTGGTGTTTGTCTGCGATACGGGTTCAAGCACGGAAATCAATCACGCATTGTGTCTTTGCAGGAGGCTGTCGGGCATAAGGGGTTCGACTTCTGGTATCTGGATATCCAGGTTGGATTTGCAGCCCGGCGTCCTACTTTCAGAGAAAGATGTCCTTCCCCCTCCGTAATGAAATGGCTCCCTGGCACTTGGGGACCGGGGAAAGCAATCCACTAAACCGTGAACGCTTTTACAACCCCATTTCCACAGCCCCCGTTTGGCTCATTTGACGGCAACTGCAGAAAGTATGACCACCAAACCGCAACTACCCAAACTCGTCATGATCGCGTCCGAAAAGGCCGACCCCACTGCACGAACGTTGTACGTTTGAAACCATATCAGGCGTATAATGTGGAGGTTAGGTGTCGACTGACCCAAATGAGAACTACCAAACGAATCCGGACCGTGCTCTATGGTGACCAGCGGCTGTCGAGCGCCGAGCTAGAGGTGCTTCATACCCCTGCGATGCAGCGCCTCTACGGCCTCAGGCAACTCGGCCTGACCGACCGTGTCTTCATCGACGCATCGCATGCCCGGATCCACCATGTCGTCGGTGTCCTTCACCAAGTAGACAAAATCGTCACCGCCATCATCAGCAATCTGGAGCAAAGTAAGAGAGAATTGCAATTTAAATCCCTGGAGGGCGACACCAAGACAATCTCAGCGAAAAGTCAGGCCCGATACGTCCGGAGGCGCAAGAGCGTCATCAGGTTCATCGGATTACTTCATGACCTGACGCATGCCCCCTTCGGACATACGATTGAGGATGAGATCCTGCTCGTCAGGACTAAGCATGATCATCCGGAGCGCCAATCTGAAGCTTTCTACAGGCTCTTATTAGCTTGTCGCGTGGCTGGCCTTGGAAGCTTACGGTCCGGGAGTGGAGCGGTTTTCCAGACTCGCTGAGACCATTTCTGTGCCCCGGCTATCCACCAATTCTCCCTGTCGCCCGAACCGTGGGGACCGTTGCGCGAACCCTCATAACCGGTCTCGCCGAGCCAAAGGCGGGGCGTTGCCTCGAAGCTAACACCAAAGTACCTTGCTGAGATGTTTGCCGATCTCGCGTACGCGATGACCGCGTCCTCCATCTTGAGGTCTTGCACGCGAAGGAGCTGAAGAGGGAAATTGTACCCGAAGCGACCGGGCATCAATTTCAAGAGCTCGTTCGTATGGCGCTTGAAGGCACGCAATTCGCATCACTCAGTCAAGAGTTCGTATTCGAGCCGCACCGAGATGCGTTCATGCTCGACATAGTGGGAAACACAGTCTGCGCCGATTTGCTCAACTATGCCCGAAGGGACAGCCACTTCGCCGCTCTCAAGCTGGGCTACGATGCGGAAAGAATCGCCGAGAACTTTACTTTGGTCCCCTTCCGAACGAAGGACACCACCGGCAAGAAACCGAATGGGCCGGGGGCGCCGAGAGCCAACGGAACGGATGCGGAGGGGCTCCACAATCCTTTTGACGGCTGGTGCATCCGGACGGCGATTTCCCTTTTTTCGCACAAATACCGGACTGACGTTCCGAGCGAGCTCATGAACCTCCTGAACGTACGATTCTATTTGTACGAACGTGTCATCTATCACTCCACCAAGTGCGCTGCGGGCTCAATGCTCGGAACGGCCCTTCAACTTATGGGGTGGCGCGAGCTGGGCCTTAGTAATTCGCCAAGATTTCCGAAGAACCTTGAATTCGTCGGAGACGACGTATTTCTTGCATGATATTGGCGCCGCCCTCAATTTCCTGATCAACACGCTTTCCGTGCTACCGAAGGAGAGCCCGATCGACGCGCGGACGATCGAAAAAACCCGTGGGCTGGAGCACCTTCACAGCGGGCTGATCGTGCATCTGCTCAAGCTACGAGTTGGCGAACTGGCTGGCACCACATTAGATGAGCTTAGCGCAGCCAAACTGCTCCTGGACCGACTGACGTCGCGGCGAATTTCATACCCGTTTTTCGGGCGTCGCCAGGTACGAGAGAGCCCATATTGCAATTAGACGCGGACGATCTGGCAGGTATCTTTACGGATCCGAATCTCCGCTACAGGACTGAACGGGGAGATCGAGGACAAGGCTGGCCTTCCAAAGGACGATCACCATCCATTGCCCGAAAAGGAACACGGCTGAGAAGATTGAAACGTGCTGCTGACGAAGCCAGCCGAGGACGGCGAGACTGACCCGGTTCACCCGCTCAATGAAATTTCAGAGCTCTACCAAAGGACATTCGAAAAGCATAGAGTCGCCGTCACCGCCGTGGAAGCTACGTACAAATCGATGTGGCGTCTTACAGTCTATGCGGCTCCCGAGCACATGGAAAAATGGGAGAACATCAGCGACGCGGTCCGCCGCGCCATCTTCAAGGCAGCCGGTGAATTCCATGGAAATCCTTGCAAAGACAAGCCCGATGGCCTTTGGCCCAACGACGAGCATCTAGTTCGTGAGCTCAGCCGCAAGACTGAGGCTGCATACGTCTCCCCCGGCGCCGAGAGTGATCTTTCGGAATTTGGCGAAGACCTAGGCCGGACCGTAGATGGGCTTCTCGGCTCGGACGGCTCGGCCCAATTCCAGAGGGGTTATATGACCGAAGCGGGCCTTACAGAAGAGGGGCGCAAGCGACTAGAAGCAGCGTTGATCGCTCCGCTTAACGGAGCCGGAAACGAAGCAGTTAACAAATTGCCAATGGTTAGTTCGCGTCCTAGGATGGACCGCGTGATCACAACAGCCCGAATCTATATAAAACGGATCGGGAAAAGGGAACTCGAATCATTCCGGCAGAACTACACTACCATCTTCAATCGGCTTCCCCCCGAATCATTTGAGGCTCTTCTCTCCGAACTGAACACCGCCGCAGACAATGCAAAGCAGCTCGACGAGAAATCGCCCTCTCATCAAGGAGCCAAGTTTCGGCAATTCGTGGAACTAGTTGATGAAGTACTTGGGAAGTTCGGGACACTGGTCGTCGCCGGCTGGCGCGCAGTCTGTTTAGAGACGATGACGATGACTCGACCCGGGCCGAGAGGCTGCGGGTCTACTCATGGGCAGATAGCGCGCATTCCATGGCTCGCCCGGATGCGCCACCGGTGGATCTTTTTGCAGTGGCCCGACATAGGCACGTGATTCGAGCAGGCTTTCGCCTAATGGTCCAGCGTGGCGTCCTCGTCCCTGTTTCGGGAGGCTTCGAACTCTTCCTGCGCGGCCTGGAGCCGCGAGATCTGGACATTGAGTCAGAGGAGCTACAAAGCGCCCTCTCCCCCCGTCAGCGGTTTACCTTCGCCCACGAGCTCGCACACACTCACTTCTATAAAACCTCAAATGGGGTGCCGACTGTCAGAAAGGTCGAGATAATTCCACCAGAACTGGAGGAAATATGCGACGGGGCAGCCGGACGCATCCTAGCCCCAACAAACCTCCTTAAAGGGAAATCAGCAAGGAGCTATTAGGAAACTGCGAACGGATCGACGTCGATTTCGTCCGCGCTATGGCAGCAAGATTTCGGGCCTCCCACGATGTAATGATCAATCGTCTTCGTGCGGTTGAATCCGGAAACGTGTTCGCACGATGCATTCTTCTCGTCAGAAGAAAGCACGGCGAGGCACAGATACGAGCGTGCTATATGGGCCTCACTCTTCTCTCCATCCTCCCAACGCCTAAGAATTACGACTCCATAGTGAACTGGCTCCCGGAACTTCCACGAGACATCGTGGAACGCGACGGCAACGGCACATGGGATATGACCCGCAGAGGACGCCAACTTGAGATCGAGAAGATCCCGCTAGGACGGTTCGGGGATTTTCTGCTACAGGTTGACGATCCAAAGCACAGGGCTCCCACCTCCAAATGATCTGGGCTCCAAGCCGCCCGTTTCACCTTTGAGCCCCTGAAGCTCCAGAAAGAGGGTTACTCCGCGATTAGTAGTGGAAAACGCCCATGTGACATGTTTATCGGAACGCTGATCCTGCATCAGCCAGCCGGGACTGAATCACCGCGATACGCGTAGCCCCGCGGCTTGGCCGATGTGCGATGGGTGTGCCGGTAAACGGAGCGCACGCAAGCGAAAATCGACAGAGAATATCACCGTTAGCGTTCCGCAATCTCCCGAGAGAAGTCCGATAACGAACCGTTCGACTCCGGCACACATCTGGCACACAACATCCCGTCAAAAAACGAATTTCTGCGATGTTTTGAGAGTTTTCCATTGATCAAGCAAATCAGCGGTTTTCACACCGCTGACAGCTGATTCGGGCCGCAGCCATATATGTATATAGTTGGCGTCTATCGACCGAGTGCGCGGAAGATCCAGCTTTAAGATGAGTCGACATGTGCTTGATACACAATAGCTTGTGCGCGTTAGACTTCTGGCTTGGCAGAGTCAAACTGGTCAATAAGCGCAATGTCTAAAACCGCTCGGATGACGGGCGAGATCGCAGAATCTGGCCGCGATTACGACAGGATTCGGGCGAAACGTACGCTCATCCTCGTGTGAGCGTGGCCCAGTCACTCCTTGCCTTAGTTAGGCGCGAATCCAACCCACCAACTCGACAAGAAGCAAGAGAGAATTGTTGGACTCTATCGCAACCAGACTTGTCCCATCCACCTTCCCGTTTCTACTGTGGCAGGGAAGTCGTCCGGCAGGAAAGACGAAGACAGCATATCGGCGTCCGGCGCATCAACGATCCCCAGCATCCCCCGCTAATACCGCGAGTTGCACTCCAACGGGGAGATGCGGAAACTGCTCAACCGGAAGTCGTGAGCACGAAGAACCGGTGGGTGCGTATCCGGCAGGAGAGATACTCCCGGAAGCCCTGTGTTGGGATCTGCCTCCGAAAGAAGGGGCGCGAGGGGACTGCTTGGTTGAACGGTGGGAGGCACTCATCCCGGTATTCGAAAGGTGGATACCCCGCCCGCAAGTCCTGCACCCTTATCCTGCCGCCCGCTTCTACGCCACTCATCCTTCATAAGAGCCGTATACGTAGACGTGCTCGTACGGATCTGCGCAGGGGGCGATCAGCGATGATCGTCCCTACTGCGACCAATTAGCAAAGGACCGAGCACCTGATCCTTCGGATTCCAAATCCAGGCGAGCAGCGGCGGAACCGCGTCCCAATTCGGGACTTTGGGAAGAATGGCTGGCGCTCCTGGTTCTGGGTCGCCATCATCTCGTTCAGGGGCACCATCATCCCCGAAATCCAGATGCCGCGCAACTTCGGCGATAATTTCAAGATCGCGCACAAGGGAAAGACAAAGATCGCAGTTCTGAAGATGAGATGGCTTTCAACGTCTGATCCAGAACTGAAAAGCTCCGCCAGATGCTCTTGAAACTCCAGACAACTCATCGCGTTTGGCTCGTCGCTCACTGTATTCCTCTTCAGCGAAGATAGATGCTTGCAGATGAGATGATGCCTTACAGATTAGCAATCGATTCGCGCTTGTCATCTTCTCATTTTCCGTTCCACTTGGATCGTAGCCAACCCGGATATTACTCGAAATGGAATCCTTCCGTGTAGCTGGTGGACCGACCAGAACCCGAATTGTGGCGCAAACTCCTAAGCGCCTATTGCCAGGCGAGATCCAGCTTCCACCGCTGTGGGATCAAAGCCGTGTAACCAGGCAGCCACCATTTCCGTAATACCGACTGAATCCAAATCCCGGAGTACATGAAGGAAACTTCGAATGAACAGAAGGATCACCAACGTTGCGAGCGCAGCCATTCTCGTCTTGGAGATCCTGGTGGGGCATTCATGGACCTTGCACATCTTCCCTATGTTGCACAGGACGTCCGATCCATCGGCTACCCAACTTATGTCTTTGTACATTGTCGGAGTCTGGAAATTTCTCGCAGTCGGTGCGCTGCTCTGGCCGCGACTCCCTCGGCTCAGGGAATGGGCCTATGCAGGAGTCTTCTTTGAGATGTGGGGCGCGGCGGCATCTCATGTTCTGATCGGCGATCCCATCGGCAAATATGCCGCGCCACTGGCTTTCACCTTTCTTACGTTGGTCTCCCGGTGGCTCCAGTCGGAGCAGGAAACGCCATGCATTCGCCACGAGGCGGCCGACCCTTTTGGTCGCATTGGTCGTCTTCCGCGCGAGGAGCGGAGGCTTCATCGTCATCGTGATGTCCTCTGAAGCACACGACTGTGACGATCCTGAAAAGGTACTGTCGAGTGGGAGAAATCAATCACCGAATGCGAGTCGTGGTCGGGTCGTCGGCAATCCAACGGCTACTGTTTAAGCAGTCCTTGCCCGACAAATGGCGAACCTCCAAGGGCAATCGCAAGCTGACTTCTGTGCTTGACACCGCCCCTTTGTACTATGGTAGGGTCTGTCTACCATACTGAGCGCCCCGGACTTCCCCCAAGTCTCGAAAAGGCTTGCTGTTAAAACCTTGGTCAGTTCGGATGGCGCGAACCTCTTTGAGCTTACAAGTAGTTCTTGTGGCGTCATCGCGGCGGTTTGGAAGGAGTTTCTATCTATGCGTGAACCGACCGCGCAGCTCGATCCGGGTCCTATTCTTCAGACCGCCTTTGCCTTCTGGTCATCAAAGGTTCTCCTCACCGCCGTCCAGTTCGGCTTGTTCACCAAACTCGGTGATCGGCGCATCACCGGTGAGGAACTCGGCGCAGAACTCAGACTGCATACACGTGGTATTCGCGATTTCTTTGACGCCCTCGTTGCATTGCAGTTCCTCGAACGCGAGGGGGACGGGGCGTCAGCGAAGTACTTTAACACCCAGCGTCCGCGCTCTATCTCGACTGCAGCAGCCCCCGCTATGTAGGTGGCTGGCTGACTATGCTGAACGATCGCCTCTTCAGGTTCTGGCATGATCTCCCTGAGGCATTGCGAACAGGTCGGCCGCAGAACGAAGCAAAGCATGGCATGAAGGGAATGTTCGAGGAACTTTACGAAGAACTCCCCGACTCGAGCAATTCATGGGCGCAATGACAGGTCTTTCGCGGATCAACTTTGAGGCCTTCGCTGAAAAGTTCGATTTCTCGAGGTTTGGTACCCTCTGCGACGTCGGCGGAGCGACCGGCCTGCTGTCCGTTGAAGTCGCGAAGAAGCATCCTCACATTCGCTGCATTTCTTTCGACTTGCCGCCCGTAGAACCGATCGCGAAGAAACACATCGCGGCCGCGGGTCTGAGCGACCACATTGACACCGCCTCTGGGGACTTCTTCAAAGATCCGCTGCCAAAAGCTGACGTCATCACGATGGGGATGATCCTCCATGACTGGAATCTCGAAAAGAAGATGCATCTCATCCGCTCCGCTTACGACGCCCTCCCGGACGGCGGTGCACTCATAGCCATTGAGGCTCTCATTGACGATGCGCGCCGCGAGAACGTTTTCGGTCTGCTAATGTCATTGAACATGCTCATCGAATTCGGAGATGCATTCGACTATTCAGGAGTCGAATTCCGCGATTGGTGCTCCGAAGTCGGCTTTCGACGCTTCGAGGTTATTCACCTTGTCGGCCCGTCCAGTGCTGCCATTGCATATATGTCCCTCGGCCGGAGAAGACGCCTGAGGCGCTCAATTGGTTTACGAAATATTCCGAAAACGGAGGATTGGTCAGCTTAGTTTCGCGTTCAGGGTTTCCGCGCGTTGGTGAATCTGCTTACGCAGGTCGGCATAGCGAGAGTCGTCCCGCAGCTCATCGAGCCGCGACTTTGGCAGCAGCAGCCGCGGATGCGGCGCAACGTCACCGAGCACCAGAAACCGGAAGCTCGTGCGTGCGCGCCTCTCCAGAGCATCTTTGAGAGCCGAGTCTATGGCGTCTCATTCGATGCGGACGGCAATTCAATTTATGCGGCAGTCCTTGGTCAGAGGGGTTCGCTCGTTTATCAGATTGACTTAAAGTCCAACCACATGATGACCGTGTTGACTACTGAAGCCAGTGCCGGCATGCAGGGACTCGCGTATGACTCGACGGGCCAAACCCGATCCTGTGCGGTTTGGTCGGCAATGGAAAGCGGCAACAGTCTTTCGGACAGCTTGTGGCGCTGAACGGGAAAGACAGCGCCGTGATTGCAACGGGCTTGGGGACTTATCAAATAGGAGGCGTCAGCGTAGGGCCCACCAGGAATTCCAACCAGCAGCGCCTTGCAGTGGTCGCACTCACATTCAATGATGAGGCAGCGGTCATTGACCTCGATTTAAAAGAAGTGGAAGCCCGGGTCAAAACCGGCATCGCCCCGTTCAGCGCGCTTGTCAATACAGACAGTTCCATCGCCTGGGTGAGCAACTGGGGAGGGCGCGTTCCAAAGTCAGGAGAGATGAGCGCTGCGACCGGGCCGGAGCCCAGCGCCGACAAGGTGGTAGTTGACGAAAGAGGAGTGGCATCCAGTGGAACCGTCTCGCGCATCGATCTGCTCTCTGGAAAAGTAACAGCAACAATTGCCGTTGGGCTGCATCCGTCAGGCCTTGCATTGGACGAGGCGCATCACCGCCTTTACGTAGCCAATAGCAATTCCGACTCCATCTCGATCGTGGACACAACCACAAATCACGTGACCGAGACGATCAACTTACAACCCTTCATGAAAAGAGTAGCCGGGATTTCACCCGAGTCCGTCGCTCTTTCTCTGGATCATTCCAGACTCTATGTGGCATGCGCGGGAATCAACGCAGTTGCTGTCATCGATCTCCATGTACAACACCCGCGGATTGCCGGATTGATTCCGACCGGATGGTATCCCAACGACGTTACCGTGAGCCCGAACGGCAGATTTATCGCTGTTTCGACACTTCTGGGAGTAGGTTCGGGTGGAATAGTCCGGGCTTGTTGATCCGCGAGAAGCGGGACGGCATGAAGCCTGAGCTGAGTATGCGTCGCCGGTACGTTCATGCCGATCGAGGAACGGTTCAGATCATTCCAGTACCTGACGAAGACGAGCTTGGCCCGTATTCGATCGCCGTAGCCGAAAACAATCACATGAGTCTGCAGGGCAATCTCCTCGCCGCCGGTGCCGGGCAGCAAAAGCCAGACCTCTCCGCGGTGCCGCGCCCGATTCCGGTCCGCGCGGGGGAGCCTTCGACGATCGACCATGTTGTGTACATCATCAAGGAGAATCGCAGTTACGACCAGTACTTCGGCTCATTGGGCAAGGGCAATGGCGATCCGAGCCTCGATACGTATGGAGACGACATTATCCCCAATCAGCGAAAGCTCGCCCGAGACTTCGTACTCCTGGATAACTTCTACGCCAACGGCGGAAACAGCGCCGACGGGCATCAGTGGGTGACGCAAGCCGCTGAAACGGACTACACCTATTGGCCCGGATACAACGGCCGCAGCTATCCGAAGAATGGCGACGACCCACTCGCATTCGCAGGTTCGGGATTCCTGTGGGATCACCTCGCCGAACACCACAAGACCTTCGCTGATTTTGGTGAGTATGTAGGCGAGATGGAAGAGAAGAACAGCACTCTTCGCGCCAAGCTGTTTGACGAATACAAGCGAGGAAGTGACTTCGTAGGCGCGTTCGCGACGAAGGCTCCGATCGCGCGCCTGAATCAGTATCTGATTCCGGACTATCCGGCATATGGGCTCAAGGTTCCCGATGTCGTGCGCGCGCGCATCTTTCTGCGCCACCTCAAGTCATGGGAGAGCAGTGGCGCGATGCCCAACCTGGTGATGGTGCAGTTGCCCTCGGATCACACGGAGGGCACCACTCCTGGATTTTCCACTCCCAAGGCTTGCCTGGCAGACAATGATCTGGCAGTTGGACAAATTGTGGAGGGAATTTCACATTCGAAATTCTGGAAGTCCACGCTCATCCTTATCGTCGAAGACGATGCGCAGGACGGCCTGGACCACGTCGACGGTCACCGGACCGTGGCTCTGGCAGTCAGCCCATATATTCGGCGAGGATCGATCGATTCCACTTTCTACTCTCAGGTGAGCATGGTGAAAACCATCGAGTTGATTTTGGGCGTTCATCCTATGTCACTCTTTGACTTGATTGCAAACGATATGCGCCAGAGCTTCCAAAGGACGCCGGACTCGGCTCCCTATGACGCGATTGAGCCTGGACAATCAATCTATGAACGCAATCCAGCGGTGAGTGCTCTTGAAGGACAGACCAAATCGGATGCCATTGCCTCAAGCAAAATGGATTGGCAAGAGCCGGACGATGTGCCGACGGAGCGATTGAACAGGATTCTTTGGCGCAACGCCACGGGCACGCAGTATCCGGTCCGGAAACAGCACTCCGCCGCATTGCAGATGCAGACGGCCCGATGAAGCTTGCCGTTTCCATCGGCAATTTTTCCCTATCAGCGTGCGGCCTGACAATGCCAGACACTCAGGGCAAGTAGTGCGCGGGTTACTGGAACCGGCCAGAAACCGTAAAGCGGCATTCCCGCGAATGTAAACCAACGAAGGTCAACCCGAGGAAGGGGCCTACCCATGAAATCGTTCGCCATTTTTGCTACAGCACTTGTTATCGCCGGCACTGCCGCCGCTCAAATGCCCAGCGGTTTGAAACTCCAATCCCGCTATCCAATCGCTGGAGCCGAAGGCTGGGACTACATTACGGTCGACTCCGATGCCCGCCGAATCTACGTCTCGCACGCTGTTCGCGTCAACGTCTTGAATGAGGATACCGGCGCCCAAGTGGGCACAATCGAAGACACGCCCGGCGTCCACGGAATCGCAATTGCCACAGCTTCCAAACATGGCTTCACCAGCAATGGCAAGGAGAACACGGTTTCCATGTTCAACACGTCCGATCTGTCCTTGATCAAGAAGATTGAGGTTGGCAAGGGGCCGGACGGAATCTATTACGATCCTAAAACAGATCGCGTCTTTACGAACAATCACGGCTCGCACAACATTACCGCGATCGACGCCACGAAAGGCGAGGTCGTAGGCACGGTGGAAGATTGACGATTCCATATCCGCTCCTCCGCGGTCGCGGCTCTACACCGCTCCACGAATGAGCTTCGCTGAACTTCGACATCAGAGCCAGACGGCCAGAAAGACACGCTTACGTTTGTTACAGCACCTTAACAAGCTTGCGTTCATTCGGTCGCGAACGTCACACTATGCACATTCTTCACTTCGCGCCACACGTATCCCTCGTGCGAAGGCATGCGCACCTTCAGGTCGCCAATCTGTTCGCCAGGTGAAGTTTGCAGCGCGAAGTGCGCGCCCTCACCATTTCTCTTGAAGCTGATGTGCACGTGGACAACTGCCGTCCCCGTCCAGATCGGCCAGTACGCAGCGTCTATGCCCTTCCAAGCTGGCGGAATTCGCGGAATGATGCGGACGAAGGCTGGATTGAGATCATCGACACCAAGTAGCAGACGCGAAACCTTCAGCGGCTCGGCCACATTCACCAGGTTTAGCGCGCCGCAGCCCTCCGCCAGCGTGATTTTTCCCACGGCATCCGGCGAATACGTTCGCTCATAGAAGTAGTAGCGCGAGGCGCGGTGCAGCTTGTATTCGGGAACAGGATCATATGTTGCGTTCGCCAGCCACGCGAGCGCCTTGCCGGCCATGTTGAGCCGGTCGAGCAGCAGCATGTCCTGCAGCGCGTAACCCTGTCCGTAGGAGGGGCTCGACAGGTAACCTTTAGCGATCTTGTCCGTCTGCGTCCAGATGCCGTAGCGGTCGAACTCTGTCTTGCGCAAAGGCGTGTCATAGAGCGATTTGAAGGTTTTCTCGCTGTGTTCGATCCCTTGCCAACTCGAATCGAGAGGCAGCAGTCCAAGAACGTCGGCGTACATGGAAGCGACGCCATTCAGACTACCCGTGCCGAGATTGACTGCGCTATTGAGGACGGCCGGATCGGGGTCCAGCGTCCGGGTGTCGACAGCCCAGATCCATGAGCCATCCTTGCTGACCAGATACCGCTCCATGCCCGTGCGTATCTTGGCAGCCAGCAGGCGGTCCTCGTTGGCTGCGGCCGGGCTTGTCCATCTGGTCGGCCATGCGCGCCACAGCGACGAGCGCCAGCATGATGAGGTTGTTCTGCACGACGTTGTAGCACTCGCCCGGCAGCCGCAAGCCGCATCCAAACTCGCCGGTTCCAGCGATCAACGGCTGTTTCGCAAGCGCGAAACGGAAGTAATTAACCGGTGAAGCATCTTGAAAAAGGAAACGCTGGATGTGTTGGCGCGTTGGATTGCCTTCAGGCAGCCGCTCCCACAGTGTGGTCAGCGCGATGACGATGGCGCCTGTGCCGTCGAATTCGGTGCCGCTGGCGGGGGCCGATCCCTTGAAGTAGCGCGGGAACGCATAGAAGCCGTCGGCGTTCTTTTCCACCAGGTTCATCAGGCACTCGGCCGCCAGCGAGGCGTGCTGGTAATAGCCGCGCATCACCAGCTCACGCAGAAAAGTCCCGGCATCGCGGGTCCACATGGTTCCCGCCCACGGCTTGCCGGGAGCTGAAGCGCTCAGAAACCCGGCGGGAAATCCGTCGCGCGCCTGCGGATAGAAATTGTCCAGGAGAACCCCCTTGAGCGATTCCTCTACTTCGCGCGAAAGAGATCGGCGTCATTCGCGCCGTAAAAGCGCAGCGTGACAGGTTTGTCGCTCTTGAGTTGGATCGCCGAGACCGGCGCCTGTGCACGAGCAGCCGGCTGCGCCGCACCGAGTGAAAGAATGCAGACTAATAAACAACCGTGCTTCGTCGTCAACATGATCCGTTCAACCTCTTCTTGATTCGTGCGTGGGCCGGCTGCTCATCTGAACGGCAGCTCGCCCGCCGTAGTTCACTTGCTCTCCATCGCTACGACAGCCGAACGCGGAGCAATTCTGACCCGCCTGCCGCACGGCGCCGCATCCGGATGTTCAGGACTGGCGCACACCAGCGAACCCGCCTGCCCATTCAGCTTCACCACCGCATCGACCGCTGCATCCGTCTTATCATTCACCAGCACGACGGCCCGCCGGCCATCCTTCCTCTGGAACACTGAGTAGCCAGGGAAATGGCGGCCGTCCACCATCACTTGTGCTCCCACAGTGTCCTGGAACTCCGCATCCCACACGAATTCGCGGTACTCTCTGCGCAGTGCATCCATCTTTTCGCCGTAGGCAAGCGTCAGCGGAAAATCCTCGATGTTACCCTTGAAGTTAAAAGGTTCGTAGCTGAGGATGTAACGGTACATCAGCGCGCGGTTGATCATTTCGCGGTCGTCGAAGCCTGTCACCGCGATCATCATGGGACGAAATGGAAATATATAGCGCTCCTCAGGAGTGTGCCCGGAATTGATGCGGAGATAGGAAAGCGAGAACTGGGCTTCGAGGACATCTTCTGGCTCCTCGCCGGAAAACAGAAAATTCTTTTCGCCCACCGAACCGCGAATCATGTCGCGATACATATTCGCCAGCTTGATGTCTCCAGACCAGATGGTGGCCGGCACGTGATGTCCGTGGTTGGGATTGAAGCACAAATTGTAATCGGAGGTGTGCCGGTGCTGCGCTTCATCGAACAACACGCCGTCGGCGCCCAGGTTAATGACCTTCTGAAACTCGCCTGCTAGAATTTTTCGCCAGGCCGCATCATTGGAGCATCCTGTGGCAAGATTGCGAGTATTGATTCCGCTAAACTGCTCGGGCGTTTGGTACCGGTAGCCAGCCCATTGATAGATGTCGCCGAAGGGATCCGTCGCCATGTGCTTGTAAAGCTCATTCTTGTACCAGTCTGTGGAAGTGTCAGCCCACGCGTATTTGGCAAACAGAATGACGTGCACGCCCGATTTCTCAATCTGTGCGATAGCATCCTTCAGCTCAGCCGTTGTTCCAAGTCGCGGGTCGGTATCGTCGGTTGGATTGTCGCGATCCTGGCCACCGTTGTTCCAGCCCACCAATTGCAGCGCGGTGATGCCATGCTTCGCATCGGCGGCTACGCGCTTTACTAGATCGACATAACGCGTCCGCAGGTCGTCTTCAGAGGAATCGATCTGGAGCTGTTGCCATGCGTTTACATCCTGTACCCACGCTGGCATAGGCTCAGGATGAAACCATGTTGCGAGCCACCGCTTGTAAATGTCGGCGCCGGAATGCCATTCGCCGCGATACGGTGCAATTGCGATTGGCGCCAGCTGGCCTGACTCCCCGGAATTCAGAAACGGAAAGTGCACGATCTGCATCGTGAGCCGCACAGGGTGGCCGCTGATGCTCGGTGTGTGCGGGTTCTCGCTGTCATAGGAGTTCTCGAAACCCGGTTTCACTTCGAACATGTACTTCACGTTCTCTTCGGCATCCGCATTATGCGCGCCCACATACAGGCCTTGCCCGGGCATAGATACAAGAACAAAACGGCCGTCAAGAATACGCGTTGGATAGTTAGTTCCGTAATAGCCGAGACTCCCTGAAGCGTGATTCCAGAGCGGGTAAGTGGATAAGTTTCCGTAATTCCAGGTTGAAAGATGCAGGACCGTTTTTGGCTCAGCGATGGATCCGAAGATTGGCCAGTTCAGGCTCGCAATCGTGCGTGCAGAGTGATTCTCCACCGACATTTCGAACTGGACTGTGTCGGCCTCAAGCCGCACGGTCCCGCGAAGCGTGATATTCAGCCGACCCTGGTATTCACTGAGTAGGTTTGACCACACCAGTTCGAGCGCTTGCCCGTCGGCCGACTTTTTGAAGGAAGACAATGTGTTCCTGGCGCCGAGAACCGGGTTATACGAGCGATCTGGCGTGGGCACAAACAGATTGAACGATTCACCCAATTCAGGCCGCGTTTGCCACAGGCAGCCGGTGGTTTTATTTGTGAAGCTCAACAAGGCCCCGGTGTGCTCGTCGAAGCTCACGGCTACGCGGTTGTTCTCAAGAACAATTGAACGTGTTCCAGCCGGATAGAGCCGATCGGAGTCGTGTACGGGCGAATCCTGGCCCGACTTCCAGTCTTGCGCCAAGACACCTGAAGCGAATGCGCCGCACAGGATTGCGAGCAGTACTAGGCGGCCAAAGCTTCTACCGCGCAGAACGAGATAAGAAGATCCTGCTTTTCTAGTCATCGGCGATCCTTTGGTTCGTATGACCAACTGGGTTCGGTCGTTTTGGCAGGCCGGGGCACGGCGCCCGGCGGCGTGCTAAGGGCGCCGGGCCTCTGTTTCAGTGCTGTATATGCGTCCTTTACCGGCTGTGGGAACGTCGAAATCAGGTTCTCCAAATCCTGTAACAGCTCTGCAACTATGTCCGGATGCAGACCCGCTACGTCGTAGCTCTCTGCCGGGTCAAGCGCGACATTATAAAGCTCTGGCTGCGCCAGCCACGCGCTGTGGTGCATTTGCGTGCTGCGGTCGTTCAGATAGATTTCTCCATCGCATCCCTGCGCCACGCGCAGTTTCCACTCCTGCTTGCGAATGCAGTGGACGTCCATCCCACGCTCGCCCATAGGGCTGAAGTAAATCTTCGGTTTGTCTTCCACCGCCTTGTCCTCGCCGGTGAGTACCGCTGACATATCGTTGCCATCGAGCGGATTCGGCGAAGGCAAAAGTTCGCACAGTGCCGTAAGCGTCGGCACGATGTCAAGATTCGATAGCCAGTCGTCGGCGACTCGCCCAGCTTCGATGGTTCCGGTCCACCGGGCAAGCAAGGGAACACGGAAGCCACCTTCAAACGTCGAAGCCTTGCGGCCGCGCAACATGCCTGGGTTTCCCTGGTACCAGGGGCCGTGGTCGCTGGTGAAAAGGATCAGCGCGTCGTCGCTCAAGCCTTTGCTCTCAATCGCCTTGATGACTTCCCCGGCGCTCCAGTCTATTTCTGCGATGGAGTCCCCCACGTGGCCAAACGGCGTTTTGCCCTCAACCGTTCCGAGGCACGGGCGGGGTCATGCGGGTACGAAAACGCCATGTAAAGGAAAAATGGCTCTTCACCTTGCTGCTTGATGATGCGAGTCGCTTCCTCCGTGTAGAGCCGCGTGAGCTCTTTGCGCTCAGTGTCCGATTCGAGAATCTTCGAGTCGCGGATCAGCGGGAGCGGCTTCATATCAACGCTGTAAGGAACACCGTAGAATGAGTCGAAGCCGCGATTGGTTGGAAGATATTGCGGCGCGTCTCCCAAATGCCATTTGCCAATGGCCATCGTTTTGTAACCTTTGGCATGGAAGAGATTGGAGAGCAGCGTTTCATCCAGCGAAGTTCCTGAAATCGAATGAGGCCCGAACGCCCCGGTCGTGCCGTTGCGTGTACCATAACGCCCGGTAAGCAGAGCGGCGCGCGATGCCGAGCAGATGGGATGCGCAGCATTGAAGTGAGTGCAGCGCAAGCCATGGGCAGCCATCGCGTCAAGGTTGGGGGTTGGCAATGCGAGCCGTAGCAGCCGAGATCGCCATAGCCCAGGTCATCGCAGATCATCAAGACGACATTCGGCGGACGCTGCCGTTCGCGTCCCTGGCGGCGAGGCTCGGGCGCAGACCCTTTCAGCCGGTGCGAACGCCAACGACGGTACGGCGCTCCCAGTGGCAGCTCCTGCGGCAGCAATAGCAAGAAAATCTCTTCGGTTCATTGCCCTTCCTTACCCTCCAGCTTCTAAAGAAAATTAAGAAGCAGACTGCGATGTTACAAGCCTGGCCTCCGGCTTGCGGCTTCTCCGATCATTCGAATGGTCGCAATTCCATGCGGGTCGATCTGCAATTGAAATGCGTGCGGCCCAGCAATGGAATGGCATACTGGTCACGCTCGACTGCATCGGTTCGTACTACCCGGCTGAGTGCAAATTCCGGCACTTGCACGGTAACGGTGCGCGCCTTCCCCCCAAAATCGAGCAGGCGCAAAATGGTGCCGTTGCCATCCTCGGCAGGCTTCCAGGTTTCCGCCACTACATCGGGATCGTCGATTGCAATATAGCTAGCCTGCTTTCCATTCCAGCCGCTGGCTGTCGGGCGCGATTTGTCCTGCGTGGTCACTTCGTCCAGTTCCAGCGGCGTTTGCCTCTTCCCATCCCATGCGGCTCAGCGCCGCGTCATCTATCGAGTGAGCGCTGGTCACGATGTAGCGCAGGCGAATATGCCCGCCCTGCGCAGAGTCATAATTCGTGCTCCAGTAGTTATTCATTGCATACGAGAAAATGGTTCCCGGCCGGGTTCCGAACCTACTCGGCCATGCGCCTCGATAGATATCGCCGAAGGTGGCTAGCGGAGTATCCAGCGGTAGCACGGCGCCGGAGACGCCATCCTGTTCCACCGCAGCCCAGTGCTGCACGGAGAACCACTCGTGCCCCGCGCCCGGATACATATTCTTCGCCGGATCAACCACGCCAGTCTGAATCTCATATCGGAATTCAGGATGGTCCATCGCGAACGGAAACGCGAAGTAAACGGCCTCGCGCGAGCGAACAGCCGTTTTGTCGATATCCTCGACAAACTCGATCTTCTTCTCGCCGTCGAACAGTCGGATTTCCGTTGTAATTCCGGGCGTATTGGTATCCTCCGCCCGGATTTGCGCCGCCCATCCGTAGGGGGTCTTCATCACGGAAACCAAATGGCCACCATGCGCTCCATCTACTTTGAGCGCCGGCTGCAACTCGAGAGTCCGGTACTGCAGCAGTGTGTTGGGCCGCTTATCGCCGCCAGAGACGTATAGATACTGTCCGAAACGATACGGAGCTCTCAGGTTCACGAGTTCTTTGCCGAGCTGCTTGTCGTAGACGCTGCGCACTGCGCCGTGCGCAGGATCAAGATCCACTCGGTAATAGACGTTTTCAAGGACTGTGCCCTGGTCCGGCTCGCTTTCCGCTGCGCTCTCCTCGCTCTTGGGCGAGGTGCGGCCAGCCGTGCGCAGTTGGTACACCTTGTAACCCACTCCTGGCACCTCGGTCGCCATAAATTGCACTTTACGCAGCTTCATGCTTTCTTCGACCACCTGCATCGGCACTACAGCGCCAGTGCACGCATCAATGAGTTCGCGACCACGTTCGAGATCGAAATTCACCAGCGCGCTGCGCTTCCAATTCAGCGTATTGAAGACGATCAAACTGCCGCGCGGCGCCTCGATGGCATCTGCCAGGTCAGCCATGCTGTTGCGCGCCACATAATCCGCAATCTGCCCAGCATCGACGGCGTACATCTCCTTCACCTTTGATTGACGGCCGGTCTCGTCGCTATCAGGATCGGAGTAGGCATCGTGTGAATTCCACGTGTGCTCGTCCATGAGGACGATATTCCTCCACATGCGGTCGAGCGCCGCCTTATCCGCCGCAAGGCGAGGGTTCACTAGAGAAGATAACGTCGCGAGCTTCTCAGCCGAGGGCGCGCGGCTCTCATTTTGACGCTCCATTGCTGCTTCGCGTGCGTTCGCCGCAATGCCATCTTCCCAGTACGGTCCTCCGTCTCCGCTCACGGTAGGGAAGTCGCCTCCAAACTGCTGGGCGATAGCTTCGAGAGCATCATGGAAGCCCGAGTATTTCATCTGCGGATATGCATACTTCACGTTCCAGGCCTCAGCCAACTCCGCCTGCTTGGGAAAGAGATCGGTGTTCTCTTGCTGCGTACCGTACAGGATTACAGAGTCAGCCCTGTAGCTGTGACGATCGTACGTCTTCAAAAAGACTGGAATGGTTGCGCGGCCGGCATTTACCTCCGGCGGAACGCCAAAGAGGATGCCGCCCTCCCAGTAATGCCGCCCGTACCAGAACAAAACCTTTTTCCCATCTGGCCCGGCCCACCAGAAAGGCGAGTTCTCATTCAGCCGGCCCTGGATGAGAACGGGAGCGCGCGTAAGATGCCCATTCGGTCCGGCGATAAGATAAGGGATGCCCGCTGCGGCCAGAATCGATGGATAGGACCACGAGTAGCTGGGCACATCCGTGATGTCTACGTAGTTGAAGGGTGTGCCGTGCTCGCGGCTGAAGGTGGCGCTCATATACAGCGAGCGAATTAAAGCCTCCGCAGTAGGAAAGCCAGTTAAGATCTCCGCATAGTTAGCTGGCGCAAACAACTGCCCGGCCTTCATGGCCGTAATGGCGCGCTGCCGATCTGCGGAAGAGCGTGTACGCATGAATTGATCGAGAGTCCATGATCCGTCCACGCTGTACTTGAACCCTGGCGTGCGCGCGGCAAAATCCATCGCTTCGTCCATCGCGCGATCTTGAATGGCCGCAACCTTTGGTTGGTAATCGGAGTAGCCGACGTCGAGATGAATATGTGGTACAAGATAGAGTGTCCACTTCTTCTTCGGATCGATGACGCCTTCGGCGGTGTGCCGTTGTCCGCCAATCTTCCATTCGAGTCGTGCCTTCGCGCCAGCGGGAAACTCGGGTACGGCAAACTCGACTCTCCGTTCGCCGAAATCCTGTTGGCCAGTTAGTGGCGCGCGAAAGTGACCATCACCAACCGTCAACCGGAGAAAATCATTCGTTCGCGTCCTCGCGTTGTCGCGCAGGTAGACATCCACCAGTTCATTCAGTCCGCTGCCATTGCGCACGTAGAAGATCGTTGGCGCAACCGCCGACGCGGAGGCCTTGGGCAGGTCAGTGGCCGAGGCTCGGTCGAGTTCGATCGCGTCGTAGGTCAGACTTGCATCATCGGCCGTTTGGTCTGGCTCCTGAATCACCTGAAAGGTCATCGAATCGGCGCCGCGGCGCAGATAATTCCCGGGAAAGACAAAGGAGATGTCGACGGGTGCATGCACTGACTGGAACGTGTCGTCGGAGTCACCCATCTTCGCATCGAGCGGCGAGTCGGGGTAGAAAAAGCCACAGTGCTCGTTGATGCAGATGCGCAATGCGGGCAGGCTGCGGCTCTCCATGAGCAGAGCTACGTCCAGGCGATAGGCCGTGGCTACGACGCCGCTGATGGAAAAGCGGATCGTCCGCGGTGCTGAAGCGGCTCTAGTATTTCCGTCATTGGCAGGCTGGCTCGCGTACCACTGCGAGGCCAGATCGGGATTGGCGGTATTGGCAACGATCGGTGCCGATACCGCCCCCTGCGCAAACTCGTTTGAAGCTCCATCGAACGCGCCCAACCGAAAAATTAGATGATTGTCCGGTACGCCGTGGTCCTGCGCATCAGCTCCTGCACACAGGGACAACATAATCAGCCCTGCCGCAACAATTCCAATCTGTTTCTTCATGCCCGCCGGTTCCGTGTCCTTCTTGCAAATGTCGCTCTTTAGCTGGGGTCCGCGTATCACCGGCACACGTAGAGTGTTGCGGCGCCGGTATGCAGTGCCGCTGGACAGGTTACAGGTATGAACTTGAGTGCGCCGGGATTTCTCTTGCAACTGCGAATGGAAGCAGATACTTCACGAACACCCCCCGGTGCCTTTCAGGGGCCGGCTCGCTTGAGCGACCCCGCGTTGGACATCGAATCAGAAAGTAAACTTCAACGAGCCCTGCCCTTCACGGGCTTCCTTTTCTCCGGTGATCTGACCAATGTTGTTGTTGTTTACCGTGAGGTTTGGACCGTTGGGATTGGTGTGATTGAAGGCGTTGAAGAACTCCGCGCGGAACTGCAAATGAATCCGTTCCGTGAAGGCAAATGTTTTGTAAAGGGCCATGTTGAAGTCCTCAACACCAGGTTCGCGCAGCGTGCTGTTCCTGACGTTGCCGAAATTGCCGGCTGCAGGCGTTCCAAATGACGTCGTACTGAACCAGGTGCTGCTGGGACTCGGATCCTTCCACTGCTTCGGGTAGGTAACCGGCGCCACCAGATTCGGCCGCGTCGTCAAGCCAAGGCCGGTTCCGCTTGGGGAGCTTATGCCCATGGTGCCGAAGCCGCCGCTCTGCAGTGTGGTCATATCCGAATACTGCCAGCCGCCCAGCAGTTCCTTCGTCCACAGGCGCGAGTGCTGCAGCCGTGGCAAGTAGTAGATTGCGCTTACCGTAAACACCTGCGGAACATCATTGCCGGAGTTCCCGTAAGCCGCTGCAATGTTGTTGGAGTTCTGGAATCCGCCGAAGTTATCTAGGCCATGTGACCACGTATAGGCAGCGGTAAGGTACAGGTTCTTCGTGGTCTGGTGCTTCAGGCTCAGTTCCAGAGCATTCCAGTTGCTTTTGCCGATGTTCTCGTTGTAATTGATGTTGCCGTAGCCCTGATAGGGCGCATAGTACGAGCTTGCGTAAGAGCCGTTGCCGGCGATATTGAGGTTTGGGTTGAAATCGTAATTCACCCCATTCAGGGTCGCCGGCCCCGGTTGGTTGATGTTTAGCTGGACGCTGCCGGCCCCCTGAATGCTGCCTGCTCCGGCAACTGACGCAATCCAGTTGGCTCCGAACTGCTGCTGCCAGCTCAGGCTATACGTCTCGATGTGGCTGGCGCGGTAGTTCTTCACGTCTTCGCCGCCTGGCGTAGGCGCTGTGGGAGCCGTTAACGTGCCGGCTGGATTGTCGAAGTTGGATGCTTGCAGGTTCACGGAATTCACAGTAGGAAATCCGAGGCAGATTCCCTCATCGCAGCCTTGTCCGGCGGTCTCGTAATAGGTGAGACCAAAGCCGCCGCGCAGCGAGGTTTTGCCGTTCCCGAATACGTCCCATGCAAAGCCGCCGAAAGGGGCCCAGTAATTCTTGTGGTTATCGGTCAGGTTCAGCGGAACGCCGTTCTCGCCATTCAGGATGATCCCGTTGGTGGCGTTGTAGCTTCCGGCTGGCGAGGTAATCACTCCCTTGGTTGAGACCGCCGGCGCCTGCTGCGGATTGAAGCGAGCCGGATCGAATGCGTCGATAACCCCTGCCTGTTCATCTGGCCAGGGCATGAACGAATAGCGCAGACCACCGGAGAGCGTCAAACGCCGAGCAACGTGCCACGTTTCCTCAAGGTATGGTGACGCCATCTTGTAATGCGCATAGGTGCGGACGCCATTGCTGGCTTGGCTGAATGTAGCTGCCAGACCGAGCAGATAATCGGGCAATGAGTTGCCGGTGGTGCTGGCGAAGGTGAAGAACCCTTGGGCAACACCCGGCGACGACCAGTGGCGTTCCGTGCCCAGGAACATGGTGAAGCCGGCCTGCAGAAAGTGCTTGCCGTGCGTCCAGCTCCAGTCGTCCGTCACGGTGTCATGTAGTTCTGTCGCACGGGGAACGATGTAGTTCGACGAAGTACCGAACTTCGTCCAGCCGCTGGAGAGAGAAATGCTGGGCAGGTAGTTCTGCACGTACGATCCGCGATAGGGAAGCATCTGGTTGAATCCCGGGACGTCCGAGATCTGGTGGACGCCGCCGATGTCGTGTGTGCCATCGAAGATGCCTATCGACGCACTGGTCTGGTTGGTCATCGTCGGTGAAAGAATCTGCCTCAGCTGGACCTGGAAGCCCTGGTCGTCGGTGTCAAACGTGTCAAAGTTCGTGGTCCAGGGCGTACCGAATCTGCCTTGGTTGCCTCCAGTGAACGTCTGCTCCTCGACCATGTATTCGCCGGTGAGCCGCAGCTTGGAATTGATGTCGTGATCAACTTTGCCGAACAGATCGACCTGGTCGGTGATAGAAGGACTGATGTTCAGGTAATTGGTTGCCGAAGTCGATGCGCTATAGACGCCACCGAGCTGATTGTTGGGCAGAGGAACAATCACGTTGAGCAGCTTCAGCGCGTTCTGGTCTACGCGGCTGGCTGGAATGACCCAGTTGCCATTGGAATCCTGCTGGAAGCACGAGGTGGTGCTGCCGGCTTTGCAATGACCGGCAGGCAAACTCGGGTCTGTAAGGAACGCGACGCCATAAGGCCCGCCGATACCGGGGATCGGCGAAGCACTGGTGCCTGGGAACAGCAGCTCGCCGTTCGGCGTGCCCTGGCCGCGCATCTCAGCCAGTGGCGATTCGCCCT
This sequence comes from uncultured Acidobacteriota bacterium, assembly GCA_963695945.1. Taxonomy (GTDB): domain Bacteria; phylum Acidobacteriota; class Terriglobia; order Acidiferrales; family UBA7541; genus Palsa-360. The sequence continues at coordinate 4,135 of CAVOIX010000038.1, read as the reverse complement.
GGGCCTGTCCGCCAGCCTTCTGCCGCACCCACTGCTGGTTGAAATAGAAGAAAGTCCTCTTCTTGCCGGCGTCATAGAGCTTCGGGATGAAAAGTGGCCCGCCCACGTCGTACCCAAAGATGTGCCAGTCCATGTCGGTAGGCGTGTGGCTGAAGTACTGGGTCGCGTTCAGGGCGGTGTTGCGCAGGAACTCCCATGCGTCGCCGTGGTAAGTATTGGTGCCGCTCTTCGTCTGGACTACGATGGCGCTGGCGCCCATTAGCGAGTACTGCGCGCTGAAGTTGTTCTGCAGCGCCTTCACTTCCGTGATCTCGTCGGGATTGGGCGTGACGATGTTCTCGTCGTGAACCACGTTCGAGGAGATCCACAGGCCGTCGAGGTAGTAGATCGCTCCCGATTCGTTCGAGCCGCCGCTGCCCGTCTGGGTGCCGCCGTTCACTTGCAGTGTGTTGACCGTGCTATAGCCGCCGGTGCCCATCGTCGCCACGGGCGAAGTGTTAATCACGCCCGGCATCAGGGAGCCAAGCTGCTCGAAATTCCGCCCGTTCAGCGGAAGCTGCTGCGCCTCTTCGCCGGAGATCGTGCTCGAAATCTCAGATGTCACCGTCTGTACCTGGGCCGCCGCGCTGCTGACGGTCACCGTGGTCGACACGTTCGACGGCTTGAGCGTCGCATGCACCGAGTAGGTAGCCATTGGTTCCAGGTAAATATTGGTTTCCCGGTAGGCAGCAAACCCGGACTCAGATACCGAGACCTCGTAGTGCCCCGAGGGCAACCCCACTTGGACGAAGTTTCCGGTGGCGTTGGAAACCGTCTGCGTCACGGTCGTCGTGTCGGTTCCTGTGATTTGTACGTTGGCGCCGGGCACAACCGCTCCAGACTGATCCACCACAATGCCGCTGATGGTGCCGGTTGTGCTGATCTGGCCTTCACAGCGGCCGGTTGCCCCCAAGAGCCACATGGTCACTGCAGAGACGAATAGTGTCTTCCAAATGCTTATTCTTGCTGACTGCTTCATTCAATGCCTCCACTGAAATTGCTGCATCATTCCAATTCCGCCGCTCGCGCCGCTTCGGCGACCGCAGCCTGCATCACATCCGGACTGTGGTGCGTCCCCGACTCCGCTCCGGCCCCGTTTTCCTGTTCGTGGGGTTTTCGTCAGCTTATGCCGCGCCAATTTTGTTCCGCGAGTGCGGGGTTATGTTGGGCAGCTAAGAGCCTTGCCCGATACGGGTGGCATGAAGCATCGCCACCCGGCGGACTTTTCATGGCGGGTTCACAATGATCCCTCGCCATTACCATAGGCAAGTCAATTCTCCGTGGGCCTACTGTGGGCACCACCGTGGTCCACGGGCCTTTCTTGGCCATAAGGGGGATCCGGTCGCATAGCGGCCGGTCCAGCGGAGCAATCAAAATGTTTTCTGTGGTTTGCGCAACACAGCCGTGTCTGTGACTGGCCGAACGCCTCATAGCTGTCGTTTACGAGCCTGGTTCTATCACTGGGTTGAGAATGTCACATACATGGAATAGAATTCTCTTCACTACGAAATGTGGTGGAAATTGCGGTGGCGAATCGGTGGTTACACAGTGCAGTTCGCAGTGAGGAAATATCCAGTCAGGACGATCGAGGGGCAGCCAGGATCCGGTTCAATGGCTCCCTGAAGGTAACGTGTTGGAGCTTCGCGAAGAAGAAAATCTGCAGACAAGGGAGATCCCTGACCGGGGAGCCTGCTGGGCGCTGCTCGAACGTCTTTCGGCGAGTACCCAGCTGCGTCGCTCCGCCCGCCTGCAGGAATTGCTGTTCTTCCTCGGAAAACGATCGCTCGATGAGGGCTGCGATCGGCTGCACGAGCAGGAAATCGGCTCCACCTCTGCTACCAGCGACCCCGTAGAGGCCATTAAATCGTTACTGGATCGCCCGACATTAGCAAAGCACATGACATATGCGCCAGAGCGACGTTGGAGGGACAAGGAAGCGGGAAAACGACAGTACACGGAGATTTTTTCAGGCGACTGGGCATGGAAAGCACAGGTATTTTGTCCCCAGGAAGGATATCTGGAGTCCTCACCGTTTGTTAGGAATCACTTCCAGTCGGTGCGACTTTAATACCGGTGCTTCTCGGTTCAGATAAGGCACATCTTACTGATTACAGTGGGGACAAGAGCGCATGGCCCCTCTATATGAGTATCGGTAACATCCATTCGAATATTCGAAACAAGCCTTCTGCAAATTGCTGGATTTTACTCGCCTACATCCCGATTCCTGTGTTCAACGACCAGAAATCCCTACATACATCCCTACAGCAGCGCCTTTTCCATCAATGTCTCAAGGTTATTGTCTCATCTCTGAAACAGGCAGGCACACGGGGAGCTAATTACAGATTCGCTGGGCCACAATCGTCTCTGTTATCCCCGCGTTGCCGCCTATCTGGCTGACTATCCGGAACAAGTTCTCATAAACGCAGCGGCACCTCTCAATTCGCCGGTTACAACCGCAGGCTTTCATGATCTGGGTAACGCCGACCCACATCCTCGCCGAACAAAGCAGTGGATACTCTCACAGATTTCCAAGCTCCGTGATCAGGTCGACCCCGATGACCTTGCCCGATACCTGGCGGAAGCAAAAAAAGTCGGCTGAACGCCGTCGATCAGCCTTTTTGGGAGGAATTACCGGGATATGAGCCTGACCTAGTAATTTGCCCAGACATTCTCCATGGCCTTTTCCGGATGTGGAGAGACCACGTCCTCAAATGGGTGCGCTACCTCGTTGGAGTTAAAGAGCTCGACTGCCGCATCAAAGCATTGCAGCCATTGATTGGGATGCGCCACTTCGCCAACGGTATCAGCCACCTGTCACAGTGGTCCGGTCGTGAGGACCGAGAATTGCAGAGGATCCTCATAGTGGCCATCGCGGGGTCACCACGCATTGATGTGAACACCATGCGCTGCCTTCGGGCATTTCACGACTTTCTTTATCTGGCTCAGTACCGCAGTCATACCACAACGACGCTGGGTTATCTTGAACAATCGTTCACTGTATTTCATCAGCTCAAAAAAATTTTCATCCAGAATAAAGCCCGTCGAGGGAAAAGGGGGGCGTCATCCGGCATTTCTGTTTTCCAAAAATGGCAGGTCTTCAAATGTACGCGTACCACATTCCACGTATGGGAACCTCGGTCCAGTTCTCAACGGAAATCACTGAAACTTGCCATCAGGCTATGGCAAAGGCACCATACCGGGCAACGAATCGTCGCGACTTTTTCACTCAAATGTGTGCGTATATGAATCGACAGGCCCAGCGCACACTAGTGGAGGAGTTTGCCGCATGGAACTTCGAGAGAATGGAAACACGGATCGCTAGACGTGAACTCGCTGCGACACCTGATTATCTCGCATTTGTCAGAAGGATGACACTCGCGGCCAAGAAAAATGAGAGGCTAGAGATTCGAAATAAATCACGGGCAAACAATGGTTACAGTTGGCTCACAGTTAAACCCGAGAAATCCAAGGTCCCTGTCGACACTCTTCGAGGGATTATAACCTCAGGGCGCTTCCTTCCACGCCTCCCTCATATCTCTTCTGGCACAATATTCTCCGAGGGACATGCCGGTAACTCTCGTGGGGTTGGAGTGTGATGCATGGTATCAATGCCGCGTCCAACGCGCTACTATTCAGGATGAAGATACACTTGCAGATACACGAACAATTCGAGCAGAGCCGCCTACCGTCACCAAAACCCCGTATGGGCGCTGCAATTGTGCTCTTATCAAAGAGAGTGACGAAGCAGAAGTGACCGGCATCCAAGGTATGAGCCATTCAGAGGATAGGTCCTGGTTCTTACGTCCAATAGGGTATCGTGGTAGGGCAAGTTCGACTTATATTCAAGCCACCGGTCGCCAATCCAACGATCCGCTGCAGGACGTGCCAATGGCACATGGTCCACGGGTCTCCAAGCCATCGCCTACAGCAGAGCGTGACATCAACATGTATAAACTGCAATATATGCGCGGCGCTGGGAATGTCCGCATCGGAGGCATTGTGGAACTGGGTTCTGTATCCCGGCTTATCCAAATGGCACCCGTCTATGGACCGGAGATTAATCCACGATTATCATCGGAGAACAGTATGGACCTGT
>CAVOIX010000037.1:0-22825 GCA_963695945.1 uncultured Acidobacteriota bacterium | reverse complement strand
GTTATGCACGTACTCGTTCGGTTGGTCTTGCTAATCATGGCGATCTTTTCCAGATATTTCTTCGCGCGTGTAGGTGCGCAGCATCTCCCGCAAGATCCACGTGGGAAACCGACTGCACGGGCAGGTGCACGTGATCGCAGAGTTGCGGCACCGCGTGGATCGCCTCGACAATGTCGCGCCCGAAATCACCAAAATCAGAGTCGTAAAGCGCACGCGCCGGATTCCCGGCACAACCGGCAACGGCCCTCCAGAAGTTCCGCAAACGTCATTCGCTTCGCCGACAGGGAGCCGCGTACAAATTCACCGCTTTGCCCGAGCAACTGGATCTCGGGAGTAGCCCGCGTCGGCCAGCCCGTCGAACCTCCTTGCGTACCGACGCGCTCGCGCGGCTGCGTTCCGGCCCGCGCGTGAACGGAACGACGCAATAGGAGCAGGCCTTGTCGCAGCCCTCGATAATCGTCAGGTACGCGCGAAAGGGATTGTCGCGTCGCGTAATCTCCGGTTTCAAACGTAGGCGTCGGTGTCCTTGTCCAATCCCATGACGCGGCGATTTCCGCTTCCAGTTCAATCGACCAGATCGGGCAGCTTGCTGTAACTCGCCGATCCGCACACCAGCCGCACCCAGGGCGAGCGCTCGAAAATCTCTTCTCCCTCCTGCTGCGCCACACAGCCGAGAACACCGATAATTTTTTCCTCGCCGAGCAGTATTTCCGGTAAGCGCCGAGGCGTGAGTAAATTTTCTCCCGGGCGGCCTTTTCGCGGATGCTGCAGGTGTTATAGAGGACCAGTCTTGGCAGCGTCGATCGTCTCCACTTGCTGGTACCCGCGGCCGACCAGAACGCCGGCCACCTTCTCGGAGTCGTGCACGTTCATCTGGCAGCCGAAAGTTCCCAGGTAGAAAAGTCTTGCCGCCATCAACAAGTGCCAGGCACAATCTCAGGAAGCGGCAAAGCTCAGCGCGAACACCGGTCAACCAACATATCGAGTTGGAACATCGACAACGGCTGCGTTCATGAGGATTGACGCAATGGATACCAACAGTGAATTTTCCGCGGGCGGCGGCACAGGCTTCAGCCTGTGGATGTTAGAGTGATTCGCAAATACGCCAAATATCAAGTAACCGCGGAGGGCACGTCCCGCCATCCTCCCACCCAACGTTTTCAACCGCTCGCACATCCAAGTTTCGAGGCTGCAGATCCGCAAGGCATCTCCAGACAATGTCGGTTTGAGCAAGCCCATCAATGGCGCGCTTCAAGGCGAACAATATATCGTGATACGATGTGTTACACTAGTGGAACATAAATGCCAATTTATATGCTTTGTAAACGTTTGACCGCGTTTTTGAGCGTGTGCTAGGTTGCCCGTAGGGCCATCGATCGGCTTACTGAGGGGGGAACTATTCCGTTACCCGCGTTTTTGCTGTATGCCGGCCAATTGATACGCTTATCGAGCAGACCGGCTGGGTTGCTCGAGTCGTCCTGGGAATGCTTTTCGTATTTTCACTTTTTTCCTGGGCGCTCATCTTTCAAAAATTGTTCATGTTTTCCCGCATCAACCGCCAGACCGCGCTCTTTCTTCGCATCTTCCGCGCCAACCGAACTCTTCCCGAGCCAAGGCAGATGGGCGGCAGCGGTTCTCCACTCGAATCCGAATACAGCGCCGGCTTCCGCGAAATTGAAAGCCAAGTCCGCTCGAGTAACCCTCCCGGAAAGGTCTCCAGTCTGAATGCGGTGACCGTCAGTATGCAACTGGCCGCCAGCGATGAGGTCCGCCGGTCGAAAAATATATGCCGTGGCTCGCAACGACCGGATCGGTCACTCCGTTCATCGGACTTTTCGGGACGGTTTGGGGCGTGATGGACGCGTTTACGGACTTGGGAACGGCCGGATGCCGCCAGCCTTCGCGCGGTAGCGCCCGGCATTGCCGAAGCGTTGATCACCACCGCTGCGGGTCTGTTCACCGCGGTCCCCGCCGTAATCGCCTACAATCACTTCTTGCACGATATTCGGGAGCTCAGCTCACGCATGGATAGTTTCGCGCTGGAGGTTTCCGCGGTCGTTGAGAAATTGTATCCAGGCCAGCGAGGTTAATCAGGTCCGAGTGACCCGCTGCCGTGAGGAAATCGCGCACGGCGCGGTTCAAAGAAAATTAAAGATGCCACAACTTGCTCGCCAAACCGGGACTTCTCTTTCGGAAATCAATATCGTTCCCTTCGTGGACGTTATGCTGGTGCTGCTGGTGATCTTCATGATCACCGCGCCGATCCTGCAATCCGGCATTGAAGTCGATGTGCCGAAAACCAAAACCGTCAAGGAAATTTCCGATTCGCGCGTGGTCGTATCCATCGATCGCGCTCAGCGCATCTATATTGGCGATGACGCCGTCAACATTCACGAATTGGGTGACAAGGTTCATGCCCAGATGCACAATCCCCAAGGGGATGCCGTGTACCTGCGCTGTGATAAGACAGTGCCATTCGGCGCGTTCGCACTGGTGATTGACACCATGCGCCAATCCGGCATCAATAATATAAGCGTCGTCACCGAACCGTTGGACGATACTCCGCACTGAGTCCCATGGAGCATTTACCTCACCATCCCGGAGCCGTAGGACTCAAGAAGCCACTGTTGTTTTCGGTCGTCTTCCATGGACTGTTATTCGGCTCGCTGGCCTACTCCACGATGTACTCGCATAGCGGAGACATGTGGGGTAGCGCGGGTGGAAACGGCGCTGTTACCGTCGGAGTCGTGGCCAAGGTTCCGGGAGTGATGCTGCCCCGCCCGGATGTTGTCACCCAGAGCCAGACCGTCGACACGACCAAGGGTCTGTACAAGGCCGAGCCGCCCAAGCCTGAGCCCAAGGAAATTCCGCCCGACGTAAAAAAGATCCCGGAATTTACCAAGGAAAAGGCTCCCCATTACATCACCAAGCCGTCGAAAGTGTTCGAGGACAAGACGCCGCCCCCCACTAACGCGGTTCCCTACGGCCAAGGTGGCTCGCCGGCCCTTCCGTACTCTTCGTTCGCGCTGAACAATGGAGCCTCGACCGGCGGCATGGGGTTCAACGGTCAGGGCGGCGGCGATTTCGCCGGCAGATTTCCCTCTTATGTGGACGCGGTACGAAACCGGATCAGCAGCAACTGGTTGCAGTCCACGGTAGACCCCAGCGTTCGCTGGGCACCGCGGGCGCAGTTCACGTTTCAGGTGCTAAAAGATGGAACGGTCACCAACGTTCAGATGACGCAATCCAGCGGCAATCGTTCGGTCGACAATTCGGCGTTACGCGCGATCTTGAGCTCCAGCCCCGTGTCGCCGTTACCGTCGAATTATCCGGGCAATAGTGTCAGCGTCGAGTTCTACTTCGATTTCCGCCGCTAGAAATAATGGGGATGGATGAATGATCAGTAAATCAAATCAAGGCTGGCATGGCAAGAACATGGTGCAGACCCCTGGCGAACGCGCGGTAGCATTGCGGTCGCGTCTGAATTTGTATCTGTGCGTATTCGTGTTCCTCTGCGGATTGCTTTGCGTTCTATCTGCAGCGCCGGCGGCGGCGCAGGATTGGTTCAAGACTGGAACGGGGCTCGGCGTCTCCAAAGCGCGGGTGGCCGTAGCCGATTTTGCCGCAAAGGATGCGCCTTCGGAACCCTTAGCCGCGCTCTTTGCCGACGTCGTTCGCAGTGACCTTGACTACAGCGGCATCCTCGAACTGGTCAGCAAGAGTTTCAACCCTTTGCAGAAGCCCGGAGCTCCTGGCGAAATCGATTACAAGGCATGGTCCAGCGCCCCGGCTTCGACGCAACTGCTGGCGTTCGGCAACTTTTCCGTAAATGGCGGCAATGTCGAAATCCCGGCGTGGCTGAATGACGTGCGCGACGCTTCCCTGCCTCCGGTCATCGGAAAGGTCTATCGCGGCGCCGCAACGGAGGCGCAGGTCCGCACCTTCGCGCACCAGTTCGCGGATGAAATCATCGGAAAACTTTCCGGGGGCCTGCCGGGAATCGCCAGCACGCAAATCGCCTTCGTCAGCAACCGCAGCGGCAACAAGGAAATCTGGGTGATGGACTACGACGGTGAAAATCAACACGACTAACCCAACTGCACACCATTTCACTCACGCCGCGCTGGTCGCCTGACGCTTCGCGGATTGCCTTCACATGCTACGCGCAGCCGGGGAGCAGTAGCGTCCTGACGGCGCAAATTTGCGTCTACTCCCTGCTGACTAATCACCTGATTTCCTGGCCGCGTTTCAAGGGCACTAACTCTTCGCCCTCGTGGTCGCCGGACGGTTCGCAACTGATGTTCATGTCCAGCATGCTCGGCAATCCGGAACTGTTCCTCTCGGATGCATCCGGCGCACGCCCCAAGCGACTCACCTATTCGAACGGCGCCAATACCTCGCCATCATGGAATCCCGAAACAGGCCAGCAAGTCGCCTTCGTCAGCGATCGCGGGGGAATTCCACAGCTGTACATGATGAATTCCGACGGCTCCAGCCAAGCCAAGGTGAATCTGCCGGACATGGGTTATGTGATCGATCCGGCGTGGTCGCCCAATGGCCAGCTACTGGCCTTCAGCTGGCGGCGTCCAAACGGAAACTATGACATTTATGTAATGGAGATTGTCTCTCACCAACTGGTTGAATTGACTCGCGATGCCGGTCGCAACGAGCGCCGAGCTGGGCCCCCGATGGCCGCCATCTCGTTTTCGAATCCACGCGAACGGGAACGCGGCAGATTTGGTCCATGATTGCCGATGGAACAGAAGCTCGGCAACTAACCAAGCAGGGGCAGAACGAATCCCCGAACTGGTCGCCCAAGTAACACGCGCTCAGCTGGATTGGGCGGCGCAGGATCAAAGGATGTCGGGTCAGTTCAGTTCGTAATTGCACTTTTGATCAATGCTCACGTAAATTGTCCAAGGAGGAAGAATAAGAAAGATGCGGAAACGAACGCACAGCAGGATTCTGTTTGGTTCCTTGCTAGCGATCCTCGCTCTGAGCGCGGCTTGTAAAAAGTCTGTGCCTGTGGCGCCACCTCCACCCCCACCCACCGCAGCGGCACCGCCAGCGACACCGACGGTGAACCTGCAGGCGTCGTCCAATATCATTCAAAGAGGCGAATCGGTCACCTTGACCTGGTCGTCGACCAATGCGACCAGTCTGAATCTCTCGCCCGGCATCGGCAATGTTTCCGCCGAGGGAACGCAGCGAGTGACTCCACAGGATTCGACTACCTACACATTGACAGCCATGGGACCAGGTGGCTCGGCTGACACCAATGTGCACATCACCGTTAGCGCTCGCCCCACCGGCGAAGGCCGCTGAGCCTACTATGCAGCAGCTTTTCGACCGCGAAGTAAAAGATGCCTACTTCGACTACGACAAAGCGGATATTCGCGCCGACGCGCGCGAAGCCCTCACGCAGACCGCGTCATTCCTTCGCTCCTACCCGCAGTTGAAAATTGTCGTTGAAGGCCATTGCGACGAACGGGGTTCCACGGAGTACAATTTGGCTCTAGGGGACCGCCGCGCAGCCGCAGCCAAACAGTTCCTGGCTTCGCTGGGAATATCGGCTGACCGGATGGAAACGGTCAGTTACGGTAAGGAACGCCCATTCTGCACGGCTTCCACGGAGGAATGCTACACGCAGAATCGCCGGGCGCACATCGTAATGGGTAAGTAGCAGGATCAAACTAGCAGTCTAAAAATCCGGGGCTTGCTCGCCAGTTGTTCGGGCCGTCGGGCCCCGGAAAACTCTTGAGTAGCAACGAGGAGTTCCCCCCTCGGAGGAGGAACACCTTGCGTATTCGATGGATCCTGTTCTTCGGTGCGGCGATGCTCGCGGGAGCGCTGGGCGGTGCTTTGCTCGGCCCCGCTCCGGCTGATGCCGTTTCGCGAGAGATCATCGACCTGCAGAACAGCGTCGCCCAGTTGATTCAGGGCCAGCACAACCTGCAAACGGAGATGACCCAAAACGCCGCGGTGCAGCGCACGCTCATTGAGCAATCGCTGGACGCCGTCAATAAACTCAATTCCTCCATGTCCGCCGTTCAAAAGACCACGCAGGATTTCTCGGCTGCGTCCGGCGCGCGCCTCGACACCATGGGCACGCAGGTGCAAGGTCTTTCGGACAACGTAGCCGACGTGCAGGCGCGCATGGGCAAACTCGACCAGAAGCTCACCGACATCCAAAACACCTTGCAAAATGTCGATTCGAAATTGGCTTCACCAGGGTCTTCGACGGGTCGGGCCTCCTCCCTCGACTTTCAACGCGCCGAGCGGACCAAGCGGCCCTGGAGCTTCGATGGCCCAACCAGCCCACCATTCCCCCCTGGCGGGCCGGCAGCATTGGCGTCGGTCCTCCAGCGTCCGCCGATGTTTTGTATTCCAATGCCCTGCGTGACATCAACGGCAAGCATTACGATCTGGCCACCCAGGAATTTCAGGACTACCTGAAGTTCTACGGAAATACCGACCTGGCCTCCAACGCGCAGTTCTATCTCGGCGAAATCGCCTTCATGCAGAACCAGTATCAGCCGGCGCTGGACGCTTACAACAAAGTGATCGAGGACTATCCGAAGAGCTTTAAGACGGCCTCCGCGCGCATGCGCAAAGGCCTTTGCCTAGCCGAACTTGGGCAAAAGGCCTCCGCCGTCCGCGAACTGCGCGCGGTGATTCGCCTCTATCCCGGAACGGACGAGGCCAAGCGGGCCGCGGCTAAACTACGTGAGATGGGCGCAACCGCAGGTTAACCGCGCGATTGGCCCTTCCTGAGTCGCGACGCGTGATTCGAGCCCGCGCTGAAACCCTTCGGTCAACACTTTCCGCATGATGATCTCGGCTTTCTCGTGCCCCCGTTGCTGTCTCCGTGTTCCCCGAGTTAGGTATTTTGGGATTATCGTTCATCCCGGAACGCGCGGAGTTTGCAACCAGCAAACCGATGCGGTGGATTCCGGCCGGCCGGAATTTGCGCCTCGTTCGTCGGCGTGTTATCTTCCTGACAGTTCGTGGAGAAAAAAATGTCGGTAAATAAAGTGATTTTGGTGGGACGCTTGGGCCGCGATCCGGAAACTCGTTACACGGGCGGAGGGCAGGCCGTCTGCAATTTTTCGATGGCCACCGATGAATCTTTTAAGAGCAAGAGCGGCGAGCGCCAGAAGCGCACCGAGTGGCACAAGATCGTGGTATGGGGCAAGCAGGCCGAGATTGCCCAGCAGTACCTGAAAAAAGGCTCGCAGATTTTTCTGGAAGGCCGGATTCAATCGCGCGAGTGGGTGGACAAGGAAAATCAAAAGCGCACCAGCTTTGAAATTGTCGCCACGAATTTCAGAATGCTCGGATCGCGCGCGGATTCCATGGGTGGCGGCGGAGGGCACGCGGCTTCGGCGGGCGCGGATTTTGACTCCGAGCCACACGCTTAGCACCCCGCCGACGATGCGGCCGGCCCGGAAGATTACCGACGAAGATATTCCGTTCTAGGATCAGTAGGGCAGGCTTCCGCCTATCGCTTTTGACTTTTGCAGAAGTTAAAATAAGCACATAACGAGTTACCCCGCTCTGCTGCTCTTGCATCCGATTGCAAGCCAAACCAGGTCGATGGAACCCTATCCTACTCGTAACGGAGCGCTTCTATCGGATCGAGTTGCGCGGCTTTGTGTGCGGGATAATAGCCGAAGAAGATTCCCACCGCCGCGGAAAAAATCACCGCCGCGATGATCGCCTTGCCGGAAATCAGCGTGGGCCATGACAGTAGATTGCTGATCAGCGCCGAACCCACCAGTCCAAAGATAATTCCGATCAATCCGCCCATCATGCTGAGCGTTACCGCCTCCACCAGAAATTGCCGCCGCACGTCGTCCTCGGTGGCGCCAACGGCCATGCGAACGCCGATCTCGCGCGTCCTCTCGGTCACCGAAACCAGCATGATGTTCATGATGCCGATGCCGCCGACCAGCAGCGAAACCGACGCGATTCCCCCCAGCAGGTAGGTCATGGTGGACTGCGTCTGATTCTGCAGGTCGGCGATGTCGGCCTGGGTGCGAATCAGAAAATCATCGTCGGCACCATTGCGGATGCGATGGCGTTCGCGCAACAGGCTGGTGATCGGCGCGACAGAGGCCACCGAGGCCTGCTGGGAAACGGCCGACGCGGCGATAAACTGCAGCCAGGTAATGCCGGACATTTTGCGTTGCACCGTCGTGTACGGGGCGAAAATCACATCGTCCTGATCCTGCCCGGTGACATTCTGCCCTTTGGATTCCAGTACGCCATCCACGCGGAATGGCAAGTTCCCAATGCGAATTGTCCTGTCCGATCGGATTCTGATCCCCGAACAGAATTTTCTCCACCGTAGTTCCCAGCACGCAGACATTCGCCGCGATGTCCACTTCCTCATCGCTGAACGCCGATCCCGCCTGAATGGGCCAGGTCCGGATATCGAAATAGTTTGGCGCCGTGCCGGTGACGGTCGTGTTCCAGTTCTGATTGCCGTAGACCACCTGCTGGCGGCTATTGAGCGCCGGCGCGGCTTGCTTGATCAGCGGGATTTCTTTCAGAATGGCAGTTCATATCGTCCACGGTCAGCGTTTTCACGCCGCCGTATCCCTGCCGCACTCCGCCCGCCCGGTTGCTTCCCGCGGAGATAAACACGGCGTTCGTACCCATGGCCTGAATTCCCTGCTGCACCAGATACTGCGCGCCCTGCCCGATGCTCACCACGGCAATCACCGCCCCCACTCCGATAATTATGCCGAGCATCGTCAGCGCCGAACGCATCTTGTTGCGCGCCAGCGCCCGCAGAGCGAGCCGAAATGTGTTCATGAAATCCATATGCGATTCTCCAGACTGGGAACATCAAGCGGGCGTGTCGCCCTTGGCCAGCCTTTGCGTCTCCTCCGCCGCATCCTCGGCGGCCTGCTCTTCCGGCGTGGGAAGCGACTTAAGCACTTCGCTCGCTACCAGGCGGTCCTGCACCAGGCTGTCTCTTTTTAACTTTCCGTCGCGGAACAACAGCGTGCGCTTGGAGTATTGCGCGATGTCCGGTTCGTGCGTCACCAGCACGATGGTCAGTCCCTGTTCATTGTTCAGCGTCTGCAGAATATCCATGATCTCGACCGAGGTTCTGCTGTCCAGGTTTCCTGTCGGCTCGTCAGCCAGCAAGATGGAGGGCCGGTTCACCAGACCGCGCGCAATCGCCACGCGCTGCTGTTGTCCGCCGGAAAGCTGTGAAGGGTGATGCCCGCGCGATCGGCGAGTCCCACGCGCGTAAGCGCGTCCATGGCCCGCTTGGTTCGCTCCTCGGGGCTAACGCCTGCATAGATGGTGGGCAACTCCACATTCTCGAGCGCCGACGTTCGGGAGAGAAGATTGAATTGCTGGAACACAAATCCGAGCTTGCGATTGCGGATTCGCGCCAGCTCCGTCTTGGTCATGCCCGAAACGTCCACTCCATCCAGAAAATAGCGGCCCTTGGTCGGGCGATCCAGGCATCCCAAAATATTCATGATGGTGGATTTTCCCGAGCCGGACGGCCCCATGACCGCGACGAACTCGCCTTCGCGTACTTCCAGCGAGACCCCTCGAAGAGCCTGGACCTGAATTTCTCCCAGATCGTATGTCTTGAAAACATTTTCCAGGCGAATGACGGGCTGGACTTGCCCGGTCCGGCTTCCCTGGAATCAAGCGCGATAGTGATTTGATCGGCCATATGAAGGAATTGCAGCGGTTCAAAACTAGAAGCGCCGCGGCACGCCGGAGGCCCCGCCGCCTGCAGCTCCACTCACCGGATTGCGAACCGCATTGCCTGAGAAGTCGACTTATTCGAGGACTGGCCAATCACCAGATCATCTCCCGGATTGAGGCGCCGCTGAACAGCTCGGTGAATGTGAAATCCGTAACGCCAAGGCCCACCTGTACCGGCTCCAGCGTCTTGTCCGCCAGAAGCTTCCAGACGATTCCACGAATCCTCTGACTGGGCCTCGTCGCCACTACCAGAGCGCCCCCGCGCCTTGGCCTCCAGCGCCCCCACCTCCTTGTGCTTTTCGCGCGCCCCGCCCACTGTGCCCCTCCTCCGGCCTGACTGTCAGACCCACTTCCTGAACCCGCGGAACCGCCTGTTGGCCGAGCCTTCCCGAAGCCGTCCGGCCGTCATTCGCGCTGCCGGTGTCGTGCGGGTACTTATCCTTTATCCCGTACTTCGCGTACAGCGCTGTTGCGCTGGCTGTCCGTGAGATCTGGCTTATAATCGCAGTGCGCCATTGGGAATTTTCACTACGTTCTTGGCTTCGGCAACGGGGATGGAAATGTAGGCGGTCATACCCGGGAAAAGTCGCAAATCAAGATTGTCGAATGCCACCATCGTGTTGTAGGTCACCACGTTTTGAATCGTCGTGGCATTCATGCGCACCTGCGACACCACGCCGTTAAATGTTTCCCGGGGAAATGAATCCACTCGAAATGTCGCCTGTTTTCCCACTTTGATGCGCCCTACGTCCGCCTCGTCCGTATTGGAATAGACGAGCATGTGTTTCAAGTCCTGCCCGATACTGAAAAGGTTGGGCGCCTGCAGGCTGGCGGCAACCGGCTGGCCGACGTTCACGGTGCGGTTGATCACGGTGCCATCGATCGGCGCGCGAATGGTGCAATAGCTCAGCTGCAGCTTGGCCGAATCCACGGCCGCCTTTTGAATCAGCACCTGCGCCTTGGCCTGGTCCCGCTGCGCGATGGTCGAGGCCAGTTGAGACTCGGCTTGTTTTTCCTGGGCGATGGTGGCGTTTTCGGATGCCACGGCTTCATCGTTGGCAGCCTGCGCATCGTCATTCTGCTGCGCGGATAGCACACCTTGTTCCGATAGCGACTTGGTGCGCTTCTGCTGCGTCCCATGTCGATGGTTGTCGCGTGGGCCTTGGCGACGTTCGCTTTCATGGTCGCCACATTCGCCTGGGAGGTGCCGATCTGCGCCTCCAGATTGGCCACGTTGGCGACAGCATTCTGGTAAGACGCCTGGGCCTGCGCGAGCGCGTTCTGAAACGGCACCGGATCGATCTGCGCCAGCACATCGCCTTTTTTGACCTGGGAGTTGAAGTCGACGCTAACGGAGACAACGTTGCCCGAAACCACGGAGCCTACGGGTACGGTATTGACGGGATTGATCGTACCGGTAGCCTGCACCACTTGCGAGATGTCGCCGTGCTCTACCTTGGCGGTGAAGTATTGTGCGGTGGTTCGTCCGCCGACCGTGATGTAGCTCAACCAGATCAGCAGCGCAACCGGAGGCGCAACCAGCAGCGCTCGGTGCATCATCGAGCGCTGCCAAAGACCTTTGAGGATTTCGAACAACCGCGCCATTTTTTACGAATTCTCTCCGGGACAGTGGGCCAAATGCTTAGCGCCTAATCGTGACCCTCACTGGCCTGCCGCTGGCGCCGGTCCTCATCCATCTGGCGCAACAATTCTTCAAATTTCGGCCGCTGGTCGGGAGTCAGCACCTGTCGGATGCGTTCCCGGCCTTCGTGGCGAACCTGCTCGTACTCGGGATCGAGCTTTTCATGCAGACTCGCGTATCGCCCCCGCGTATCGTTCAGAATGGACTGAATCTGGCTTTGCTGATCGGTAGTAAGGTTCAGGTCGCGCGTATACATCGCCATGTGCTGGCTGGGAGTGCGCATCATCGTGGTCTGCGGCCGCGCCGCCAGCACCCGCGTGGTCACCAGGTAGGTGCCGACGCTGCCCAGCGCGATCCCCAGAACGAAGAGCACAATTACGAGCAGGACTGCCCTACGATTGCTTTGATTAGCGTCCATTGGACCTCTCCGAAAGCGACTGCAGTACTTCCTCATTGCTCACCGGATCTCCGGGCGGTTGCGGGAAGTCGCTGGCGCTCAATTCGGTGCGGGTGGAGCCCAGCGAAACGCCCCGGTGCGGCGCGAATTCCACAAGATACACGGAAAGTGCCAGTAGGAGCACGGCCGCCGTCACCGACAACCGGGAAGCCAGAAACTCAAACGGAGTCCAGAATGCCGCGGGAGACTTCGTTCGCGCCTCGTCCTGACGAATTCGGGCCATAACGTTGGCGACAAATGCGCGGCTCGGTTCGCTCGCGGGCTCCCAGACATCTGCGCAGCAGGTCCCCCGCCAGTCGCGAATCATCGAGCATCGCGCGGCAATTCTGGCAGCGCGCCACATGATCATCCAGTTCGGTGTCCGGCGCACCGCCGAGGTAGTCCTCCAAGCGCGCCTCGAACTTTCTACATTCCATCGCAATATTCGCTTTATTAAACACCTTTAACACTCCTTCGCGGCCTGAGCCCTTCCCGTGAAACCGGACGCTTTTCCATCCGCTTCCGGTACATTTCCACCAGCCGCCCGCGCGCCCGAAATAGCCTCACTTTGACTGTGTTCACATTCAGGCCCAGGACTTCTCCGATTTCCTCAACCGAAAAGCCTTCGACTTCCTTCATTACCAGCATGATCCGGTCTTTCTCTTCCAGTTCGCCCAGCAACCTTTGCACCAACTGGCGCTGCTCCGTTCGCCGGCCGGCATCCTCGCGATGAGAAGCACCGCCGTAGCCGTGCTCCGGAATCGATTCCAGCTTGCGCACCTGCTCTTCGCTCAGGTCGGCTTCGTACACCAGTCGCCGCACTTTCTTTTTTCGCAAGTAATCCCAGCACTCGTTGACCGCGATCTTGTAAAGCCAGGTGCCGAATGCCGAACGCAGATCGAAACGCCGGATCGAGAAATAGGCCTTGGCCAGCGCCTGCTGCGCCACGTCTTCCACGTCTTCGCTGCCTCGGAGGATTCCTCCTACTACTGCCAGTACTCGATGCTGATGGATTCTTACCAACTCCTCATAAGCGCTGACGTCGCCATCCTGCGCGCGCAGTACCAGCGCTTTTTGCTGCTCCGCAGGCGTCAACGAGTTTTTCTCGCCGGCCGCCTCCGTAGCGCGAAGGGTGTCTGAGTTTGTGACGTTAGCCATGGCTTTCCGGTTACGATTATTCCAGCCAGATCAGGTTTTTGCCCTTGCAGGCACTGTAACTCTATGTAACAATGCCGACATGATTATCGGTGATCGTCTTCGCGTCCTGCGCGAAGAAAAAAAGTTTTCCCAAGGGGACATCGAAAAGCGCACCGGACTGCTTCGCTGCTATATTTCTCGCGTGGAAAATGGCCATACAGTTCCGGCCATCGAAACGCTGGAGAAAATGGCTCGCGCCCTGGAAGTCCCACTCTACCAACTCTTCTACGATGGAGAAGAACCCCCGGATCCCAATCTTCCGAAGCGCAAAAGCGCCGACGATATCGTTTGGGGCAGCACTGGAAAAGAAGCTCGTCTTTTGACCAAGTTTCGCAGACTGATGGGTCGCATTGAAGAAGGCGACCGTCGGCTCCTGCTGTACATGGCTCAGAAGATGGCTGACCGCTAAGTCCAACGGGTTCCCTGCACGTCCCCGCAGGTCGGTTAGACCCTCTCTGTCGTACCGGCTCAAGGGCTCGGATGGCATTACTTTCGGAAGTGAATTCACGACCAAGGTAATACCACCCGGGCCGTAGCCAATCCATTCCTATCGCGAGTTGTTCCATACCGGCACATGGTTGGCCTGCTCTTTTTCTTGCCTGCCCCTGTTTCCTATTCCCATTCAATGGTACTCGGCGGCTTCGAGCTTATATCATAAACCACCCGGTTAATGCCGGTAACCTCATTAACGATTCTAGTAGAAATGCGCTCCAGCACTTCCGCCGGAAGCCGCGTCCAGTCGGCCGTCATGGCGTCTTCTGAATCCACCACCCGCACGGCCACCGTGTACCCGTAGCTTCGTTCGTCACCCATCACTCCCACGCTGCGCACCGGCAGCAGCACGGCAAATGCCTGCCACACTTTTTCGTACAGACCCGCGCGGCGAATTTCTTCCACCACGATGGCGTCCGCATCACGCAGCGGCGCCAGGCGCTCTTCGGTGACTTCACCCAAAAGACGCACGGCTAATCCCGGCCCGGGAAACGGATGCTTCGTCAACATCTCTTCCGGCAGGCCGAGTTCCCTGCCGATATTTCGCACTTCGTCCTTAAACAGCTCTCGCAGCGGCTCGATCAATTCAAACGGCAGATCTTTCGGGAGTCCTCCGACATTGTGATGCGTCTTGATCGTCTGCGAGGGACCTCGGACGGACACGGATCAATTACATCGGGATAGAGAGTCCCCTGAACCAGGAATTTGGCGCGCTCCGGTCCGGTGGCCAATTTACGGGCCTCTTCGTCAAACACCGCGATGAATTCCCCGCCGATTTTTTTGCGCTTCTCCTCCGGCTCCACCACTCCTTTTAGACGCGCCAGAAAGCACTCCGTGGCGTCGATTCCGATTACCTGCAGGCCCATGCGGTCGCGCAGCAGTTCGAGCGTTTCGCGGAATTCATTCTTGCGCAGCAGCCCGTTGTTCACGAAAATGTTGGTCAGGCGGTCCCCCATGGCTCGGTGCACCAGCACTGCGGCCACGGCCGAATCCACTCCGCCGCTCAGTGCGCAGATCGCGCGGCGGTCCCCTACTTGCTGGCGAATGGATTCCACGGTTTCGGCAATAAAAGCCGCGCCGCTCCACAAGGGTTTGGCGTGGCAAATCTCAAAAACGAAATTGCGCAGAATATCCGAACCGCAATCGGTGTGGCGCACTTCGGGATGAAACTGCACGGCATACAGTTTTCGCGCCGGATCTTCAGCGGCGGAAACCGCATTGTCCGTTTCGCCAGTGATATGAAAACCGGCTGGCAGCGCCCGCACGTGATCACCGTGACTGTTCCAGATGCGCATCTTTTTTGGCAGTCCAGCGAATAGAGGCGAGCCGTCCTTCACCAGCAGTTCCTTGCGACCATACTCCCGGCGGTCCGCGCGCTCGACGCGCCCGCCCAGGTTGTGCGTCATCCACTGCAGTCCGTAGCAGATTCCCAGGACCGGAAGCCCCATCGACAAGATTGCGGTGTCGCATGGCGGCGCGCCGGTGTCATAGACCGAATTGGGCCCTCCGGAGAGAACGATGCCTACAGGCTCAAACTGGCGGATCTGGTCGAGGGCCGCCGTGCACGGCAGAATCGCGCTAAAGACTTGCTGCTCGCGGATTCTCCGGGCAATCAACTGCGTGTATTGCCCGCCAAAATCCAGAACTACGATGCCACCGCGTTCGCTCATTCGCTCCTCATCGGGCTGTCATGATGTCCAGAAAGTCTTTCCAAAACAATTTCGCCAGTCCAAGCTCAATCCAGTCTCAAGTGCCACAGACTTTCCGTCTGTGGGGTTTTCATCGTACAAGCAAAAAAATCCACATACTGAAGTCTGTGTTACCGGAAAGCCTCAGGCCACTCGATTCGCGCGCTGCCCGGCGCGAAACGCTTCCAGATTCGCCAGCGTAACTTCCAGAATCCGCACCAGGGCTTCCTTGCTGTTAAAGGCGTTGTGCGGCGTGAACACCACATTGTCCCGCGCCAGCAGCACCCGATTGCGCACGGCCATCCGCAGTCTTTCCACGTCAACGGGATGCTGCAGCAGCTGCTTTTCTTCCTTGATCAATTCCTCGCCCTCGAGCACATCGAGCCCGGCGCCGCCCAACTGGCCGCTCTCCAGCGCGTCGACCATCGCGTCGGTGTCAATCAATCCGCCGCGCGCGGTATTCACGATCATCGCACCCTGCTTCATTTTGGCGAACTGTTCGCGCCCCAGCAGGTGGTGGGTGTTTTCCGTGAGCGGAGAATGCAGGGTTACGATATCGCTCTCCGCCAGCAACCGGTCCATATTCGCATACTCGAAACCCAGAAGGTCGGCAAGGAACGGATCGCGGTGGACGTCATACGCAAGCACGCGCATGCCAAACCCGCGCGCGATACGAATCACGTGCAATCCGATGTGCCCGGCGCCGATTACCCCAATGGTTTTGCCTTGCAGGTCGAATCCGGTCAGCTCCGCCAGGTCAACGTGCCCGCTGCGCAGTTGCAGAACCGACTGATGCACTTTGCGTGAAAGCATCAGCAACAGTGCAACGGTGTGCTCGGCCACGGTGTTTTCGCCATACGAAGGCACGTTGGATACGGCAATGCCGCGTTTTCGGCAAGCTTCGGTATCAATGTGATCGAATCCCGTCGAACGCGTGGCGATCAGTTTCAATTCCGGCAAAGCGTCCAGCGCTTCGCGGGTGACGTGTGAATAGATGAAAACCGAAAGCACTTGCAGGCCGCGCAATTCTTCCGCCGGCGCCGTCAGGGGCGTCGGTGAGAAATAGATCTTGTCGGACGGCAACCGTTCCGCCAGGTATGCCCGCTCCCAGTCTTTCACCTCGAAGAAGGCCAGCTGCATCGTGTCAGCTCACCACCACGTTGACCAGCTTGTCCGGAACCACAATCACCTTTACGACACGCTGCCCATCGAGGAGCTGCGCGATCTTCGGATCGGCCAGAGCGCGCTTCTGCAGCGCCTCCTTGTCGAGTCCCGCCTCGACCAGCAATTTCCCTTTCACCCGCCCATTCATCTGCAGCACAATCTCGACCTCATCTTCGGCCGCCAGTTGCGCGACGAATTCCGGCCATCTGGCGTGCGCCAGCGTGTCGCCGGAATGTCCCAGCATCTCCCACAGTTCTTCGGCCAGATGCGGCACCATCGGATTGAGCATCATGATCATCAACTCGAAGATTTCCTTCTCAATCTCCGGACGCAGTCCTTCTTCGAGCGGCTCTTGCGCGTGAATCTCATTGATCAGTTCCATCAGAAGCGCGATGGCGCTATTGAAATGCCAGCGCACGTCAAAATCGTGCGTCACCCGGCGCAGCACCTGGTGCGCCTTGCGCAGCAGAATCTTTTCCTTGGGCGAGGCCGATTCCAGCGCTACGGCCGACCCTCGAATGGCTTCCACCGATTTCAGACGATCAGCGTGCCTGTCCACCAGGCGATACACGCGCTGCAGGAATCGCGCGCAGCCCTCGATGGCCTGCTCGCTCCACTCCAGATCTTTTTCCGGAGGCGCCGCGAACAGCGTATACAGCCGCCCGGTATCGCAGCCGTACTTGTCGGCCATGTCTGCCGCGCCCACCACGTTGCCTTTGGACTTGGACATGGCCGTGCCGCCCTTCAGCACCAATCCTTGCGTGAAGAGCCGCTTGACAGGTTCATCGTGGTTCACCAGGCCTAGATCGCGCATGACCTTGCAGAAAAATCGCGTATACAGCAAATGCAGAATCGCGTGCACGATGCCGCCGATATACTGGTCGACTGGCAGCCAGTAGCGCACCAGCGCCGGATCGAACGGCGCAGTGTGGTTATGCGGGTCCGCATAACGGTAAAAATACCAGGACGAATCGATGAACGTATCCATGGTGTCCGTTTCGCGCCGCGCCGGGCCGCCGCATTTGGGACATTCCACATTCACGAACTCCGGTACGCTGGCCAGAGGAGATTCTCCAGTCCGGAAAACTTCGCCATCGGCGGAAGCACCACCGGTAAATTCTTATCGGGAACCGGAACCATTCCGCACTTCTCGCAGTACAGCACCGGTATCGGAGTACCCCAATAGCGCTGCCGCGAAATGCCCCAGTCCTTCAGCCGAAAAATGACTTCATTCTTGCCAAATCCGCAGGCTTCCGCGTCGAAAGCCATTTTTTCAATCGCCTGGTCCGATAGCAGTCGAGAGTACGGGCCGGAATTCGCGAGTTTGCCATAGTCCACGAACGCAGCCCCTAAGGTCTCCGCGCTGATTGGAGTCCCTTCGACGGGCTGCACCACGATCGGCATTGCCAGCCCGTACTTGGTGGCAAACTCAAAATCGCGCTGGTCATGCGCCGGAACACACATCACCGCGCCCGTGCCATATTCCATCAACACGAAATTGCCCACCCAGATGGGAATCTTTTCACCGCTGAACGGGTTCCGGGCGAACCGGCCGGTAAAAAATCCTTCTTTTTCCGCGGTGGCGATGTCGGCGGCGCGCGTCGTCCGGCGCCGCAGCCGCTGTAGACTCTCCTCGATCTCCACCTGGCCTTCGACGCCCGCGACAAGCTGAGCCAGCAGCGGATGCTCCGGCGCAAGAATCAGCCCGGACACGCCGTAGATCGTATCGACCCGCGTGGTGAAGACTTCGATCGCAGTGTCCGGAAATTTCTCCACGGCAAAACGCACACGCGTGCCGCGCGATTTGCCGATCCAGTTGCGCTGCATGGTCAGGACGCGTTCGGGCCAGCCGCCTTCGAGCTGGTCGAGCGCGTTCAGCAGCTCGTCGGCGTATTGCGTGATGCGCAGAAACCATTGCTCAATATTTTTGGCTTCGACCGGCGTGTCTTCGTGCCGCCAGCAACATCCGTCGATCACCTGCTCGTTGGCCAGCACGGTTGGCACTTCGGGCACCAGTTCACGCGGCTGCGCTTGCGGTAAGCAATTCCCTTTTCCAGCATGCGCAGAAAAAGCCACTGGTTCCACTTGTAGTACTCCGGCTCGCAGGTGGAAATTTCCCGCCGCCAGTCATAGCTGAATCCAAATCTTTGCAGCACGCGCTTAAACGAGGCAATGTTGCTGAGAGTCCATTCCCGAGGGTGAATGCCCCGTTGAATCGCGGCATTTTCGGCGGGCAGCCCGAACGCGTCCCAGCCCATCGGGTGGATCACATGAAATCCCTGCATGCGCCGGAAACGGGCCACCACGTCGCCAATCGTATAGTTGCGCATGTGGCCCATGTGCATGGTGCCCGATGGGTACGGCAGCATTTCCAGCGCGTAGTATTTCTGTTTTGATGGATCGGCGTCGACCTCGAATGCATGGTCCGCGTTCCAGCGCTCCTGCCATTTTTTCTCTATCGCTTGCGGATCGTATTCCGTCACGGGATGTTTTCCAGCCTCCGCGAGAATTGCACAGCCTACGGCCTTTGCCCTGTAATGCTCAGCGTTTTTGTTTTGCAGTCTTCGCCGTCTTTTTCTTTTTTTGCGCTTTCTGTGAGCCCTTTATTGAAGCTGTCGAAGCCTTTTTCTTGGCTTTCAACATCGAAAACCCATTCTCAGCCCGCGGAGCCTGCCGTACGCTCAATCCCACCAGTTCCCACAGCGCCCGCACGTTTCGCCGGTCGTCCCCGGGTCGGTCAATGGGAGTTTCCAGAATAAACGCGCGCCCCGCCAATCCTTCCGTTCCCGGTCCCAGCTTCATATGATTCAAAATCCTGCGAAACGCCTCCAGGCCAATCTTCCCGTGCCCCACATGTTCGTGCCGGTCCAGCCGCGAGCCGAGCGGCGTTTTGGAATCGTTGATATGCAGGACATAAACGCGGTGCAGTCCCACGGTGCGATCCACCGCGGCGATGGTCGCCTCCAGTCCCTCATGCGTCGCGATATCGTATCCCGCTTCGAGCATGTGCGCGGTGTCCAGGCACACTCCCATCGGCAAATCGGCAGTCTGATCGAGTATCGCTCGGATTTCTTCAAATCGCGCGCCTACTGCGGAGCCCATGCCGGAGGTGTTTTCAATCAGGATGCGCAGCGATCCGAGTTTCACGCCACGCGCCGCTTGCCGCATCCCTTGTGCAATTTCGGCGATGGCCTGCTCCCGGTCTGTCCCGAGGCCGGAGCCGGGATGCGCAACCAGAAAGTCCGCTCCCAATGATACCGCGCGAACCAATTCATCATGGAAAGCCTGAATGGACCTCGCGCGCATCACGCGATCGGGCGAAGCCAGGTTGATCAGGTAATTGTCGTGAATGACCAGCGGCCCGAGGCTCAACTCCGCGCGCCGCGCACGAAATCGCGCAGCATCCGCCCCGGCGATACGCGAACCTCCGCTCGGCCACATTCGGGGGCTCGCAGAGAAAATTTGCAGGGCATTCGCGCCCAGCTTTGCGGCGGTATCGAGCGACCCGGCGATATCTCCGGCAATCGATGTGTGAATCCCAATGCGGAAGCTGCCGTCCTGCCAGGCTGGGGGCGCCGGGATCGGCTCAGGTGCCGGACAATATTCGTCGCTTGCGTCGTAGACGGGATCCGCGCCGATCAGTGGGTCAGCCATTCTCTCGCCAGATGCTTGCGAGCGTCGTAAAAGTGCGGCACGAATGCCGCGCGATGAGTGCTAAGAACCCTATTCTATCGGATGCGCGCGCCAGCGGCAAACAGAACCGCTCGTAGACGATCTGCGAATTCCAGATCGCAAAGAGTGCCGAGGGCACACCGTAGCCCACCGTAAAAGCGGTGAGAAATCATGCTGCATTAGCAGCAAAGCGCCCCGGAGGCGGCACAGGGCTTTACCGCACCGTAAATTTCCGGAGAGGAATTTAGACTCAGGATTGAATCTGAACTAACTTGTCGCTCTTGGTGCTTCCAGAAGAATCCGAAGGATCCCACCGCGTCGGCCGCGCTGGCCGCGAGCGCAGACGGTTCATCCAAAGACCGATCCTTACCGAACTGCTCACGAAATGATCGATCCTCAACGGGCCGGCTACTTTTACCCCTCGAATCCAATGCAAACCGATGCTCGCCGCGCAACCACACTGAGTGCAATCGGGCGTGCCGCCAAAGACGCACGGTTCGACGCGGGTTTTAAAATCCGCCGAATAGTTGGCGGACATTTTCGCAAACAGGCACTCCTCCGGATCATTGGGCGGAGCCAGAAACGCCTTAGCGATGCCGCCATTAAAGAGCAGCTTGGGATACTGTTTTTCCAAAGACGGCAACTGACGGGCCAACGATGCGCGATCCTCAGAAGTCAACATTTCGTTGCTGTGCTCTCCGATCTGAGGAGAATAAACGCTTACCCAAATGCGATTCACTTCCGCGCGGTCGCTCCAGAACTTCACGTATTCCTGGAGATACCCTGCGCGCTCCATCATCGGGCGCGTAACCACCCAGTGGATGTTCACCTCGCGGCCTTCGATGTTTTTAAGAATGCGCTCGTAGGTCGCTGGTTTTCTGCGGACGTCGTGATGCTCTGGCAGTCCGTCCACCGAAATGGCCACGCGAACTCGCGGCAGGGTCATCCACTCCGCAGGAACGGGTAGCACGCCGCTGGTCACTACCAGGGAAAACACGCCCATCTTCGAGAGCGCCGGCAGAATGCGGCTCAGCTCGCGATGCCGCACCATGGGCTCACCGCCGACGAGCGACACGTGCAGGGGCTTGTGTTTGCGCACCAACTGCAGAACACCAGCCACCAGCTCATCCCCACGGAAATCGCTCAGTTCACTGAGGGTCACCCCGCCGCCCAAGTGCGTGTCTCCATACGCATAGCAACCGGGACAGCTCAGCGGGCACTCCCGGGTAATCTCGATGGACAGCATGGGAACCCTACCAGTCAGGATTCTTCCCCATGCCGCCAATACCTCGCGCGGCCGAAGACTTGGGTTCGGAACGGTGGTAGCCATACGGCTTGGATGCCGGAGGGGTGCCCGCGGCTGCATTAATTCTTGCCGTTCTAACCCGGGAGATAGCCCCGAGCCCTGGTGTTCAGTCGGTTGCGCCCGCTGCCGGGTGCCTCTCGATAAGAACGAAGGCGGTGTCAAGGCACAATTGTTCCGAGCAGTGATTTTCGCACCGCGTGGTTGCCAGAGTGGTGGAGGACCAAAGCTCTGAAACGTTCACGGTGAATCAGCTTTCGGCGGATCGTTCCGCCAACCATCGATACGACCTAAACATCGGCCATGATTCTTCTATCCGAATCCCAGCCGTAACTGGGACGAGAGCGCCCAATCAATCCTTCGGTCTAGCTTGCGCTGACCAGCGGCACCCGCGAGCTGCTCTCGACACGAACGACTTCTGGATACCCTCGATTGGTGCGCAGCATCCAGTAGAGTCGAATCGCCAACTTCCTGGCCGCTGCCACCTTGGCCACTGCTTTCGCCTTGCGATGGCAGCGATGTAAATATTCCGAACGCATTTGCGGATCGCAACGCACCGCGCACTGCGCCGCTTCCACCAGCAGCATCCGCATAAAACCATTGCCCTGCTTGCTGATCGATCCCAGCCGCTGATGCCCGCCCGAACTGTACTCCCGGGGAATCAGCCCTAAATAACTGGCCACCTGCTTGCCGCGCGGGAACCGGGACACATCTCCCATCGTCAGCACGAACGCCATCGAAGTAATCGGTCCCACGCCCGGCTGTGTCATCAGCAGCCGCGCCTTTTCGTTTTTCTGTGCGACTCGCGCCACAGCCTGATCGAGCAAATCAATTTGCCCATTCAGCATTTCTCTTATCTTAAACAGGTCTTCTCGCCGCCGGCTGGCCCAGGGCTTCAACGGCAACTCGCGCAGCACCTGCTCGCCCGTTTTGCTCCACAACTTTCTCTTCTTCGTCACTCCCTGGTTCATCGCCAGGTGTTGCAGTTCGTTTTTTACCTGCACGCGTATCCGCACCAGCTTGTGCCGGTGAATCAGAAGCTGCCGCAAATCCTTCTCTTCCCCCAAGGCGTCCAGATCCGCGGAAATCTTCCTTCCACCAGCAATTTCAAAATCAACGCCGCATCTCTCTTGTCCGTCTTCTGCTGCCGCACTTCGCTGGCCCGAATCTTCGCTGCGTCGCCGATCCACACCTGGTGCCCTGCAGTCGTGGACATCTCCACAAACCACTGGCAGTTCCCCGTCGACTCCATCCCAATCAACGCGGGCCCAGGCAACTGTCGATAATATCTCTCCGCCTCTCCCGTCCCATGATCCAGCTTCTTCTCTCCGGTCTCTCCCGTCGCCGTATCCAGCCAACAAATCTGTTGCCAACTCGGGTGGTAATCACATCCAATAAGCATCATCGAGGGCTCCTTTCCTTCCAAGAGCTTTGGTCCTCCAACCCAAGCTTACTCGGATCACGATCGAGCCTTCGTTCTTATGCAATCA
>CAVOIX010000036.1:0-9847 GCA_963695945.1 uncultured Acidobacteriota bacterium | reverse complement strand
CGGGCTGGGCTGGGGGCTGGGATCATCGTGCACAGCCGGACCTCGTTTCCGGTCAGCCCCGGGTAGCGGTGTTAGCTCACCGTCCGGGGGCGCTCACGTATATCGGGGCCTTCTGGCCTGAGTCTAGGCACGCCATGGCATCCTTCGCCATACCAGGGCCTGACTGGGTTCGTGGACTCGGGGACCCCCGTAACGTGTATGCCGTGGTAGAGCGTGGTACCTGGCAGTACCCCCATCGCAGCAGCTAGCGGCGTTACTGCGCGCCCAGATCGCCTCCGGCCAGCTGACGCCCGGGCAGATGCTGCCGTCAATCCTGCGCCTCGCCCAGGAGCGCGAAACTGGCCAGCAACACCGTCCGGAAGGCGCTGCGCATCCTGAAAGACGAGTCCCGCGAGGAAGTGACAGCCGTTGCCGTCGTCCGTGGTACCGTGCTCGTCCCCTGAGCGGAGTTCGCGACCGGCAGAATCAACCCAGTTGCCACAGTCATCAGGGCGGTGAGAAACGATTCTCTTATTCGCGCCGCATGGATCACTTTCCGGGCAATCATCTGCAGTCTCCTGCGCCTGGCGCGCTTGCGGCATCGCGCGACACTCCACGCACGGCGTGCACGATATCACATGGCAATTTATTTTCGTGCCAGCAAAACACACTGGACCATGGACTGTCAATTGAGTCAGACTATGCGGAATTTAAGTATCCATTTGAACGTTTTAGGAGTGCCGGATGCGCGATCGGTCGCCGGGGGTGTTGAGTCTCCTGATTGTAATGCTGGCCGCTGCGCCGGCGTTGCTGCGCAAACCAACGAACCACCGCAGCAGACTAAAGATTCGTCCACGCCTGCTACACTCTCCCACGACTTGTCCGGAATGTGGATGGAGTATCCCGGTCCGGGCGCCATCGATGAAAAAGCTCGCCCGCCGCTGACGTCGTGGGGGCAAGCCAGATTCGATTCAACCTATCCACAGCTCGGGCCAAGAGCGGTTCCTGGAAAAGAAAACGATCCCTCCGTATTTCGCTGTCAGCCCAAAGGCGTCCCGAAGGTCATTATTCATCCAAATCCGTATAAGATCGTTCAGATTCCGGGCCGCGTATCTATTTTTACGAAGAACATCACGTCTGGCGCACCATCTGGACCGATGGGCGAACGCTTCCCGAAAATCCCAAACCCACTTGGTTTGGATATTCCGTCGGCAAATGGGAGGGAGACACTTTCGTGGTGGACACGATCGGCCTGAACGATCAGCCTTGGGCGGACTCCTACGGCAATCCGCGCAGTGACCAGATGCGCCTCACGGAACGTTACCGCCGCTTGAATCATGACACCCTGGAATTAACCCTCACAATGGACGATCCCAAGGCGTATACGAAAGTCTGGAGCAGTCCTCCAAAACTTCACAAGCTGGAGCCGACCTGGGATTTCTCAGAGTCCTTTTGCACCATCCAGGAAGAAAACGCCTACGAGCAGTCGGTTTCAAAGCGCGCCGGCGATAAGTCCTCGCCAAAGTAGTGGACTCGCATACTGCGGTGACAGGAGGATTGGAAATGCCTCATGGTTTGAAATTATTTTTTGCGCGCGCAGCCACCTTTACAGTCCTGGCCGCGAGCCCCTTCGCGGTTCTACCGCAGGAAGTGATTATGCAGAAAGCCATTTCGCTGGACTTGGCGCACGCCATCGCTCAGGCGGCGCTGGACGATTGCCGCTCCCATAACTACCATCCCGCGGTCGTTGTGATCGATGCCAGCGGAGCCGTCAAGGTCCTGCTCCGGGACGATGGCAGCGGCCCGCAAAACGCCGACACCGCGCGCCGCAAGGCCTTCACCGCTCTCACGTTCAAGGGAAAATCCAGCGACCAGGTGAAAATCTGGGAGGCACAGAAAATTCCCAACATCGGACCCGATAGAGTCGCACTCGCAGGCGGCGTTCCGATCAAAGCGGGCGACGACGTAATCGGCGCGATCGGAATTGGCGGCGCACCCGGCAGCGACAAGGACGAAGCGTGCGCTCTCGCCGGAGTCGCCAAGTATGCCGGCAAGCTAAAGTAGTCAGAAATTTATTTCTCTTTCATAAAAATCGATTTCGAGAGAATCATGTGCACGCCTTTGTTGCCGTCGACCACCTGTGTGATATGCAGATCGGCGGCCACGCTGGCCAGCATGTACGCGTCGTCGCGGGTCATATGCTTCTCTTGCATCAAGAAATCGATCATTTCACGAACCGCCATTTTGGTCGCTCCAGTCAGGTCTTCGTCCAATCCCATGGTTATGAATTCAGTTGGAGTTTCGGCGCGCGGCCAGCGCAGATGCATGTCCTTATGGAGCACGAACTGAAACGTGCCAATGAGCGACGTTTCCATCGCGGTGATGTCCACTTCTCCATCTCCCTGCCCCGCATGGCCATCGCCCGCCTGGAACAGCGCTCCAGGCGCATGAATGGGAACGTATAGCGTGGTGCCCGCGACCAGCTCTTTGTTATCCAGGTTGCCGGCGTTGACCCATGGTGGGGCGCTGCTGATACGTCCCGCGCTCGGAGGCGGAGCCACACCCATGCTTCCAAAAAACGGGTGCAGGGGAATCTCGATGCCATCTGCAAAATTCGCGACCATTCGTTTCTCATCCAGGGGAATCACCTTCACGCGCTCGTAGGGAAAATCCTCCGGCAGAAAGCCGCGTCCCGGCGAAAAAGCGTTCAACGCATAAGGAATGGCCAGTCGAATTTTCTGAATGCGAACTTCCAGTACGTCTCCGGGCTGGGCGCCCTCGACGTACACCGGTCCGGTGAGCATGTGGATCCCTGGGCCGTGATCTTTCACCTGTTCGTAGATTTCGCGCCACGCCGGTTCCACGCGATCCGGCCACAGGCCGGCGCTTTCATAGCGCTCGCGGCTGGCGGTAATCAGCGTCTGAATTTCCACGGTGTCGCCGGATTGAATCCGCAGCGCCGGAGGCGTCTTGGCGTCGTAGTAGCCCCACGTCACGGTCTTCGGCGAGGGCTTCAATTGATAGTTATCGCCGGCGGGTCTCGAAAGATTGCTGCGCTTTCGCGGAAACGGCGAAGGACATCAACAGGAAAATTGCCGCACACTGAACACGCGCCCTCATGGTTTGCCCTCTCCTCGCGCGCGACGCTGTAGAATAGTGGACCGTAATCGCCAGCGCCGGCGTAGGCGATTGTCCACGGATTATAGGGGGAACTCTCAATGAAAATGCAGTCGAATACCATTTTCATCACCGGCGGCACGTCCGGCATTGGACGAGGTCTCGCGGAAGCATTTCATCGCCTGGGCAACCAGGTGATTATCTGCGGACGTCGTGAAGAGCGATTGCGAAGCATTTGCGCGGAAAATCCCGGCATGCGCTATTTCGCGCTGGACGTGAAGGATGCAAACTCCGTTCGCAGCATTGCCCGGAAAGTAATGGAGGAGTTCCCTGCCCTGAACTGCGTATTCAACAATGCCGGCGTGCAGCGAAGGCACGACTTCGCATCCGGCGAACCGATCGACGATGCTGCGATGCTGGCTGAAATTCAAACCAATCTGCTCGGCTTGATTCGCGTCTGCGCGGAGTTTTTGCCGCACTTGAAGAACCAGCCGGTGGCCACTCTGTTGAACGTTTCTTCGGGCCTGGCCTTCGTCCCGCTCTCCATATTTCCTGTTTACTGCGCGACAAAAGCAGCAGTCCACTCTTTTTCGCTCTCGCTGCGTCAGCAATTGAAAAACTCCAGCGTAAAGGTCATTGAACTGATTCCACCCTACGTAGCGACTGAACTCGGCGGCGCCGCCAAGGCGCCTCCCGGCGCGCTGCGCCAGATGCCCCTGGACGCGTTTATCGCCGAGACGATGAAGGAACTTGCGGCAGACTCGGAGGAAATCGCCATTGGCGGAGCCAAAAATCTTTTTGCAGCTTCAGCACCCGAAAATGTAAAGAAGGTGTTCGCGGGAATGAATCATTAATGCGCGTTTTTTGACTACTTTTGATGACCGGTCGTGGCCCTGCGTTTCAGGACAGCGATTCGAGTATCGTTCAGAATGCGAAGAAGTAGCTCGCGGGGAATGCTTTTCGTCAAGGGGTTGATAATCCAGGCCAGTAACGCAGGAACGGTCCGGCTCAAGGAGATGGTCTCATTTTGAAAATAAACTCCGCCATCCTTTTCCTCGATGCGCCAGTAGCTGTTGAGCCGCCACATGTAGCCGTACTCCTTTCCTTCCGGACGTTCACGCTGGTTTGGGCCTCCAAAATCTTCAACCTCCGCGATGCGGGTGGAGCGGGACACACTTTCGCTGCGCGTGCTCCCCACCTGGGTCTGCACCACGTCGAATCGAACGTTTAGAACGACGGTAACGATGGATTTGCTATAAAACTGTTCAAAAAGCTTCGCTTCCTCACCATGCTTCTCGAGTAATTTTGCTTCGCGGACGTCGGGCCCATAAATTTCCGGCTGGTGAGCGTAATCGTTCAGGACAGCGGTTACATCGGCGACGGTAGCTCCGGGAATGAACAGGACACCTGCCCAGTGATGGATCAATCCACTCGGAATGGCAATTGGCTGGTGGTCTTGTTGCGTGCGGAGTTCTTCGATAAACGGCTGGCCTCTTTTCAGCTGGTCGTAAATCGCCTGGCGCTGCGAATCGGGAAAGCGATCCACGAGGAGGAATCGATCGAGGCGGTTGTCGTCATCCATTTGCGCTTCGGTCGCGGCGATGTAGCGGTCGAACGCCGCGGCGGTTTCGGGTTTCAGGTTCGTCGCGCACGCAGGGGCCGCCAAAAAGGTGGAAAGAACCAGGAACGCCAGGGTCGCGTTGAGCCAGCAGTTGATTACGGTACGAAGGCTTTTGGGAACGGGCGAGCGCCGCAGTGCATGGCAAATCCGTTGGGGAAAAACCGTTGGGGTCACGGCCACCACCCAATTATGTCACAACTTATTTTGCGTTCTGCTCAGGAATGTGGGTTTATCTTCCCGGTCGATAGCGGCTCAAGCGCCGGAATCCTTCGAACGATCCCAGATGTTCGGCAACTCCGTATTCGAGTATCCGGAAATGAACGTCTTGCTCATACCGTTGGGTTCGTACACGGATCGTCGAATGGCCCCGATGTTGGCGCCGTAGACATGTATGCTCACCGAGGAACGGTCTTCGAGGGCGTTCGACACGCGATGAAAGTCGCCGATCGCGGGCGACACCGCGGCTACTTCGCCTTTTTCCAGCCGGGCCGGCGTGCCCTCTTCCGTGAAATTCCCATCGTTGGTACGCACGTAGCTCTGCTCCAGCTCCGCGCCGCGCAGAATTCCCACGATTCCCCACACGGTATGGTCATGAAGGGGAGATTTTTGTCCAGGTCCCCAGACAAAACTGACCACCGAAAAACGCTCGCGCGAATCGGCGTGGAGCAAATATTGCTGGTATCGGTTTTCCGATGACTCCGCATACCGCGCAGGAAGCCAGTCGTCGACCGCAATCAGTCCTCGCAAGAGGCGCGAGCCCTCGCAGAGTATCTCCTGCTCGCCGGAAGCGCTCTCAACCAAATTGCCGAACGCGACGACAAAGTCTCGCAGCCGTGCAAGTCGCGGCGGCGCAACCGTGCTGTGCTGAGTGGATGCCATATTCCCGCCCCTTTCAATCTCGATGACAAATTGTAGTCCAGCACCCGCGCGGCAGTCTTGTTTTCCGTCGGCAGCACCACGGATCACAACCTCAGCAATGGTACCGGGCTTCATCGATTACACCGAGCCAGCGAGGATGAAACCAGCGACCTGCGTGAAGCGCGTCACAATGGTCTGCAATTTTACGACCGGATGCGTGAATTACTCAATCGTGGAACTCTTGATCCTGCCCACCTGTCTCGGTTAGGGAGAGCGACGAAAACCAAATTATCGAAGACTTGCGGAACATTTATATGGATAATTGGGCTGGCAATTTTGCCGCGCCTTCCAGCGGCGGAGAAAGCTGGCGCCTGGATGATTCAAGTAACCGAGGAAACGCGAAATGGCTGGCGGGTGGTAACCGTGACTGGGCGTGCCGATCACGAAACCGCCGACTCTCTTGAAACCGCTGCCGAGAAGCTGGGGATTGTGGTTGGTGGAGGAGTAGACGACGCCGCTTTCGCTGACCGGCGCCCCGCCGTCTGTCTCCACAGTGCCTCCCAGGGTATGCTTGTGCCGGTAATCAAGGCTGTGGTGGGAGTATCCACGGTGGGGGCATTCGCACTTTGCGTCGTGAAAGTGGCAATGCTGCTGTAGCTCGTACCGACGCTGTTGGTGGCATAGGCGGCGTAGGAGTAGCCGGAAGTCCCTGCCAGGCTGCCGACCGAGACGGTGAAAGGGGAGCCGACCGAGAGTGCTGCGTTATCGACCGCCTTGAAAACGCCGGAGTTGCCGATCTGCAGGGGATTTTGGCAGTGATGCTGGCGGTCAGGGCGTACACAACGCCATACTCGGTGACCGGTTGGCTGCCGATACTGGCTACGGTGCCGCCTAGGGTGGCCGTGTTGATGCCGACGGGATTTGCGGTGGGACTCGTCACCGTCTGGCGCAGCCGGCTGGACGGTCCCCGAGATTGTCACATTATCGAACCGCCAATTGCCCGAGTTGTTATTCAAGGCCGCTCCGGCGGTGTTGACGCAGTCCGCACCGGTCGAAGCGTTCACCAATTCGATGGCGAAATTCGGGTCATTCACGGCATTCGGATCGGAAATGGTCGCGGTCAAACCGGTAGACCAATTCTGGCCCGAAATCTGCACGTACGAACCGATGACCGTATTGGCTGAGCCGCCGGTAGGGTTGGTATGGACGGTGGTTGCGTCGCCCGCCGGGACAGTAATCGCGACGTTATTCCACGTGGTGCCATCCGTGGTGTATTCAAGCTGCAATTTCCCTTCACCCTGAGTTGTCGCGTACCAATCGAAGCTCACGTTGATGGAGGTGTACCCCACGGTGCTCGGCAAACTCGGCTCCTTGCGTGCCGATCGCCGCCTGGCTTGTCCAGCCGTTGCCAGGGTTCAGCCCGCGGATCCGCCAGGCCTGGGTTAAATCGGCATGCCCATCGCTTCCTGTGTCGCCGGACGCACCCAGCAAAACGTCGTCCGTGTTCACGCTGCCGGTACCGCCGGAACCGCTAGTAGTTTTGAACGAGTTCGTCATTCCAAGGCCGCTAGCCGTGCCAGTCCCCGTGGACGGAGCCGGGCCATTATTTACGGCAATCGGAAGGTTCTCGAAATTCCATCTCGCGATCGTTGACGGCATCGTGCGGTCTTCCAGCGTTTCCAGCTGCAGGAACGTTCGTTTCCTGCGCAGTTGATCGCCACGACGATACGGCGTGCGAATATCACTCTGCAGCCGATTGAGCCATGCTTCCAGAAATCCATGGCCATGACGAACCTCATGATGAGCCCGCGAAAAGGTGTCCGTACCCTGTCCAGACACAGGGAACCTCCACGCACCTTTTTCGGGAGCGATTGGGAACCAGAAAACAACACGGGTTACGAAGGTGAGAATCTACAGGCGATTGGAGAAAAAGCAAAAGAAGAATCGGTGAATTCGATAAGCAGGATAGGCGAAGAGCCAAAAGGATTGGGGAACAGAAGTCGCTTTTCGCCACGCTGCACGTGGCGACCGGCAATCGCGACATCGGCGCCATCATCCACAAGATGTCGTGCCGGCCGGAACGAACCAACTGTGTCGCCGCTTACGCCGTCGAGTTGTGCAACGCCATACAGGGAGACGATCTACGGCAACGGGATCCACACCAATGCCGAGGGCCTGCGCGCCGACACCCCCAACTGGGCCAAGGTGGGCCGTGCCCTGGAAAATGGTGCACAGGATGGGACTGGCCTGGCCGAGCGGATGTCGGACTGGGCCAGCCATCCCGACGCCAAGCCGAGCCATTTGATCCCGCTGGTCCGTGCCTACCGCTGCCTGGAGCGTATCGAGCCGTGATGCAAGGTCAGTCTGCACGCCTTGACCAAGTTGAGTCCGGATTTCGCCAGCGCCTACCACAAGGTCTGGCTGGTGTTCGATCAGGCCCTCGCCGGCGAACGCGGGCCCATCCAGACGTATCTCGAGCGAGAAGACCAAGGGGGGTTCGACGGCTATCACCGCATGCTCGCGTTGATGATCCGCGCCATCTGGCTGACGTTGAGCGATCCTGACAAAGGCTTTAGCGCG
Organism: uncultured Acidobacteriota bacterium; assembly: GCA_963695945.1. Lineage (GTDB taxonomy): Bacteria > Acidobacteriota > Terriglobia > Acidiferrales > UBA7541 > Palsa-360. The sequence goes on along the minus strand of CAVOIX010000036.1, from coordinate 1,692 downwards.
GTCGACGTTTTTTGGCGGACGCCACGGCCAAGGTCGAACCGATCCTCGACTACCGGCCGCTAAGTCACCATATGCTGCGTCAGCCTGATGGGCAGACAAGCGGCGGCTGGCCGGCGCGGGCCGTGCGCGGTGGTGCTGGATGCGGCCGCTCTTGCCGGTGGAGCCGAAGAAGGCGTGAGGTCCGCGAGCCTCCCACCTGATATAATGCTTCAAGATGTAGATGTTGAGAACAACACATGGCGATTCGACCCATCGCGACTGGATTGACCTTGTGCGATCTCGTTATCGTGGACGAGAAACGGTCACGGCACAATGCGGCAAAGCTCGTCATCGAGCGATTGGACACGTTGGAACACACATACGAACGCTCCGTCACGTTGAATTTTGCCGATACGCTTCAGGAATTGATGGGCATTTTCCGTGTTTGCGCGTCATACATTCCGGTTCATGGAGTGTATCATGCCATGCTAATCATTGACGGTGAATTCATTGTGCAAATGCGGTTCTCAATTATTCCAAAGGCGGCCAAACCATGAACAACCCCAAACCCGAAACTTCGGTGCCACGCCACAGCTGCATCTCCGACAGCTCCTACACCGAGTATTTATACGACGACGGGGAAGGCAGCGTCACAGTCAGTCCAATACCACCGGAACAATTGTGCAAGCCAGGGTCGAGTGGGAAAAAATCCGAGAAAGCTTGGCTGCGCGGGAACGGAAGCAGAAACCCGCAGGAAGCCCAAGGTCATCCCCCGAAATCCGATACGCTCGATTGACCGCATGAAGCCTGGAAGGCCTATTTCTCCAGGGAACCAAGGTGACGGATAAAGGTGTGCTTCTCATCCGCGAACTGACGAATCTAAACGTCTTTACCTTGGTAGTACTGCGGTGACGAAAGCCGGCGTGGCTCAACTTCTCAGTAATCTCCCAAAAACCACAATCTATGGGCCCGCCGGGCCGCTATCGGCGGTGGCCTATCGGTCGATTGGTGCGATGAGAAAGGCCTGCTACTCGCCTGGCCAGTGACGCTGGAGATCGAGCAACCGCTGCCCACTTTACCGCTGTGGCTCGGGGCAGACCTGGCCGTGCCCTTGGATTTGGAGGCCAGTTACGCGGCCGCATGCGTGGACCTGCGGATTCGCCAAGCCGGGTAAGGCCGACTGCGAAACCGGTGCATGGATCGGACCCTGCACGTCACGCCGATGGATACCCCACACCGCCGGCAGCTTATCCGTGGCCCAGCGCCCGCAGCATGCGTTGTTGCCCGGTCGATCTCCTCGCCGGCGAGGATCCCCATGCTTCCAGGCGAGCGCGGACCTCGTCGTAGAACATCAGCATGTTCTCGACCATCAGGGCGCATTGGAACGGGCCTTCCCATCCAAACGGAACGCACGTTGCCGGTAGCCGGCCGTTCTCCAGCGTTCGACCCAGGGTCGCGCCGACGTCCGGAAGACATCCGGTTTGCCAGGTACAGCTGGTTGATGGCGAAAGCCCAAATCCCGCAAGGGTTCCAGCTCCGTGCCGGCCCGTGGTTTCGAGGTAAGCTCAAGCGCAGCAAGCAGCGTGCGAAAGTCGGGTTCGAGGAAGCCGACACGCGTGCCCGGACGCAAAACCGTGCGGAGACGGCCCAGAACGAATTCCACCATCGGCACGCTGCTGCAGCATGGTTCGACACAGGACCACGTCCGCGCCG
>CAVOIX010000035.1:0-5449 GCA_963695945.1 uncultured Acidobacteriota bacterium | reverse complement strand
CTATGTGTAGCGCGGGCCGCTCGACCCGTACGTATTGCTACATTGCGGCGTACCTGCACAGCATCGATGTCGAGGCCAATGCGGCAGCGACTTACAACCCGAGGATGCTCGTGGGCAATGTCGCGGCCGGCAAGGCGTATTTTTACGGCAAGGGTCATTGCACGCGATGTCATTCAGTCGACAAAGACCTTGCGCGAATCGGCTCGAAATACGACCCGCCGCACTTGCAGGACGCGATTTTCACCGCCGGGGGCACAGGGATTTTTGGTGAGCCCTCTGCGACGGCGCCGCCGCGCCACGTTATGGTCGAGTTGCCTTCGGGCAAGAAGATCAAGGGCAAGCTCGTCGAGATCGACGACTTCGCGCTCGTGATGATCGACGAAGACGGCGATCACGAGACGTCCAACGGGTCGGGGACATTCCAAGGATTCAGGTGGAATTTGCCGCGGGCGAAGGATTTGGCCGCCGCATCCGGGCGCGAACTTTCCCGTTCCGTGCCCCTTGTGCTCGGCTACGATTCGGGCGATGCTGAGGCTCGCGCCATCGCGGACCGCGTGACCGTTAATTTGCGAGAAGCAGGAATTATGATTCAGGTACACGAACAGGTCGATGATGCCGCGGCTAAGCGCTCAGCCGCGGATTTGCGGCTCGTTCGCCACCGCATCGCCACGCCGGATCGCGCGGCGGCGCTCGCCGGTGTTTTAATCTGGCTCGGTGAACCCCCGGCACCCGACTTGAGCACCCTTGAGCAGGATTACGCCGCCGAGCGCGCGCCCATCGACGCGTTTCGCGTGATTCCTCTGGTTCACGTTTCCGAAAGTTATGGCCTCAGTCCGCAGGTGCGCGACTGGATGGCGCCGCGCTGGGGTGGATGGGACCTCGCCGATGTTTGGCTTGGCCCGCCATCGCCGAGCGGAGGCAATTCCCGTGAGCTTCCGCATCAAGCTGATGCTGTTTTTCGTTCTGACCATCGTGGCGGCGGTGACGATGGTGGCCTGGGGCGTTTCGCTTTACACGCGCCGCGCGTTTGAGGAGTTTGACCGCCAGCGCACCGATGCGCTTGTGGCTAGTTTCACCGCGAATACGCGCAGCGCGGGGATGAGATCGCCCATCGAGTGCAGGGAATTGCCGACGCTGAAGCCACGCTGCGCATGGCCATGGACCTCAATCGTCCGCAGGCCGATGCGTCCCAGTATTACAATGACGCGCGCGCCATCGCGCAATCTCAACAGCTCGATTTTGTCGACATCGTGGGAGATGACGGCGCGCTGATTTCTTCCTCGGAGTGGCCCGCGCGCTTCGGCTACAAAAACGATTGGGTTACCAGCGAGCCGGACTGGAATTCCAAGGGCGCTTTCCTGCGCCGCGTGGACATGCCGGACTCCGTGGATTTGGGCATGCTCGCGGTTCGCACCGTGCGAGTGGGAGAAAAGCGCCTCTTCCTGATCGGCGGCCAGCGCCTCGATCAAAACTTCCTGGCGACGCTGGTTCTTCCGGAAGGCATGCGCGCGCTGCTGTATCGAAATCTGGAGCAGGGCTTCGTGCCCGCGGCGCTGACCGATGCGCACGGCCCGGTCGCGCAACCTGAACTGTTCTCTCCAATCATCAGCGAAGTGCAACAGAGCCGGAAGGATCTGCAACAAGACATTACCGCCGGACCAGCGCTGAACGCCAACTCAGAAACCGTCAACGCCATTCCGCTGGTTGGGCGGGATGCGGATTTGCTTGGTGTGCTGTTGGTTGGCAGTTCGCGGCAAAATCTCGTACAGATGCTCAATTTCATTCGTGCCCTGGCATTGCTCGTCGGCGGCGGAGTGATTCTGCTCGGCATGCTGCTCGGCTGGTGGATCTCGGCGCGCGTGACGCGTCCCATCGAAGAACTTGCCGCCGGAGCTCATGAAGTCGCCGCCGGGCGCTGGGGAGCTACGGTAAATGTGCGCTCGCGCGACGAAATCGGCCAACTCGCGGAGGCGTTCAACGAAATGACGCGGCAGCTTGCCGAGCAGCGCGAGCGCCTGGTGCAAACCGAGCGCGTTGCGGCGTGGCGTGAATTGGCGCGGCGTCTCGCGCATGAATTGAAGAATCCGCTTTTCCCCCTGCAGCTCACCGTGGAGAATTTGCAGCGCGCCCGCGAGCAGACGTCAGAACAGTTCGACGAAGTATTTTTCGAGTCCACCGCGACTCTGCGCGAGGAACTTGAGAATCTGAAATCCATCGTCAGCCGCTTCAGCGATTTCGCCAAGATGCCGCCGCCGCAATTTGAGCCCGTGGACGTCAACGAATTGGTTCGCGGCGCCGTGAAATTATTCGAGACGCAGATCGCCCCCGTTGGCCGCCCGCCCATTACGCCGGAGTTATATCTGGACGAGGATCTTCCTCGTCCCCAGGCGGACCCGATCCTGCTGCGGCGCGCGCTGGAAAATCTGATTCTCAATTCCCTCGACGCCATGCCCGCGGGCGGCACGTTGACGGTGCGCACCGCGCAACGCGCAGGGGCGGTACGGATCGAAGTCACCGACACAGGCGAGGGCCTGACGCCCGAGGAATGCGCGCGGCTCTTCACGCCGTATTACACCACCAAGCGCCTGGGTACAGGCCTGGGGCTGGCGATCGTGCAATCCGTGGTCAGCGATCACGGCGGAAGAATCGAAGTGGAATCCGCGCCGGGCGCGGGCGAACCTTTCGCATCGAACTGCCGATGGAACAAAAACATTCCGCGGAGGGCGGAGTTCCCACGGAGGACCGTCCGGTGGATCCTCCCGTTTTCACCGTGGCCTGATCCGGTGAAATAATGATCCGGTAAAAAAGATGATCCGGTGAATCGCTCATGATTTCTCCCAAACCACACCTCCTGCTGATCGACGACGATCCCAACACGCTGGCATCGCTCTCGCGCGCCTTCCGCCTCGCCGGTTATGAAGCGACCGTTTGCGACAACGCTGCCCGCGCTCTTGAACTGGTCCGTGCGCAGCGGTTCGACGTGATTTTTTCGGATGTGGTCATGCCCGGCAAGGATGGAATCTCGCTGCTTCAGGATCTGAAAGCTTCCGGAGTGACCACGCCGGTAGTGATGATTTCCGGGCAGGCCAGCGTGGAGACGCGCGGTAAAGGCCACACGCCTTGGGGCCGTTGATTTTCTGGAGAAGCCGCTGTCGACCGAAAAACTTCTGGTCACCATCGAAAATGTTTTGCGGCTGCGGCATCTCGAAGACGAGAATCGCGATTTGCGCCGCCAGCTCGGCAAGCACGAAATGATCTGGTCGGGCGCGGCGATGGAGCGGTTGATGGCCCAGGTGGAGCGCGTGGCGGCCAGCGAATCGCGCGTCGCGATCCAGGGTGAGACCGGCACGGGCAAGGAACTGATTGCCCGAACGATCCACCAGCGCAGCGCGCGGAATGCGGGGCCGTTCGTGACGCTGAATTGCGCGGCCGTTCCCGCCGAGCTGATCGAATCGGAACTCTTCGGGCACGAAAAAGGTTCATTCACCGGAGCGGCCACCCGCCATATCGGCAAATTCGAGCAAGCCTCCGGCGGCACGCTTTTTCTGGACGAAATCGGCGACATGCCCCTGGCCATGCAATCGAAATTGCTGCGCGTGCTGGAAGAAGGAGAAATCGAGCGCATCGGCGGAGACAAGCCCATTCCCGTCGACGCGCGCGTGGTCGTCGCCACGCACCGCAGTCTCGAAGAGATGGTCGCAAGGAGCGTTCCGCGCGGATTTGTTTCATCGCATTTACGTTTTCCCAATCGCTTTGCCGCCGCTTCGTGAACGCTCCGATGAGATATCCCGCCCTCGTCGAATATTTCGCCGGGCAGGTTGCTTCGCAAAACGGCTGGAAGCCGAAGCATTTCTCCACGGAGTCCCTGAAGATCCTGCGGCAGTACGCCTGGCCTGGAAACGTGCGCGAGTTGCGCAACGTGGTGGAGCGGGTTTTATTGTTATCGAGCGCGGAAACCATTACCGCCGAGGAAATCGGACTCGCACTGCCGGCGTCGCGTAACGGCGATTCGCTCTCCGCAACCGAAACGGGACCCCTGGCGCAGCGGCTGGAGTCCTTTGAGCGCGAAGTGCTCCTCGCCGAACTGCGCCGCAATCATCATCACATGACCAACACAGCTCGCGCCCTGGGCCTGGAGCGCAGCCACCTCTACAAAAAATGCCAGCAACTTGGGATTGACCTGCAATCCGAACGCAAAGCGGAATAGATCGTATCGGCTTTCAGTTTTCGTCTGTCCGGTTTGGATGCGAGCCTCTGCGCGGAACCCAGACAGGCTGAAGCCCACCCTACGCACACTTACGGAAACACCGACTCAATCACCGGGTTGGCCGGACGCGAAGTCCAAAGCCCCGCGGCTCCCTCACGCAGCGCATCGAGCAGAATGGCGGCGGCTGCGCTGTGCCGCGCAGAGTCGGCAAGCTCCGCGATCACTTTGTCAAAACCTCCCGCAAGCTCCACCGCTGCGATCATCGCGTGCAGCGCGTAGCGGTCATGCGAACCCGCCACCGTTTGCAGGATTTCCAGCGTCTCGTGTTCGAATTTTGCCACTGCCGCCGCGGCTTTCATCCGGACCAGGCGGTTCGAATCGCGCAGCGCCGGGTGCAGTTCGGCCAGCCGATCGGCGCCTTCCAGGCCCTGCGGCACCGGTGCGCGGACCTCGCGGTGGAAGTGGCCTCGGCCCGGGCGACCGCGTACGCCGCCGTGCGCGCAGCAGCCAGGTCGCAGCAGGACCTGCCGGTGCTCGGCCCGCTCGCCAAACGGCACTGCGTCGACGTGTTCTGGCACGTGGCCGCCGAGATGATCCAGTTGCACGGCGGGATCGGGTTCACCTGGGAGCACGAGGCCCACCGCTACCTCAAGCGCGCCAAGACGTCGCAACTGCTGCACGGCACGCCGGTCGAGCTGCGGCGGCTTGTCAGCCAGCGCGCGGGGCTGTGCTGAGCTGATTCGCCCGGTCGGCGAACCTGTAGCTGCGCCCAGTGCCCGCCGTGTGCCAGAAGCTCGGCGAGGACGGGCTCGGTGAACTCAGCGGGCATGACCGGTACTCAGGGCCGGGACATGGTAGGTCAGGTCGACGCAGGCGGGGGTGCGCTCGCTGTCGACCAGCTCCAGGTCCCGGCGCTGGGCGATCCCTTCGAACAGCCCCGCGCCCGTCCCGAGCGCGACCGGGTGCAAGATCAGGCGAAGCTCGTCAATCAGCCCCGCGTCGATGAGGCTCCTGACTAGGCCGGCGCCGCCGACGACGTAGACGGCCCCGCCGGGCTGCGATTTGAACGCCCGGAGCTCATCGAGGTCGCGTACGATCCGCGCGGTGGGCCACGCGGCACTCTGGATCGTCGTCGAGAGGACCAGGTTGGAGTTCTCGGCCGCGACGCGCGCGTACGCGATCTCGCGCGGGTAGACATCGCGTCCCAGCCATTCTGCGACGGCTGCCGGGTCTTTGCTGACC